>JAGTVB010000337.1 GCA_018224385.1 Gammaproteobacteria bacterium
ATCTCGACGATATCCGCTTCGTTCTCGAAGATCACTTCGAACGGCTTGTACGCCGGCGGCCTGGGCATCAGCCAGAAGCCCATCTTGGTGGTGATGCCGTAGTTGGACTGCGTGAACATGCCATCCAGCGTCGGGCCATAGCCCCACTTGAAAATCTGCCAAGTGTTGCTGCCTTTGACGCCGCCCATGCCGGTGCGGTACACATCGCCGTTGGCCAGCACCACTTCCATGCCGCACTGCATCATGAAGTGCTCGCCGTAGGGTGTGTAACCCACCCCACGATCCATGGTGTTGCCCAGCGGGCCGGCAATCGCCGAAGGCGCCGAGAAGGACAGCATCAGCGGCAGGTTGTTCTCTTCGATGTAGTCGTACAGCTGCTGGAAGGTCACGCCCGGCTCGACCAGGGCAGTGCACATGTCCGGATCGATCTTGATGATCTTGTTCATCTTCTTCAGGTCGAGAATGATCTGTCCGCGCTGCACCGGCGCCGCCGTACCGTAACCGAAGTTGCGCCCGGTGGAGATGGTCCAGATCGGTATCCGATGCTGATTGCAGATTTTCACGATGCCTTGCACCTGCTCGACTGTGGTGGCGGTCAGCGCAGCCGAAGGCGCATGGGCGGCATTCTCAACCGATATCATGATCTTGTTGTAGGGAATCAACTGCTCGGCCTTGACCAGCACGTTCTCTTCCCCCAACAGGGCGCGAAATTTTTCCACTGCCGCATTGAATTCTTCCTGCGTCACGCCTCTGGGCAGCACACCATTCTTCTGTTCAGACATGGATCAGACTCCCTCAGGCCTCGATCGACAAGGAAACGAAACTGCCGCTGAGCAGCGCACTCTGCGCGGGGACCCGCGGCGTCATGGTCGGGCGCGTACCCAGCGCGGCCAGCAGATAGCCGACACTGGCTGCCCACTGTGCAGAACCTGCTCCGTTGCGGGCCGGCCCCGCCAGCTGTCGGACTGGGGCCGTGCTGCCCTGACGCTCCTCATTCAGGGTGAAACCGACACCGCAGGCATGCAGCTGGCGGCTGAGTTGCCGTGTGCAACCTTCGGCAAGATCGGTATTCAGCAAATGATGGCGGGTCATGCCGGCCTCGCCGGTGTGTTGCCCCAGCCAGTGGATACGGCCCCCGGCACTGCGCGCCAGATCCAGCACCAGCACCGCCGAGGCATCGTCCAGCAGACCGATAATCCGCATCGGCCGACCCGCGCGCAACTGGCGCTCGAGATCCAGCATGAAACCCAGATCCGGGCTCACCTGCTGCACGTGCAACCGCGTACCGACAGCCGCTCTGGCACCCTGCACAAAGGCCGATCCAGCCGTGCCATTGCCAACCAGCGCCAGTGCCGGGCGGACATCGCCGTGCACAGGCGAAGGGGCCACACCCCCCAATACCGACACCGATCGGCTCAACACCACACCGGCGGCGCCAAGGACCATGCCTTTGAGAACGAAACGTCGATCGACGGTCATGACAAGCTCCTCAAGGCTGAGTGACCGGCCCCGGCAGGGTCGACAGATACTCGACGACCAGAGCGATGGATTCATCATCGATGTAGGAGGCGGGGAAGGCCGGCATGGCATTGAAGCCCATAGCGCACGATAGCCCTGACATAGGCCTCCGGCAGACTGCGGCCTTCCAGCACCGGACCGACGCCGACCTCCGGCTTGTGGCAATAACCACAGAGCTTGTTGTACAGGTTCTCGCCACTACCCCATTGGCTTTCAGCCTGAGCGCTGGCGCCCAGCCAGGCCAGAGGTAGAGCCACGCCCGCAGCAAACACCTGCTTCGCGATCGCACTACGCAAGGACGACAGCATGTCATGCTCCCATTGTTTACATAGATCCGTAATGGCAAGGCGACTTGTGATGCTTTTCAATGATCGCATCGGTCATTCAGTCGTAACGGCCGGCCCCCGGCTCAGAACGGATAGCCGCGCGGCGCGCTCTGCACCGTGATCCAATGGTCAGTGGTGAATTCTTCGATCGCCCAATCGCCATTGAAGCGACCTATGCCCGAATTTTTCTCGCCACCGAAGGGCGCGTTCGCCTCGTCATTGACGGGCATATCGTTGACGTGGGTCATGCCCGCGCGAAGGCGCTGGGCAAATTGCACGCCACGGGAGATGTCTCTCGTAAAGACCGCACTGGAAAGTCCGTACTCGCTGCGGTTGGCCAGCTCCAGCGCATGCTCGGCATCGCGGGCCGACTGAATGCCCACCAGCGGACCGAAAATCTCCTCCCTGGCGATATCCATATCCGCAGTGACATCGCCGAACACATGCGGCGGCATGACATTGCCTTGCGGCTCGCCACCCAGCAGCACGCGCGCGCCGCGGTAGGCCTCATCCAGATCCTCGCGGCCGGCCATCGGCAGGCTCAACAACGTATCCCCGGTGAAGGGGTCGGTAACATTCAGGGTGCTACCTGAGGCGCCTTCGCGCCATTGACCGGCGATCGGCAACTGTTCGAGGTTCCGATAGGCGGGTGGGTTGTTCATGGACGTCCTCTCGCTATGTATTCAAACCCGTACCGTTAGACCAGATCAACGCCCCATGCACAGGGTATGGCGAAGAATCCATCAGATTCCGCGCCACGAGTTGAGTATGGCCAGCCCGGAAAACAATGCCAGTTACTCCGGGCGCACCGCCCCATAGCCGCCGAACGCAGGTGAGAGACCGCCTGTCAAGCAAATGGCGGAGCGACATGCTACCCGCTCCATACAGTACGTGCAGGGGCTCAGGCCAACTTGAGAATCGGCTTGACGGTCGCACCGGACTTGGAGTCTTCGAAGGCCTGGTTGATATCACGGAAGTCATAGAACTTGACCAGTCTGTCGAAAGGAAATCTGCCCGCCTTGTAGAACTCGACCAACTGGGGAATGAACACCCGCGGTACCGAGTCGCCTTCGATCACGCCGATCATGCTCTTGCCTTCGGCCATCAGGTCGTTATGCACATCGATGGTCATTTCCGGTGTCACCCCGACGATTGCCGCCTGCCCCAATGGGCGCAGTGCGTTCAGACACTGACGCACGACCGGCGGCACACCCGTGGTCTCCACGGCATAGTGCGTACCGCCATTGGCGTGGGCCTTGATCTCCTTGACCACATCGACATTCTTGCCATTCAGTGTATGGGTCGCCCCCAGCTCGCGGGCCAGTTCCAGACGGCTGTCATGAACAGCCACAGCGAAGATCTGCGGGCAGCCGGCGATTTTCGCCGCCATGACCGCACTTAGCCCCACGGCACCACAGCCGTACACGGCGATGGAGGTGCCGAACTCTGGTTTGAGGCGGTTGAGCACCGTACCGGCACCGGTCTGAATGCCGCACCCCAACGGCCCGAGCAGCGCCAGGTTCACCTCCTTGTCGACCTTGACCACGTTGCGCTCGTGAGCCACGACGTGAGTGCCAAAGGAGGATTGACCGAAGAAAGTGTGCAGATCGGTGTCGCCCTGGTGCAGACGGCAGGTGTGATCTTCCATGTGTCCGCCAAAATTCAGCTCATTGAAGGTCGAGCATACGGTCGGATGCCCGGTGAGGCAATTTTCACATTGGCCGCAATGAGCAAAGGACATCACCACATGGTCACCGGGCGCCAGACGGGTTACGTTCTCACCTACCTGCTCAACGACGCCGGCACCCTCATGGCCTAGCACGATGGGATAGGGCGACACGCCCAGATCACGCCCCACCGCATCGGTATGACAGACGCCCGTGGCGACAATCCTGACCAGTACTTCGTTCGCCTTGGGTCCCGACAGGGACACCTCTTCGATGGAAAAAGGCTGGCCCTGGGCATGAGTCACCGCTGCTTGAATTTTCATATCTGACTCCCGCGGGATGCAATGGTGAAACGAACCGATGCAGCAGACATCGGACCAGGAACTTTCCAGATATCCCGAGTATAAGCTAACGCGCCGAGGGGCAGCATCGCTGCGTTGGAAACAGGCTCGAACTGAACATCTCGCATTGGTCCTGTTGAAGCGTCGTATCCGCGCCGCTCAACCGACCCGCACCGCCAGCATGGAGATTGATCCGCCCTCGATGCCCTCTACCGGAAAGAGGATGGATTCGCCCGGCTGCCCGGCGCCGAGCACGTAGAGCAGCGGCAGATAGTGATCGGGAGTCGGAATCGAGATCGCCGCATCCGCTCCGAGAGCCTCACAGTCGACGAGCGGCTCGAAGTCGCCGGCAAGCATCAACGCCTTGGCCGTGTTCTCGAAGCGGACCGCCCAATCGTAGGGCTCTTGCAGCTGCCGACCCCAGGCATAGGTGCGGAGATTGTGCACGAGGTTGCCGCTGCCGACGATCAGGATGCCTTCATCCCTGAGCGGCGCGAGCTGCTTGCCGATGTCGAAATGAAATGCGGCGGGCTGGGCCGCGTCGATGCTGAGTTGCACAACCGGAATATCGGCCTCGGGATAAACGTGCAGGAGTACTGACCAGGTTCCGTGATCCAGTCCCCAGGTATCGTCCGCTGTCACTTCCAGAGGTGACAGCAGTTGCTGAACGCGTCGCGCCAGTGCGGGATCGCCGGGCGCGGAATATTGGACCTGATACAGTTCCGGGGGAAATCCGCCGAAGTCGTGAATCGTCTTTGGCGCGGTGGAGATCGTGACGGCCGTGCCGGGCACGTACCAGTGAGCGGAGATCGACAGGATCGCTCTTGGTCTGGGCGTTTCCCGCCCTACGCGCCGCCAGGCCTCCGTGTAGTCGTTGCTGGTGACGGCGTTCATCGGGTTGCCGTGGCCGAAAAAGATTGTAGGCTGCCGGTTGGCCATCGTTCAGTGTGTCCCTTCCGCGTCAGTCGAAATCCCGCGCCGTAAACGGCTCCCTGTCCGTTGCCGCGGTGCGTAGCGGCCATGAGCGCTTTGTGGAGCTTGCGCGACATCGGACCACGTCCAGCACCAGTCCGGCCATAGTCACTCTGACCTCGTTTGAAGTCAATCGACGTCCCGATCTATCGGATTTACGTGTCAGCGCCAGTCGCGCTGCATGGGTTTGGCGGTTTCAGGATCGGAATACGGCTTGCTTCTGCGTTTCTCGTTGGCAAAGCCGGAGTTTGTGATGAGCGTCGAGAAGGGTCTTTGCGTAGCCGGTTAGCGCATACGATTCAGGACATCTTCGCCACAGGGCTGCCAGTGCATCAATCAGCTGCTAGACTCGAGATCGAAGGCGCGGCGCGGCATCCGGGATCGGCCGCGCGACGGCGCTCACCTTTGCGGCGGCGCGCGCTGCGGTCGTGATCGGCAACGTCGACACGCGTGCGGAGGCCACGGCGGGCGACATCCTCGCTGCCGGCGGCAAAGAAAGCCGTCTTCCAGAAGACGGACGTGACCGACAGCGCTCAGGTGCAGGCGCTGGTCACGCGCGCGGTTGCGGAGTTCGGCGGGCTTGACGTCGCGTTCAACAACGCCGGCCTGCTGCCGCCGACCACACCGTTTGCCGAGCAAACGGAGAACGACTGGAACCGGATCATGAGCGTCGACGTCAGCGGCGTCTTTCTCTGCCTCAAGCACGAGCTGGCGCACATGGCCAAGGCCGGTCGCGGCGCGATCGTGAACACGGCTTCGGTGGCGGGACTGCGCGCCGACCCGGGCATGGCGCGCGCACCGTTCACTAGTTTGGGTCATAGTTTGGGGACACCCAAATACCTCCCCAAATGTCCCCAAATATCCGCTCACTCCCACTCGATGGTCGCAGGCGGTTTACTTGAAATATCGTAGGTCACGCGGGAGATGCCAGGGATCTCGTTGATGATGCGCGTTGCGATGTGGTCCAACAGCTGATGGGGCAGACGAGCCCAGTGCGCTGTCATGAAATCCAGTGTTTCCACCGCGCGCAGGGCTATCACGTACTCGTAGCGCCGCGCATCCCCCATGACGCCCACGGAACGCACCGGCAAAAAGACGGCAAATGCCTGACTCACCGCATAGTAGAGATCGTTAGCCCTGAGCTCTTCGATAAAGATAGCGTCGGCCTTGCGCAGGATGTCGGCATACGCTTTCTTCACCTCACCGAGGATACGCACGCCAAGTCCCGGCCCGGGAAACGGATGACGATACACCTGGTCATAGGGTAATCCCAGCTCCATCCCGATCTTGCGCACTTCGTCCTTGAACAGCTCGCGTAGCGGCTCGAGCAGCTTCAGGTGCATCCGCGCCGGTAGACCGCCTACATTGTGATGTGACTTGATGACCCGCGCCTTGCCGGTGGCGGCCCCGGCGGACTCGATAACGTCCGGATAGATGGTGCCCTGAGCAAGCCATGTGATGGCCGGCAGTTCGCGCGCCTCCTCTTCGAACAGCTGAATAAATAGATTCCCGATAATCTTGCGCTTCTGCTCAGGGTCCTCGACCCCCTCCAGAGCCTTCAAAAACCGCGTCTCGGCATCGCGGCGCAGCACTCGAATTCCCAGGTGCTGCGCGAATGTCGCCATAACCTCCTCGGCTTCATTGAGCCTAAGCAGACCGTTATCGACAAACAAACAGGTAAGCTGGTCGCCGATTGCCTTGTGTAACATGGCGGCCACTACCGAGGAGTCCACACCACCTGAGAGCGCCAGCAGAACCTGTTCGCGGCCAACTTGCTCCCGGATCCGCTCGATGCTTTCCTCGATAATCTGCGTCGGGGTCCATAGATCACCACAGTTGCAGATGTCATGGACAAACCGGCGAAGTATACGGCTTCCTTGACGGGTATGAGTTACCTCTGGATGGAACTGCAGGCCATAAAGTCCCCGAACCTCGTCCGCCATGGCCGCAATGGGACTATTGGCCGAAGACGCAATCACTGCGAAGCCCGCCGGTAATGTCTGCACCCGATCCCCGTGGCTCATCCAGACATCCAACAAGGCAAAGCCTTCCGGGCTGGCGTGGTCCTCGATGTCGCGCAACAGCCGGGAATGGCCATGGGCCCGCACTTGCGCATAGCCAAACTCACGGTGCATGGAAGGCTCCACCGCGCCCCCGAGCTGCTCCGCCATCGCTTGCATACCATAGCAAATCCCCAGCACCGGCACACCGAGTTCGAAGACCACATCGGGAACACGGACCTGTGGCGCAACTGAAACCGATTCAGGACCGCCGGATAGAATCACGCCCCTGGGTCTAAGCGCGTGCAACGCCGCGGCATCCGCGTCGTACGGCCAGATTTCTGAATACACCCCCGCTTCGCGGACACGTCGGGCGATGAGCTGCGCATACTGGGACCCAAAGTCCAGGATGAGGATGCGCTCGTCGTGGATGGAGCGGCTGGCGTTAGGATCGAAGAAAGGCATGGTAGGTGATTGGTGGAACTGACCTGTGAGGCAAAGCCGCGACTGCGGCAGACATCGGGACTCAAGGGAGCCCGTCTGCTTTGTTGGCAACCAGGCTACTCGAGTCGATAGTTCGGCGCCTCCTTAGTGATGCTGACGTCATGCACGTGGCTCTCACGCACCCCAGCCTGGGTCATTCGCACGAAACTGGCCTTCTGCCGCATCTGCTCTAAGGACTCGCAGCCGGTGTAGCCCATACTCGCGCGCAGTCCGCCAAGGAGCTGATAAATGATCGCCGAAAGGCTTCCCTTGTACGGCACGCGACCCTCGATGCCCTCGGGTACCAGCTTCTCGAGCTCCGTTACCTCCTCCTGGAAGTAGCGATCGCCGGATCCTTGTGTTTGTGACATGGCCCCCATAGAGCCCATCCCGCGGTAGGCCTTATACGAACGACCCTGGTAAAGCTCCACCTCTCCAGGAGACTCCTCGGTGCCGGCAAAGAGGCCGCCAATCATCACCGCGTAAGCACCCGCAGCGATGGCTTTGGCGATGTCCCCTGAATAACGGATCCCGCCATCGGCAATCAGAGGAACCCCGGTCCCCCGCAGCGCCTTGCTGGTTTCGGCAATCGCGGTAATCTGCGGAACCCCCACGCCCGCCACAATCCGGGTCGTGCAAATCGAGCCGGGCCCGATCCCCACCTTGACGGCATCCGCGCCGGCCTCAACCAAAGCGCTTGCCGCCGCCGCCGTAGCGATATTGCCGCCGATCACCTGCACATCGGGATAGTGGCCCTTGATCCAGCGCAGCCTCGACAGCACGCCTTCGGAGTGACCGTGGGCGGTATCGAGCACCAACACATCGACGCCGGCTTCGACCAGCCGCGCGACGCGCTCCTCGGTACCCGCACCGGTGCTAATGGCAGCGCCCACCCGAAGCTGCCCGTGCTCGTCCTTACAGGCATTGGGGTATTCGGTGGACTTCTGGATGTCTTTCACGGTGACCAGTCCACGAAGCTGAAAATCGTCGTTTACCACCAGCACCTTTTCAATGCGGTGCTTGTGCAAAAGTTGCTTTACTTCTTCCCGGCTCGCGCCCTCGCGCACCGTAACCAGGCGCTCAGCCGGCGTCATGACCGCGGAAACCGGGTTCTCGTACCGCGTCTCGAAACGCAGATCCCGGCTGGTAACAATCCCGACGAGCGCCTCACCATCGACCACCGGCACACCGGAAATGTTGTGTGTGCGGGTGAGTTGCAAGACCTCGCGGATACTCGTGTCCGGCGTCACGGTGATGGGATCTTTGATCACGCCGCTCTCGAATTTCTTCACCATCCGCACTTGATTGGCCTGCTCATTGGCGCTCATATTCTTGTGGATAATGCCAATGCCGCCCTCCTGCGCAAGGCTGATCGCTAGCCGCGCCTCGGTGACCATGTCCATGGCCGCGGAGATGATGGGAATATTGAGCTCAATATCGCGGGTCAGCCTTGTGGACAGCTGCACCTCGCGTGGCATAACGGCCGAATAGGCGGGAACTAACAAAACGTCGTCAAAGGTGAGGGCTTCGTCGGCCACACGCATGGCGCAATACCATTGGCTGAAATAGGACTACAATTATAGGGTTTGATGGTAGAATGGTAAACGAATACGTTACAATTCTCAGTTACCAAGCCGTCCAGGCAAACATCAACAATAGATCGTCGTGTATGCTGCTTGCTGTTAAGGCGGTGTCATTCTCATCTGCAGAGGGTCTTATAGAATAGACGCCGCGCCTATGAGCGCTACATATACCCGCGTCAGAAGTTATCAAACGTCTCCTTAGGTGTGGGCTCGGCCAACAAGCGAAAACACTAGAGAGCGATGGAAAGACAGAAGATCGAGGTTGCCTGGAGTGGGCAGTCCAATTGCCGCAAGTGCGGGATTCGAGAGCTGGTTCTCTTCGTTGACCTGAAGGAAGAAGACTTCCTGCATATCCATATGCCCATTCATGATATGCATTACGAGAAGGGATCGCTCATCTACCCGCAGGGCGGCGAGAGCGGAGCCGTCTTCACCATAAGGAGCGGCGTCGTCAAGCTGGTCCAGTACTTACCCAACGGTCGCCATCGCATCGTGCGCCTACTGCGTCAAGGCGACGTTGCGGGTTTGGAGGCGCTCTTTGGTCAGGCGTATGAGCATACGGCGATCGCGCTACAGAGTGTTTTGACTTGCCGTATTCCCTGCGAGGTCGTGCATCGGCTCAACCGGGAAACGCCGCGTCTCTTGAATCCACTGATGGAACGCTGGCGGCGATCCTTGCATCGCGCTGATGAGTGGCTGACAACGCTGTCCACCGGAAGCGCCCGAGCCCGAGTCGCACGCTTGTTCCTCCACCTTCTCGACGAGGGCCCACACCCGACCTGCCACCTGTTCAGTCGGGAGGACGTAGGGGCCATCCTCGGGCTTACCACCGAAACGTCCAGCCGGGTCATTGCGGAGCTCAAACGCGGCAAGGCCCTCACCGAGTTAAAGACCAACCTGTTTCGCTGCGATCGCGAGCGTCTGGAAGAAATTTCCCTCGATTGAGATCTATCAATGATCCCACGATAGGTTACTGAGTATGGTGCCTATTGTGCCGTGCGTTACCGCAACCGTGTTTTGACGGTGCACTGCGGACTCCACCCTTACCTCAAGTAACGGGTAGACCCAAGCCGGCCACACGACCGACTCCGCTACTATTGCTGGGAAGCGGTGAAATTCCACCGCGCCTGGCTCAACAATGAAACGGTCCCAAGCGGAGCACGGTAAGGGTTTTTTGCCCGTGGCTTGGCTGCGTGAGACGGCATTGAGCGCCCACTGGACCGGAGGATAAGGAGGATACGATGGCTTGGCAATTTCCCCGGATGACGCGGCGAACCTTTTTGAAGGCGACGGGCTATGGCAGCGCGGGCGTTGGCCTGCTCAAACCGCTGACGCTTCTCGGCAAGGCGACCCCGCCCGCACTCCCCGATGGTGAAGAGACTTCTTACACCATCTGCAACTTCTGTTCGTCTCTGTGCAACGTTCAAGTGACGACGCGAACCAGCAACGGTGTTAAGCGTGTGGTCAAGTTGGACGGCAACCCCCACTCCACCCTCAACCGCGGCAAGCTGTGTGCACGAGGCCAGGCGGGGCTGCGGCAGACCTATGACAACGACCGACTGAAGACGCCGCTCATCCGCGTAGAGGGATCCAAGCGCGGCGATTTTGCGTTTCGGGCCGCCACCTGGGAGGAGGCTTGGAACTACATCGAAAGCAAATCCAAACAAGCTGAAATCCAGCCTTGGGAATGGAGCGTCGTGGGCGGCTGGACCTCCTGTGTCTTCTACATGAACTGGGCGGTGCCCTTTGCCATGGCCAACGAGGTTCCCAATATCGTCGCTTCGCCGATGCAGCACTGTGTCACCACCGGACACACCGGTACCGATTCGGTCACCGGCAATTTCAACATCCACGACGAGGTGCTGCCGGATTACGACAACGCCAAATACATCCTATTCGTGGCCAACAACGCCTCCATCGCAGCGGTTTCCACCTGCCGCATGGTGCGTTTTGCCAATGCGAAAAAAAGGGGTGCCAAGGTCGTTGCCCTCGATCCGCGCCTGTCGGAGACTGCAGCCAAGGCAGATGAATGGCTCGCCATCCGGCCCGGAACCGATCTCGATTTCATGCTGGCGATGCTGCAGGTGATGCTCGATGAAGGTAATTACGACAGCGAGTTTCTGCGCCGCCACACCAACATGCCGTTCCTGGTCTACCAAGATGACGCCGGCGAATGGCAGCTCGCTGTGGACGACAAAAAGCAGCCTCGCGTGGTCGCCGAAGGCGGCTCCACCGTGCACACGCTGCCCGCGTTTACCAACGACAACTCAAAGGACGTCGCCGGGGCCTCGCTGTATCCGGCCCTCAAGGCGCCGGATGGGCTCACCGTGGATGATCGGCCGGTGATGACGGTGATGCAGGCGCAGATGGCCATGATAAAGGACAACACGCCGGAATGGGCGGCGCAAACGACCGGCGTTCCCGCCGAGACCATCCGGCGCATCGCGCGAGAGTTTGGCACCACGCGGCCGGCCATCGTCGATCCCGGCTGGCACGGCGCGCGCTACGGCAACATTATGATGTTGCGGCGGGTGCAGGCCATGATCCAGGGGCTTACCGGCGGAATCGATAAGGAAGGCGGCTGGATCATGAGCGGCGAATTCCATCACAAAGCCGCGCACATGCTCAAGGCCATGAGTGAAGGTCACCCTTCGGGCCCGCCGCTGGTCACCCTCGCTGGCCTGCCGTTCGTAAAGATGGTGGCAAGCGCCGTCTCCGATCCGAAGAACTTCTCCCATGGGCGCCCCGGCTGGGCCTGGGCCTTCAGCGAGCAGGAGAGAGAAGCCGGGCGGCCGTTCGTTGCGCTACCGGCGATGGCCGATACGGGCCTCAAGGAGGCCGTGGAAGGTGATCTCTCCTACAAGGGCAATCCCTACCTTTGCCGGGCAGTGATGGTTAACGCCGCCAACCCGGTGCGCCACTACTATCCGGATACCCACTGGAAGAATATCTTATCGCACGACAACATGGCCCTGGTGGTCCTCATTGACGTCCTGCCCTCGGATACCAGCGCTTACGCCGACGTCATCCTGCCGAACTCGACTTATCTCGAACGCAATGAGCCGACCTTGTATGGCAATGGCGTGAATCACGATCTCGCGCTAACGACCCGCTACGCCGCCATTGATCCCCTCTACGAGAGCGAAGAATCACCGGATATTCTGCTGCGCATGACCGAGATCATCAGCGGCAACACCGAAGCCTTTCTCACCTGGGTGGAACAGCTCACGGGCCTTCCCAAGGAACCCGTTAAGCAGGCCTATGCGCGGCTCAAGGCACAGGGCGCTCCGAGTCCCTTCTCCACCGCCTGTCGCGAGGTGTCTTTTTCCGAGGCGGCGCGCAAGGCGCACACGACCGTCGAGAACCTGGACCGCACGCTGCGCAAGCAGGGGGTCTTCATCGAGCAAGACAAGGCGGAAATTCTGCAAACGTCGGCCATGCCTCGAAAACTGCCGCTGCCGACGGGCAGCGGGCGGGTCGAGTACTTCAGCACCTTCTTCGATGAATTGCGGGCGAAGGGCGCCAGCGGACCGCACTTTAGTGTGCTCGCCGCGCCCATTCCGACCACCTGTCGTGAAAACGCCACCATGGACGCGCCGCTGGACTCGGATGAGTTCTACTTCACCTACGGTAAAACACCCACCGTTTCCTACGCATCCACCAACAGCAACAATCCGGTGCTCTCCGCGCTCAACGAGTTCAAGCGTGATATCTATGCCGGTATTTGGATGCATCCCGATCGCGCCTCGGGGCTCAATATTGTCAGTGGAGACCGTATTATGCTGACCAATACGCTTTCGGGGCAGCAGGCCGATGGCATCGCCTACGTGACCCGCATGATCCATCGCGACGCGCTCTTTATGCACTCCTCCTTCGGGGTAGAGAACAAGAGCTTATCCCGCAGCCACGGGTTTGGTACCGCGACCAATAAGCTTATTCCCTACCTGGTCGATCCGGTGGTGGCCGGATTTCGCTCCCAAGAATTCACCATTCGGGTGGCAAAGCTCAGTGATAAAGGAGGTGTGGCATGACCCGCTATGCCATGGTCATCGATCTCAATACGTGCGTCGGCTGCAACGCCTGCATGGCCGCCTGCGCAATGGAAAACCAAACGCCGGTGTGGAACGACGAGTGGCGCACCTATGTGCACGACAAGGAGATTGGCACCGCAGAGCGAGTGACACGGCGCTTTTTCCCGCGGCTTTGCAACCACTGTTCTAACCCGCCGTGCATGACGGTGTGTCCCACCGGCGCTACCTATCAGCTCGATAATGGCATCGTGATGGTCGACGAAGCGCTCTGCATGGGCTGTGGCGCGTGTGCCATGGCCTGCCCCTACGACGCGCGCTATCCGATCACCTACGACGATATCAAGCGCGGTAAGGAGTTCTTCGGCAACGATTTTCGACGTGAGCATCCAAGCGTCGACAAATGTGACTTCTGCGCCCACCGAGTGGCAGCCGGCAAGAAGCCAGCCTGTGTGGAAACCTGCGTTGGGGAGTCGCGGATGTTCGGCGATCTGGACGATCCCAATGACCCGATCACGGAGCTCGTGGCAAGTGGGGCCGCGCGCCCGCTGATGCCTCATCTCGGAACACACCCGAACGTTTACTACATCGAAGAACAGAAGAGGATGGTGTGATGGATGTCACGATGAGCTATGTCACGCAGGATTGGTGGACTTGGTGGTTCGCGATCTACCTGTTCTTAGGCGGACTGGGTGCTGCCGTCATGGCGGTCGCCTTTCTCACCGATATATACCGCCAGAAGCATCCCACCCTGGTCATCTGGGCTACCCTGTCGAGCTTCGTCATGCTCGGCGCGGGTTCCTTGATGCTGTTCTTCCATCTCCTGGACCATTTGGCCGTGATTCATGTGCTCAACCCACTGGTGCTGCTTAACAAGCCCGATGCCTGGATTGCCTGGGGCACCCAGTTCATCACTTGGATGATGGTTTGGGGGGCGCTTTATCCGTTGCCTTACTTTGTGGAGTCACCCGCCTTTCAGCGGCTGCCGCTGATTGGCAAGATCCTTCAGTTGCCGGTGGTGAAAAACGTGGCGAACCTTTGCCTGCGCTACCACAAGACGCTTGGTTGGCTGGCCGCTATCAATGGCATCGGCGTCGCCGTCTACACCGGCTTGCTGGTGCAATCGTTCCCAGCGGTCGGACTGTGGCACAATCCAGGCGTGCCGGTATTATTCACGGTGTCCGCCTTCTCCACCGCCCTGGCTTATCTGCTGCTGGTGCTCAATATTTTCGTCAAGCGTCCCGAGGACCAGGCGCTGCGGTCCTTTTATGAACGCTCCGACGTCATCCTGATCGCCGCTGAGCTGGTCATTATCTTCTCCTTCTTCAAGTACCTTCAGGTCGGCCAAGTATCGGCGCACAAGTCCTTCGAGTTGTTATGGAATGACCTCGGTTGGCTCATCGGGTTTATCGGATTCGGGTTGCTGGTACCGTTCTTCTTGGAGCTCAAGGGGGTGATTCGGGGCTGGACCAGTCACGCTCCTATCGTGTTTGCCTCCGTGTTGGTGCTTATGGGCGGTTATCTGCTTCGGCACTATTTCATGTACGCCGGCGTCTACGCCCATCCGTGGTAACGCCGGTGAGCTAGCCGATTGCCATCGGGGTCCGAGAGCGCTGGCCGTTGAGGCTTTCGGACTCCGATTCCGCCAGACCGACTTGGTACTCCGCGAGCGTGGCCACGAACCCATGAACCCAGCATCGAACACCCTTCCTGAACCTTCCCGGCTGAGGTTATTGGCTGG
>JAGTVB010000338.1 GCA_018224385.1 Gammaproteobacteria bacterium
AGCTGGGGTGGCTGTTGCTCCCCATTAAGCAACGCGTCGAAGACCGGATCCGATGTTACCTGTCCGAAACGCTGGACGCTTGACGTTTAATGAGCACAGCCCATCGTTAAAAAAGGCGGCGGCCCCCCTGGGGCGGGACGCTTTGCCTAACATACCGTGAATGAATACACCTATAGATTCGGCGCCCCCTCCCGACGGTCAACAGCGATAGGGCCCCAAAAAATCCGCCCGCTTCATGCCGAGGTAACCGCGAGATCCGTCGCCTGCTTGCCCTCAATGCTGCGGATGTCCTTTCCCTTCACGTAATAGAGCACATACTCGGCGATGTTCTTGGAGTGATCGCCCATCCGCTCCAACGCCTTGAGAATAAACACCGCATTGATGGCGTGCCCCATATTGCGCGGATCTTCCATGATGTAGGTGGAAAGGTGCCGGATGGCAGCGCCGAACGCCTCATCCAGATCGGCATCCCGCCGAGCCACCTCCAGAGCCTTATCGGTGTCCATCCTCGCCACCGCGTCCAGGGCGCCCGTTAGCAGCCGCAAGGCGAGCTCTGCCATCGCCGGCACGTCCCGCAACAGACCGTGATTGGGTGCGGTGCCACCGCTATCGTAGATACGCAGCACCATTTGCGCGATCTTCGCCGCCTCGTCTCCGATGCGTTCCAGATCAGCGACGGTTTTTTCCAAAGCGACGATGAGCCTCAGATCGGAACCCATGGGCTGCCGGCGAGCGAGCAGATTGACCGAGTCCTCATCGACCTGGACGTTGTAACGATTCACCAGCTGATCCCGCAAGGCGATGTGCCGCGCGGCATCCAGATCCTCGTCATCCAAAGCCTTGATGGCGCCTTCGATCTGCTCCTGAACCAGTCCGCCCATCTTGAGCACCAGGCTTCGAAGATTATTCAGCTCCGCGTCAAACCGCTTTACGGTGTGTTGTTCCACCATTGCAAGACCCTCTGTTGGACGAGCGCCCGATGGGTGCCAGCCGTCCGGCGGATTCAACCCATCAGCCGAAACGGCCGGTGATGTAATCTTCGGTGAGCTTGTGCCTGGGATTGGTGAAGATGTCCGAAGTCTCCCCGACTTCCACCAGGTCGCCCATATGGAAATAGGCCGTGCGCTGGGAAACACGCGCCGCCTGCTGCATCGAGTGGGTGACGATACAGATGGTGTAGTTGGCGCGCAGCTCATCCATCAGCTCTTCGATCTTGGCGGTGGCGATGGGATCCAGGGCGGAGCAGGGCTCGTCCATCAAGATGACCTCCGGGCTCACGGCAATGGCCCGCGCAATGCAGAGCCGCTGTTGCTGTCCACCGGAGAGTCCGGTCCCCGGCTGGTCCATGCGATCCTTCACTTCCTCCCATAGACCCGCCTTCTCCAGGCTCAATTGCACCAGCTCATCCAGCTCGGCTCGATTCTTGGTCATGCCGTGGATACGGGGGCCGTAAGCCACGTTTTCATAAATAGACTTGGGGAAAGGGTTCGGTTTTTGGAACACCATGCCCACCCGTGCCCGAAGCTGCACCACGTCGAGCTTCTGGTTGTGGATGTCCTCGCCGTCGAGACGAATCTCACCAGTGACCCGACAGCTATCGATGGTGTCGTTCATGCGGTTAAAGCAGCGCAAGAACGTTGACTTGCCGCACCCCGAAGGGCCAATCATGGCGACGATCTCGTTCGCACCGACATCGAGACTGACGTTTTTGATCGCATGCTTGTCGCCGTAATAGACATTAACGTTACGCGACACGATCTTCGGATTGTCCACAGTCACGGTGCCTACCGTCCCGGCAAACTCTCTTTCCTGGAAGGAGGGTTCGGGTGTATGCATTTTGATCGTGGTAGCGGCGGCTGGCGCGGCAACCCTTGCTTGTTGCATTGCGCTGATGTTCATGGCTTCACCTGTTCGCTTGCCTCGCCCTCATGGCACTTGTGGAGGCGGTGCGTCCCTTACCACCGTCGCTCAAATCGCTTACGCAGATAAACGGCCAGGGCATTCATCATGATGAGAAATCCCAACAGCACCATGATCGCTGCCGCCGTCTTCTCCACGAACGCGCGCTCCGGGCTGTCCGCCCAGAGATAAATTTGTACCGGCAGCACCGTGCCCGGATCGAGCGGTCCGCCGGGCACATCGACGATGAACGCCACCATGCCGATCATCAGCAGCGGCGCCGTCTCTCCCAGCGCCTGGGCCATACCGATGATGGCGCCCGTGAGCATGCCGGGCATGGCCAGAGGCAGCACGTGATGGGCCACCATCTGCATCTTTGAAGCCCCCATGCCCAATGCCGCCTCCCGAATGGAAGGCGGCACGGATTTGAGCGCCGCCCGGCTGGCGATGATGATGGTGGGAAGCGTCATCAGCGTGAGGACCAAACCACCCACCAGGGGCACCGAGCGCGGCAGGCCAAAGAAATTAATGAAAACCGCAAGCCCTAAAAGCCCGAATACGATGGAGGGGACGGCCGCCAAATTGTTGATGTTGACCTCGACGAGGTCAGTCCAACGGTTCTTCGGTGCAAACTCCTCCAGGTAAATAGCGGTTCCCACCCCGAGGGGAAAAGCAAGGCTCAGGGTAACCAGCAGGGTATACACTGAGCCCATTACCGCACCCCAGATACCGGCCAGCTCCGGCTGCCGAGAATCGCCGTTGACGAAGAACAACGTATTGAACCGCTTTTCGAGCTTGCCGCGCGCCATGAGTTGATCGATCCACGCGATCTGCTGGTCGCTGACCCGGCGCTCGCTTTCGGGCAGATGCCGATCGATATGACCCTTGACCAGCATATCCACGTCGTCTGACGTTGGCACCCAGATCGTTTCCGTGGTACCGATGAGCTCCGGATTCTGCATGACCTTTTTTCGCAGCTCAAATCCTGCCCCAGAGCTCACCATCTTGTACAGCTCGCGCAACGCACGCCGTTCGCTGACTTCCGGAAAATAGTGACGCAGGGTCGAGCGCACCAACGCGGCATAATTTGCGCGGGAAAGGGTCTTGGGGAGACGGGTACCTTCCGGGTCGATTTCCTCGGGATCGAAATAAATATCGAGCTCCACATAAGTCTGCTGGAAGGCGGGCAGACCGGTGGCCGAAATGCTCGTCAGCAGGAACAGCACAAACGTTAGGCCCAGAACAATGGCGATCAAGCCGTACCGCCGAAAGCGCCGCTCCGCGCGGTGGCGAGCTGCCAACCCCTGGCGCATGAGATCGGTGGCACGCTTGCTCCTCGCCGTCGCTGCCGCGGGCGACGCCGGATCGGAGAAATTACTCATACTGTTCTCGGTACCTTCTGACGACGTACAGCGCGATCACGTTGAGGACCAGCGTGATCAGAAACAGCACCAGCCCAAGCGCAAACGCGGCCAGCGTTTTCGGGCTGTCAAACTCCTGGTCCCCGGTAAGCAGGGTCACGATCTGCACCGTCACGGTGGTCACCGCTTCTAGTGGATTGGCGGTCAGATTGGCGCCCAGGCCCGCTGCCATGACTACGATCATGGTCTCGCCGATGGCCCGCGAGACCGCGAGCAGAATACCCCCCACGATTCCCGGTAGGGCCGCGGGCAGGATGACATACTTGATGGTTTCCGAGCGGGTGCTGCCAAGCGCATAGGATCCATCGCGCATGGCCTGGGGCACCGCATTGATGACATCGTCCGAGAGCGAGGAGACAAACGGAATGATCATGATGCCCATCACCATGCCGGCTGCGAGCGCGCTTTCAGAGGCGACGTTAAGGCCGATGGACGTGCCCGCATCGCGAACGAGCGGCGCCACCGTCAAGGCCGCGAAGAAACCGTAGACCACAGTGGGGATGCCGGCGAGGATCTCCAGGAGCGGCTTCGCCACCGCCCGGAACCTGCGGTTTGCATACTCCGAAAGGTAGAGGGCGGACATGAGGCCGATGGGAACAGCCACCACCATGGCAATGGCAGAAATGAGCAGGGTGCCGGCAAATAGGGGAACCGTCCCGAAAGCCCCCGAGGAGCCCACCTGATCGGCGCGAATGGCGGTCTGTGGACTCCAGTGCAATCCGAAGAGAAATTCCGTCACCGGCACCACCTGAAAGAAACGAATCGCCTCGAACAGCACCGACAAGACGATGCCGAGCGTGGTCAGAATGGCAACGGAGGAGCTCGCAACGAGGAAAATGTTGACCATGCGCTCGACCGAATTTCGCGCCCTAAACTCGGGCGAGACCAAGCGCCAACCGATGGAGATACCCCCGAGAGCAAGCGCCAGCACCACCACCGTCAGCGCCGCCGAGCTGATCGCCTGCAGCTGCAGGTAGTGGTCGGCCGCCGCGCGCATCGCCGGGTCGACCTGAGCGGAAACGATATTTCCGCTGGCCAGGTTCTTGATGTCACTGATCACCAGATTCAGGCGCGCCTCGGGCAGCAACCGCACCTCGGCAGGAAGATCGGATAGGACCAGCTGGGTAATGACGATCGGCTGCAGCGCGATCCACAGTGCCAGCAGGATGAGCGCCGGGATGCCGGTCCAAAGCGCGGTATGGAACCCGTAATAGCTGGGAAGGGAGTGCAACCGCTGCCCGGGCGCGGCCCCGTCATCGGCGCTCACCGCCAAGGAGCGACGCCGGCCCAATTGGTAACCGCCGGCCGACAACACGAGAAGCACCAGTAGGAGCATTGGCATTGACAAGAGTGCTTTACCTCATGGGACTTCGATTGCCGGTACTGGGTGTCTCATGCGGCCGCCGTACAGCGTACGGCGATGCGGCTGGCCTCCATCGGACCCGCAGCATCGCCACCGTCCTATCACTACGCGGAATCAATTGCCACTCGCCAGGTCTAGACTCTCGAGGTTGGCAGCGCTCTTGGCCACCTGTTCGCGCTCTTCGTCAGATAGAGGAATCAATCCCCGGTCTGCCAGGTAACCGTCAGGACCCCAGGCCTGATCGCTGGTCCATTCTTCCAGATACTCGGGGATGCCCGGAATGACGCCGACATGGGCTTTTTTGACATAGAAGTACAACGGCCGCGAGATGGGATACTCGCCGCTGGCGATGGCGTCAAACTCCGGCTCGACACCATCGATCTTCGTCCCTTGAACCTTGTCCGCATTTTGATCCAGGAAGCTGAATCCGAAAACGCCCAGTGCCTTCGGATTCGCCTGTAGCTTCTGCACGATCAGGTTGTCGTTCTCACCCGCTTCCACATAGCCGCCGTCCTCGCGTAGCGTGTGGCAAACCTGCTTGAAGGTGTCCTCATCACTTTTCTTCATGGCCTTGATGAAGTCAAACGTCTCGCATCCCCCTTCCATGGCAAGCTCAGAGAACGCGTCACGGGTTCCGGAGGTCGGCGGCGGGCCGAGCACCTCGATGCGGGTATCCGGGAGGTCCGGGTTGACATCCCTCCAGGTCTTGTAGGGATTGGATACGAGCTTCTCGCCGCCCTGCGGATCGGGCACCTGCTTGGCGAGCGCAAGGAAAACGTCCCGCAGCGACATAGATATCTGCGGCGCGGTCTTATCACTCGCAATGACAATCCCGTCATAGCCGATCTTGACCTCGGTGATCTCTTTCACGCCATTCTTGTCGCAGGTCGCCACCTCGGACTCTTTGATGCGCCGCGAAGAGTTAGCGATGTCGGGGTGCTTGACGCCCACGCCGGCACAGAAAAGCTTTAGCCCGCCGCCGGAACCGGTGGATTCGATCTTGGGGGTCGGAAAGTCGCTGGTCTTACCGAATCGTTCAGCCACCACGGTGGCGAATGGATAAACCGTGGATGAGCCCACGATAAAGATATAGCCGCGGCCGGCCTGGGCGTTGACACCCGAGACAACCGCAAACGTCGCGGCAAAAGCCGCCAAGCCAATAAACTTTCTAAACACGGGCAGCTCCTCTTCGTGCATCAGGTTATGGCCAATTCTCGTTTTAAACCAAACCGTCTACTGAATCTGAAGTGACTCCTAACCTTTCGGTGTGGTGCGCAATTTGATAAGGCGTCGCTAGTCGATAGTCACTACCTACCGGTCTCCCTCACGCCGAAATTCTTGCACAACATTGTGACAATATTGTGAAATCGGCGATCACTTACCCAGATAAGGCCCCCGCCGGCGGCCATCCGGTGCAGTTAACGCGTGCACGGATTGGGGTTTGCGCTTTTGGTAAAGCGGTTCTTAGTGGGAGCGCGGTCACAGGAAAAGGATTTTTAGTTTTTGTAACGATTTCCCCGCAGGCGAGGTCGGGAAGCGCGCATCGATTGACCGAAAACCGCCCGCACAACTCGCCGCCTTTGACGGGATTATGATAGCCTTGGAAGCATTTCAATACATCCTGATAAAGCGCTTGTCGCTCTCATGACCCACATGGATAACATCACTTTAAAGTCACCGTTTACCAGGATCATCATTTGGTCCGCACCAGCATGAATTAGAGGGGAATGCCCAGAGTCTGCAGGATGTATTCACGACGTCCCTTGAG
>JAGTVB010000339.1 GCA_018224385.1 Gammaproteobacteria bacterium
GATGCGCGCGCCGACGCCCGCAGTCCGATGATGCTCTATGGGGTGCCGGTCGGACGCATGTTTTTGCGCGGCGCCCCGCGACTTGCCCGATCCAGCGCCAGCGTGCTTCCCTGTCGGCCGAGTCTAGAGGACCGCGTGGTGGTGGAAGCCTATCCGGCATTGGTGGCGCGTCGCTGGATTGGGCGGCGCAGCTACAAGAGCGATGCACCGAACCGCCAGACGCAAGCGCGAGAACAGGCACGTCGGGACATCCTGAACGCTCTGATGTCGGCCCGTCTCGCTGGCAGCTATGGTTTTCAGGTAGCGCTTTGCGGCGCCATGGCGCAGGCGATAGTCGAGGATGGGGCAGGCGATCAGCTCGATGCTTTGATGTGCGCCGTGCAAGCCGCATGGGCGTACACCCAGCGCAGCTATGGTTACGGGATCCCGGTTTGGGCCGATGCCTTGGAGGGCTGGATCGTGGACCCGGCAGTGGCAACGCGCCCCGCCGGCGAGAGCGGGGCCAAGTTCGCGCGCGTAGGCGAATAGCTCAGGCAGCGCATCGCCTCACTCATTCTGTATGTAGGGGAGGGTTTTTCCCATCCGCCCCACCGCAAATAGAGCCGAAAAAACGCCGCGGCGTCCTTCATCTTCGAGATGCGATTCCAGACTCGTCGCGGTCGCCCGCGCCGCCTGGCGCTGGCGACATTTTAAGCCAGATTTTAAGAGTTGAGCGCCGCTTCGAGCTCCGGCAAAATTTTGAACAAATCGCCAATCAAACCATAGTCCGCGATCTGAAAGATGGGCGCTTCCTCATCCTTGTTGATGGCCACGATGACTTTGCTGTCCTTCATGCCGGCGAGATGCTGAATGGCTCCGGAAATACCCACGGCGATGTAGAGATCGGGCGCCACCACCTTACCTGTCTGACCCACCTGATAATCGTTGGGCACGAAGCCCGCATCCACGGCGGCTCGAGATGCGCCCACTGCTGCCCCGAGCTGATCGGCGATCTGCTCGAGCATTTTGAAATTCTCTCCGCTCTGCAGGCCCCGGCCGCCCGAAATCACCACGCGAGCGGCGGTGAGCTCGGGGCGTTTGGACTGCGTGAGCGATTGGCCAACGAAGCGCGACATGGCCGTGTCCTCCGCTGGCGAGAGATTCTCTATCACCGCCAGATCATCGCTATCGGGAGCGGCATCGAAGGCGGTGCCGCGCACGGTGATTACCTTGATCTTGTCGCGTGACTGAACCGTGGCGATGGCGTTGCCTGCGTAAATCGGTCGCTGAAAGGTATCACCGGACTCGATACCGATGATGTCGGAGATGGGCGCGACGTCAAGCAACGCGGCCACCCGCGGCAGCACGTTCTTACCGAAAGTGGAGCCGGGCGCGAGCAGATATCCGTAATTTTCGGCAAGGCCTGCCAACAGCGCCGCCAGCGGTTCGGCCAAGGCATGCTCGTACCTCGGGTCGTCGGCGATCTTGACTTGGCTAACGCCCTTAACCCGCGCGGCTGCTTCTGCTACGGGCTGGCAGTCACTGCCAGCAACCAAGATATGGACATCGTCGTCGAGCTGCGCTGCGGCGGTTACCGTGGTGAGTGTTGCCCGCTTAAGCTGGCGATTATCATGCTCGGCAAGGACCAAAGTGCTCATTAAAAGTACCTTAAATTACCTTCGCTTCATTGCGCAGTTTGTCGACCAACTCCGCAACGCTCGAAACCTTGATGCCTGCCTGGCGTGACGCCGGCTCGGTGACACGCAGCACGGCGAGGCGCGGCTCTACCTCGACTCCCAGGGCATCGGGCTGATAGGTGTCGATAGGCTTTTTCTTGGCCTTCATGATGTTTGGCAGCGTTGCGTAGCGGGGTTCGTTGAGCCGCAGGTCCGTGGTAATGACGCACGGAAGACTAAGAGCAACGGTCTCGAGGCCACCGTCGATCTCTCTTGTGACCTCGACGCCGCCGTCTTTGAACGCCACTTTAGAGGCAAAGGTGCCTTGCGGCCAGGCGAGCAATGCCGCCAGCATCTGCCCGGTCTGATTGCTGTCGTCGTCGATCGCCTGCTTGCCCAGAAGGACCATCTCGGGCTGCTCGCGTTCAACCAGCGCCGCCAAGATTTTGCTCACCGCCAAGGGCTGCAGTTCCGACTCCGTCTCCACCAAAATCCCGCGGTCGGCGCCCATCGCCAGCGCCGTACGCAGCGTCTCCTGACACTTTGCGGCGCCGATGGATACAGCGATCACTTCACTGGCGGTGCCGGCCTCGCGGATACGCAGCGCCTCTTCTACTGCGATTTCGTCGAAGGGGTTCATGGACATCTTGACGTTGGCGGTTTCCACGCCAGTTTGCTCTGCCTTGACGCGAATCTTGACGTTGTAGTCGACAACACGTTTTACTGCGACCAGGATCTTCATGAAGCTATTCCGTCGGTCTATTTGCCGCAAGCGTGGGGAAGGGGTAGGCTGTACGAGTCAATCATGGGAAGGAATTTACCGCCCCTAAGTTTTGCCTGCGGGGGTATGCATAACGAAAACTCAAGCTAACCCAAAATATACTGCCGTTTACCTAAACGTCAATAGCAGTGTCCGGTGGGGGGCTTTGCTGAGGCCCTGTTACTGTGTCCGTCATGGGGTATATTGATGACGGTGCGCAGCGGCCTGGTGGGTCGGAAGTTCAAGTGCGCCGCTATGCCAAGCGGCAGTAGGTTTTCAAACGGCTTGTTAAGCTAATCACGAGCAGCGCGGAGGAGAGACTTGGCACGGGAGTCGATGGAGTTTGATGTGGTGATCGTGGGCGCCGGCCCATCGGGTCTCGCCGCGGCCATTCGGCTTGGGCAGCTCAACGCCGAGCACGGCGGCGAACTCTCTATCTGTGTTGTCGAGAAGGGTTCGGAGGTGGGCGCCCATATTCTCTCGGGGGCGGTGATCGAGCCGCGTGCGTTGAACGAGCTCATCCCCGACTGGCAGGCTAGAGGCGCTCCCCTTAATACGCCGGTATCAGCGGATCGGTTCTTTTTTCTCACCGATAAGCGGGCGATACGGCTGCCGACACCGCCGCAGATGCATGGTGAGGGTAACTATATCATCAGCCTCGGCAATCTTTGCCGCTGGCTTGCGGAGTACGCCGAAGGGCTGGGGGTGGAGCTTTTTGGGGGTTTCGCCGCGGCGGAGGTACTCTACGATGAGGCCGGATCCGTACGCGGTGTGGCCACCGGCGATATGGGCGTTGATCGCGACGGACAACCGAAGCCGACCTATGTGCCAGGCGTTGAGCTACTGGGTAAGCAGACCCTCTTTGCGGAGGGCTGCCGCGGTTCCCTGACTCAGACTTTATTCGACCGCTTTAAGCTTCGCGCCCATGCCGACCCGCAGACCTACGGTATTGGCATCAAGGAGTTGTGGGAAGTCGAGCCCGAACGGCACCAGCCGGGCCTGGTCGTGCACACCATCGGGTGGCCGCTGGATACCAAGACCTATGGAGGATCATTCGTTTACCATCTGGAGAACCACCAAGTGGCGGTCGGTTTCGTGATCGGCCTGGATTACCAGAATCCCTATCTGAGTCCTTTCGAGGAATTTCAGCGATTCAAGACGCACCCCCGCTTTCGCGCTACATTTGCGGGCGGCAAGCGCATCGCCTACGGTGCGCGCGCTCTGAGCGAAGGAGGCTTGCAATCCATCCCGAGGCTGACCTTTCCCGGGGGGATGCTGATTGGAGATACGGCCGGCTTCTTGAACGTCCCCAAGATTAAAGGCATTCACACCGCGATGAAATCCGGCATGACCGCAGCGGAGGCGGTATACGCGGCGCTGTCGGCCGAGTCGGGCGGTCCGCGGGAAATCACGGCTTACGCCGAACGTTTGCAGCAGTCGTGGCTGTGGACGGAACTGCGTCGGGAGCGGAATATTCGCCCTGCGTTTCGTTATGGTCTGTGGACCGGCCTCGCCCTATCAGGGCTCGAAGCGTACCTGCTCCGTGGGCGGGCGCCCTGGACACTCCATCACCACCCAGACCATACGCGCTTACGAAAGGCCAAAGAGGCTCGGAAAATCAGCTATGCAAAGCCCGATGGCAAGCTCACTTTTGATCGGCTTTCTTCCGTGTACCTTGCTAACACGGATCACGACGAGGATCAGCCGGTACACCTGCGGCTGCGGGATCCAGAGATCCCGATTCGGGTGAACTTGCGTGAGTACGATGCTCCAGAGCAGCGCTATTGCCCGGCGGGGGTCTACGAGATCGTGACCGACGAGGAAACCGGCACGCCTCGCCTGCAAATTAATGCGGCCAATTGCGTGCACTGTAAGACCTGTGACATCAAGGATCCAATGCAGAATATTCAATGGGTCACGCCGGAGGGCGGGGCCGGCCCCAACTACCCCAACATGTAGCAGGATCGATGGCCAGCGGTTTTCTGTACGATCCTGTTTTCCTGGATCACGACGCGGGACCAGGGCATCCCGAACGCCGGGAGCGGCTCCTTGCCGTCATGGAGTTCCTTAAGCGACAATCCTGGTTCAGCACTTTTGAGCGGCTCACACCGCGCCCGGCCGCGCGGGAATGGATCGAATCGATTCATGCGCACCGCTACGTCGACCGAGTCCAGCAGGCCTGTCAGCGGGGCTTGCCCTACCTGGATGTATTCGATGTCGGCATCTCAGCCGAGTCCTACGAGGTGGCGAAATTGGCGGTGGGCGGTGTATTGGCGCTTGCAGATGATGTTGTCAATCGCCGGGTCGACAACGGTTTTGCACTGGTACGTCCGCCCGGTCACCACGCCGAGCATGATTTGGCACTGGGCTTTTGCCTTTTCAACAATATCGCGATTGTGGCTCGCTACCTCCAGCGTCAGCATGGCTTAGAAAAAATTGCTATTCTTGACTGGGATGTTCACCACGGCAATGGCACCCAGCACAGCTTTGAAGAGGACGCCTCGGTACTCTACATCAGTCTGCACCAGTACCCTTTCTACCCCGGAACCGGCAGCAGCTCGGAGACGGGCAAAGGGCAGGGGCAAGGGGCAACGCTCAACTGTCCCATGCCGGCGGGGGCGGGAGATGAAGAATACCAAAGCGCCTTTTCACAGCAGATCCTGCCCAAGCTGCACGCATTTCGACCGCAGGCCGTGTTGATCTCCGCCGGCTTTGACGCCCATGCCGCGGATCCGCTCGCCCAAATCAACCTGAGCACGACATGTTATGGGTGGATGACGACACGCCTGCTGGAGATCGCCGATCAGTACAGCGAGGGCAGACTCATGTCCATGCTCGAGGGCGGGTACAGCCTGGACGCACTGCCACGCTGTGTTGGTGCACACCTAGCGGTATTGACCGGCGCCGCTTCATCGCCGGCAATACCTCCTGACTGCACTTGAGCCGTTTGTCCTCCCCTTCTGCGGTGTGCGCTCCTCCCCCCGTGGCGCGGCCGGTCGTCAACCAGCGCATGGAACTGGAATTGATCTGCCGGCGCCCTGCTCGTGACCTGCCTCGGCCTGCGTTGCGGTTTGTACACGGCCGATCTCGAAGATACGGTGGCGCATCTGCATGCACCGCCAGTCCTAATCAACCACTCCTTGGGCGGCGTCATCGTGCAGCGCTATATCCGTGCTCGGCCGGTACCGGCGGCGATCTTGATGGCTGCAGGCCCGCCCCACGGGATGTTGCCTTCCGCTGTGGGAATGGCGCTTCGCAATCCACGCCTGTTTCAGGAGCTATCCATCATCGGGAAACGGGTCCGCGAATCCGCTCCCTGGGCCTCATGGCGAGTGCGCTGTTCTCGCAGGCCATGCCCAGAGAATGAGGCGGATAGAAGAATAATAATGGTTAACGGGTGTGTTAGCTCCGGCTGATGGGAGCATTGGGGCGACCGGCCCTGGGGATCAGGGGGTCTGAGGTTCTTCGGTTGACGGGGAGGCGCGTCTGCGAATCACCGCGCTAAGCACGCGATCATGCTCGAAATATACGGTGTATCTGTCATAGATCCAGCGGGTGATCGGGGGGGTACCGACGGATTCACGCTTTTCCAACGGCTGGCCGAATCGCACGGCCACCTCGGACATGGGCATGCCGGATATGGGCCGCTCGAGGCCTGCTGCGCTATTTTCCGGAGTTTCCTGGATGACTTGGCGAAGCAGAATGACGTCAGCAATCGCCGGCAGATTGATGGTAGCTGTCAGGGTGAATGCCAGGGTGAGGCGAGCGAGCGGAGACATCATCGCAATGGGCCCTTCTTGCTGTTACCGACCTACCCCAGAAGATCCTTGTGATCGGCGTGTAAGTATTGGAAAATCCAAATAATATGGGAGCATTTTTCCGTCAGTATCGACGCCATGTAAGGTTTCTTTAGAGAGTGGCCTATTCTCTTCAAAATCATGACACCCTCTTAGCACTGACAGGACGGTGCTCGGAGAGCCCACGGCAGGGCACCTAAAGGCTGAGGCACCGAGCAGGGCAGGAGCGTTGGAACGGGAAGCGGATGGTTTCTATTGATGCACGAGGCCAGGAGCAGTGCCCACCAGTAGGGCGGGCGGGCATGCAATGCCGTTATGGCACCAAGCGCAGTAGCTTTTGAACGCGCTTCCAGAGGTAACCTTGGGGCACTGACGCCTGCCCCCAGGTTCCACGCAGGGCCGCTCCTTGGCAAAGCAAGAAGCCAATGATTGAGTCGCTGCGGCACATCGTCCAAGAGGTCAGCGCAGCGGCCAGCCTCGATGAGGCCTTAACTGTGATCGTGCGCCGGGTCAAAGAGACCATGGCGGTGGATGCATGCTCGATTTATCTCAATGATGTCAGAAACGGCCATTATGTGTTGATGGCCACCGATGGCTTGAATGCCAGCGCGGTGGGCAATTTGCGTTTGGGGTTAACGGAGGGTTTGGTCGGGCTGGTAGCGGAGCGTCAAGAACCGGTAAATATCGAAAACGCGTCCGCTCATCCTCGCTACCATTATTTCCCTGAATCCGGCGAAGAGCAGTATCACGACTTCCTCGGTGTTCCGATTATTCACTATCGCAAGGTGCTCGGCGTGCTGGTGGTTCAGCACGGTCAGCCACGCTTATTCGACAATGCCGAGGTGGCGTTTTTTGTTACCGCGGCGGCGCAGCTTGCGGGTGCAATCGACCATGCTGCGGCCAGTGGCGATATTCGACGGATTCTCAGCAGCCAGAGGGCCTCGCCCTGTTGTATTCAAGGCATCCAGGGAGCGGCTGGCGTGGCTATCGGTACGGCCCTGGTCCGTTACCCGTTGGCGCGGCTCGAGTCGATTCCCGATCGGCAACCCGAAGATTACCGCAAGGAGGTTGTCGCCTTCAAAATGGCGATTGGCCATGTGCAGAAGGAATTGCGTGCTTGCCGGTCGCGTATCGCATCCCGGCTGCCGCGAGAAGCGCGGGCACTGTTCGATGTCTACATTATGCTGCTGGGCAGTAACCGGTTGATTGCCGACACCATAAAGCGGATCCGTGCGGGTAATTGGGCACCTGGGGCGCTGCGCCAGACCGTGGCTGAGCACGTGCGCGCCTTTGATCAGGTTGAGGATGCGTATTTGCGGGCGCGGGGCGAAGACATTCGGGCGTTGGGGGGGCGGATTCTCGCGCAATTACAGCCAGAAGGTAAAACCCCTCGCGACTATCCGGAGCGCTGCATATTGGTCGATGACGAAGTGAGCATTGCCCAGATCGCCGAAGTTCCCGGACAGCGTCTGGCCGGCATTGTCTCGATGCGTGGCTCGCGCCTTTCGCACACCGCTATCCTGGCGCGCGCCCTTGGCATCCCGGCGGTCATGGGGTTAGGCGACTTGCCCGTTGGGGGTCTGGACGGCGCGGACATCATCGTCGATGGCTACCAAGGCCGAGTATACATCAATCCGGCGCCGGCTGTGCGGGAAGAATTTGAACACCTTCTGCGCGAAGATGCGGCCATCTCCGTCGAGCTTGAAGAGCTTCGGGATCTGCCGGCCGAGACACTCGACGGGGTGCGCATTTCCCTCTATGTGAATACAGGACTGCTGTCTGATCTGATGCCGGCAAAACAATGCGGCGCGGAAGGGGTGGGATTGTACCGCACGGAGTTCGCTTTTCTTGTGCGTGAATCCTTTCCCGGGGAGGATGAACAGTATCTGACCTATCGACAAGTTCTTGAATCGTTCGCGCCAAAGCCCGTCACCATGCGTACACTGGACGTTGGTGGAGACAAAGCATTGCCTTATCTGCCCGTTGAGGAAGAGAATCCGGTGATGGGATGGCGAGGCATCCGGGTAACGCTGGACCATCCGGAGATCTTCTTGACTCAGCTGCGGGCTATGCTGCGGGCCAATGCGGGACTTGGCAACCTGCACTTGCTGCTCCCGATGGTAAGTCGCTTAGAGGAATTGGAAGACGCAAAGCGTCTCATCGACCGCGCCTATGCGGAGTTGGTGGAGGAGGGGAAACCGGCCCAGCGGCCTAAGATTGGGGTCATGATCGAGGTGCCGTCTGCCGTCTATCAGGCTGCACGACTTGCCGAACGAGCTGATTTCTTGTGCATCGGTACCAACGATCTCACCCAATACCTGCTCGCCGTCGATCGAAACAACGCGCGTGTTGCCAATCTCTATGACAGCCTGCATCCGGCGGTCATTCAGGCCATCGGTGATGCCATCGCCGGAGCGCGTCGATTCGGAAAACCGATCAGCGTTTGCGGAGAGATGGCAGGCAATCCCGCCGCCGTCGTGCTGCTGCTTGGATTAGGCATCGATAAATTGAGTATGACGGCGTCAAATCTCCCGCGCATCAAGTGGCTCATCCGCAATTTCAGTCGCCGGCGCGCGCACGACTTGCTCGAGAAAACATTACTGATGGACGACACGCGTGCTGTCCATCACATGATCAATACGGTTTTGCGCGACTTGGGTTTGGGCCGCTTAGTCAGGACTGAAAGTGATGATTATCCGAGAGGATGAAGAGGTGCGCGCCGGTGAAAAGAACGTCGCGGGCGCGCTCCGAGCGGGAGGCGCACGGCGCGCCGCGATACGTTTTATCGAGACAGGAGGAGCGAGCGCCGCCCATGCCATTATGCCAAGCGCGGTTGCTGTTGATGCGGTTATGAGCTCCCTCGCGCCTCCGAGAGGCCAAAAAAGATCGATGAAAATGCGCCCCCTATTTTATGGTGGCCGGCGATGATGCTTCAGTGAAGCCGATCCAGCCCCTGTTGTTGGCAGCCGGCGCGGGCACCGCTGTGCTTCTTGTATGCCAGACCGCCTGGTCAGATCCTGCTGCCGGCAGAGCTGATCCTTATCGTCAGGTGGCGGCGGCATCTGCAGCGCCTTCCGTCCAGCACGCCGTAGACGAAATCGCGCGCGACGCGCAGGTCGTGGATGTCGGCGAGTTGCCGAGCTTGAATAAGGTCATTCCAGAGCTTGCTGGGAAGCGCTTGGTTTTCATCGGTGAGAATCACGATCGTTTCGAGCATCATCTGGTGCAGTTAGCGATCATATCCCGCCTGCACAAGCGCAACCCCGATCTTGCCATCGGCATGGAGTTTTTTCAGGCGCCCTTTCAGCCTTATCTCGATGAGTATGTGGCGGGCCGATTGGACGACCAAGCGCTCTTGGAGGCAACGGAATATTTCGACCGTTGGGGGTTCGATTTTCGACTGTATCAGCCGATTCTGCGGTTTGCGCAGCAACACCGGATTCCCCTCGTTGCCCTCAATGCGCCCAAGGAGCTCGTAGAGAAGATCTCGAAGAATGGCATAAAAGTTCTCACACCGGCCGAACGAGCCCAGCTGCCGGCTCGTATGGCGCCTGCAGATGCGTTGTATCGCGAGCGGCTGCGTCTCGTCTTTGAGCTGCATCCAGCCGGAGAATTGAAGGATTTCGAACGCTTCGTGGAGGTCCAGCTTGTTTGGGATGAATCAATGGCAAAGACCGCCGCGCAGTACTTGGTGGCCCATCCTAACCACTTTCTGGTGGTCTTGGCGGGCAATGGGCATTTAGCATTTCGCGCAGGCATTCCCGAGCGTGTGCAGCATCGTGTGCAGGTCGATGCTTCCGTGGTCCTAAATGGCGCCCAGAGCGGCATCGAACCCGGTATCGCCGACTACGTGGTGTTGCCGAAGGAGCGGGCCCTGCCCGCGGCCGGAAGGATGGAAGTGCTGCTGGATGCCTCC
>JAGTVB010000340.1 GCA_018224385.1 Gammaproteobacteria bacterium
AGAGCAATACCTTTGCCACCGCTACGACGATAGGAGGCTTATCTGCCTGTGGTGCTAGCCCTGTGCTCGTTAGTAAGGCGGCCTTGGTGGATCGGAGCCAATGACGGCCTCTTGTCCACTCCTCACGGGGCGGAACGATCAGCGCTGCCGCTCGCCGGCACTTCAACCATCGGAGCGTTCTCGAGCATCTTCTCAGCCACCGCGATCATCGGCGTCATGTCGATCTGGTTGATGAACGTGGAATAGGTCAGCAAAGCGAGCAGGCTGCGCAGATCGCTCGCCCACGGCGGCAGGTAGCGCGGGAGTCGGCATAACCCCATCCGCGCGAGCTCGGCCAGCGCGGGAATGTCCTGTAAGTCCAACTTACCGCAGAATAACAAGCGCAAACAATCCGATCGGCCGGCAGCGAAGATGGCCCGAATCGCGTTACTGACCTGCAGCAGACCAAAGAGATAGACCACATCCTTGGTAAACGGAGCGCCGCCGGTGAGCACGCCGCCACGGAATACCCGGCGGGCGTTCTCGAAGGCCTGATCCGGGTTATCCGTGCGCTCCAGAAAGTAGCGGTAGACGTCAAGAAAGTCGGCCCCCTCAATGGCCATCTGAATGGCAAACACGCGGTCTGCCAGACGTTGCAGGCGATCGAGCTCCATGGTGCCGCTGATGATTTCCGCAAACACCGCCAGCCCCTCCTGGGTGCGTGTGGTGCACGGATGACCGGCCGCCAACACGGGCAAATCGGTCTGAGCGCGACCGTTCAGCGAGGTGGCCGCATGGATATAGGCTTCATGGTTCAAGAGCTGGGCCGCGTCTCGGTCGGTGAAGCGGGCGTCGCGCCGGATACGGATGGCGCTGGCCGTCGCGAGGGCGTTGGCGGATAATCTGCCCACGATCTCGACTCTTGGCGCCTCCTCTCCGAAATGCCGCTTGACCCGCTCTTCGATCTCCTGAGCGACGTCCACTGCCGTGCGGTAAGCGGGCGGCGCTACACCGGGGTCGATGCGGGCAAGGCTCTCGATCACCGCCCGGATACGCTGCGCCAGCTCCAGTGATGTGGCGGGGTAGTAACGCAACGGGGCGGTCGGTTCGCCATAGAGCCGACGTGCATGCTCAAAGAAGACGGCCGTTCCCATGCCGGCCAGCATGCGCGCCCCGCCCTCGATGCTGTCCGCCTGCCGCTCCAGCCACAGATCGATGGGGGAGATCGGCACGATGAGACGGCGCGCCTGGCGAACCGTCTCGATGGTCGGCGTGGGGTCAAAGCCCCCATAGCTCACCTTCGGCAGTTCTCGGGCGCCCTGAGCGAAGAACCCTTCTTTGACCGCGGGCGGCCAGTCGATCGACCTGAGAATGCGTAGAGGCCGCGCCGCGCTATAGAGCAGGCTCGCCACGTTCTTAATGCGTTCGATCTCCATCTCACTGACTGCCTTGACCATTACGTTACGCTCCCTTAGCTTCTGCGTGCAGTTACCCTCAGGTAGCCGCACCTGGCCGATCGTGGGGTGGTCACTCCCGCACCGCGGGCTTGATGAGCTTCAGACCGAGGTCTGGATGGTAACCGTGGATCTCGGTCACATCGAGCTTTCGCATAAACTCGATGATGGCCGGCGTGATCACCTGCCCTGGGACCATGATCGGAAAGCCTGGCGGATAAGGAATGACAAAGCTCGCCGAGATGAGCTCCGGTCCATTTTTGAGCCGTTCCTCGAGTTCCTCGCTATCGAGTCTCAGGTGCTCACAGGCCTCCCCGTTGTAGGCCGCAAAGAAAGCCTTGCGCAGATCGCCCTCTCGGGTCTTGCTCGCCACATCTTCCCGATAGCCGTCATGAAAGTAGCTGAAGTCCGGAAGGGTAGGGACATCCTTCACCAGCGACTGCACGCGCATTTGAAACGCTTGCGTTTCCGTGGGACTGGCATAAGCGAGCTTGCTCTCCAATTTCTTTGCGAGCTTTGCCAGGATCTCGATGAGATAAGCGGTGGCGCTGCGGGTATTACTGATATTGGATTGAAACAACACGGTATTTCGCGAGGTCTTGTTGATCTGCACGTCGTACTCGTTGGCCAGCGTTTCCTTGAATGCGGTCCCGTCAAACCCCGCTGTCCCGCACATGAGCGTCATGCGCGTGGGGTCAAGCACAAACTCGTCCGTCTCCCAAGCATCCAACACCTCCCGCCAGGAGGTCTTTTGGTCGTCGTAGTCCTCAAACCCCGTCTGACGAAACTCGGCCGGAATCATCTCAGCCGGCGTCAAGATGCGAAAGTATTTGGCGATCAAGGGATGCGTGTTGACCTCCTTTCGGAGCAGGATCGCCAGTTGAATCTGCTTACTGACCAACTCATAGCCTTCGAGCTCCGCTTGCCGGCGCGCCGTATCCAATGAGGCGATGATCTGAAGATTAGGTGAGGTCGAGGTGTGCGTCATGAACGCTTCTTCAAAGAGCTCCTCGGCCTGCTCGGCGAAGTCGTCATCGGCCACATGAATCATGGACCCTTGGCGCAGCGCAGAAAGCGATTTGTGGGTGGACTGCGTGGCATAGACGCGCAAGCGCACCCGGTCAGGGTCGGGCAACAGGTGAGTCTGCAGCACCTGTTCGTTGTCAAGATCGATAGGCCCGATTTGTTCTTTGAAGCGCGCGTATTCCGACCGGTAGGTCGGATCGCGATAGCGTTCGCGCAGCTGCTCCACGGCCCCCATGGCCGTGCGCCGCCGGTAGATCGGCCAGAAGCGCGCGAAGGCGTACCACGCCTCGTCCCAGAGAAAGACGAGATCGGGCTTGATGGCCAAGCACTCTTCCATGACCCGGCGGATATGGTAGACCAGGCCATCAAAGGTGCAGTTGGTCAGCAACAGCATCCGCACCCGGTCGAGCTTGCCGGCGGCCTTGAGGGTCAACAGGGTTTTCTTGATGCTCTGCAGGGGAACGCCGCCATAGATGGAATAAGGGGCCAAGGGGTAGGCATCCAGATAGAGGGGCTGTGCGCCGGAGAGCACCATACCGTAATGGTGCGACTTGTGGCAGTTGCGATCCACCAACACGATGTCGCCGGGCCGGCAAAGTGCCTGCACCACGATCTTGTTAGCGGTCGAGGTGCCATTGGTCACAAAATAGGTATGCTCAGCACCGAACGCCCGCGCCGCTTTCTGGCAAGCGAGTTTAATGTTGCCTCGCGGTTCCAACAAGCTATCGAGGCCGCCGGTGGTGGCCGAAGATTCGGCGAGAAAGAGATTGGGCCCATAAAAATAGCCGACGTCGCGGATCCAATGGGATTTAAAGATGGATTTGCCGCGCGCCACGGGCAGAGCATGGAAGGTGCCCACGGGTCGGCGCGCGTACTGCTTGAGATTAGTAAAGTAGGGTGTGTCGTAGCGCTCCTGGACCCCTTCTAGGATACTGAGGTGCAGCTCCATCAGTTCTTCAATATCGAAAAAGAGCCTGCGGATATTGGCCAAACCGGCGCGGCCCGCGATGGCCTCGATGGAGCGGTCGCTCATGAGATACAGGTCGAGCTCTGGGCGTATCCGATGGATACGCTGGGCGAGCGCGATGCCGTAGCCTTCGGGGGCCGACGGGTCAGCGGCCAGATCGCCCAGCCCGGCTAATTGCTGCTCAGTGATTTGTAGGTCAAACCGCGACTGATAAGGAAAACCGTCGTAGATCACCACCGACTGGAGGTTATGATTGATGAGCACCCCGACCAGCGCATCCTCGAAACTGCTGGCCCGCACCACCTCGTAAACAAAGGGATCTTCGGGCCGCCGCAGGCGCCTGATCTCCTCCCGCATCCGTTCTTCACTCTCGTAAACGGGATTATCCCGTACTACCAGCACCTCGAAGTACGGGCGTGCCAGGTCGCGCGGCTCATAGTAATCGATGGCCAGGCTGCCTTCTTCGTCTGGCTCATCGAGCAGCTTCCAGGCGCCCGGATGACGCCGATAGGACTCACCCATCAGCGCGCGGGCGAGACGGTTGACCCCGTGCGCCAAGTGGCTGTAGTCGGGTGCGGTCAGGTCGGACCCGAGGGCGGTCATGAGCGCCTTGCCGGGAAAGGCCCAATACTGCTCGAGCGGCGCGATATCCTCGAAGAGCACATGCACGGCGGCCTCGAGCTCGGTGGTCTCCAATCCGGATTGCTGGGCTTGGCTCAAGCGGGCTGCCACCGTATTGAGTCGATTCCAGCGGTCCACGCGATCCGCATTGGCATGGAAAAAGTACTTGAGTGTCCGCGGCGTCTTCGCCTCCCGCTTTGAGCTGACTATCGGACACACTGGACACGGCGCGGCGGAGTTGGTAGAGTAATGGCCCGTGAGGCTATTTGGGCAAACATTCGGGCCAGGAATCATCGGACGCATTCGCGCTGTGTGCGAGAAGGGGGCG
>JAGTVB010000341.1 GCA_018224385.1 Gammaproteobacteria bacterium
ACCCAACAGTGCTACGCTGCGGTCTGCAATTCGCCCGCGTATACTGATCGTCAAGAATGCCTCAATGACGTCGTGAGCAGTGTGTTCGCATTTTATTGCATTTAAGCCACAATACCGCAATCATGCAACTTAGGGGGCCGTTGCGCGATGCCTCGATGCGTAAGTTTGCGCCTCCAATGTTAATGGGGCCGCTGCGTCAGTGGAGACACGATAGTCCCTAACCCCCCAAGAGCAGCTGAAATACCTATCGCGAAGGTCCGATGACTGCTGCCGATCCTAATTCTTTAGATGCCGCAGTTCCACCCGTCGCAGTTATGGTCACAACCGAGAAACAGTCCTCATCGGCGATCCTTCAGCCGCGACATGATATCGATGCGTGGCTACAACGGCTGGCCGCTGATGGTACCGAAATTGAGGCTATTCGGCGCGCCTGCGCATGGCTTGAAGACGTTCATCAGCGCCAGAGCCCAAAACGTAACCCATCCTACTGGGAACCCGCCTTTTCGGTGGCCAATATACTTGTTGATTTGCGCCTAGACCACGAGAGCATCGCAGCAGCGCTGGTCTACAAAATGGCCCAAAGCACTCCAGCACTCCTGCCGGAGATAGAGGTCGGCTTTGGCGCACGCCTCGCGACCCTCGTCAAAGGCCTCACACAGATGAACGCCCTGACCGGCACGCTCGGTTCCACGAGTGCTCAAAAAGCCCCGCAGGTGGAGGGTGTGCGTAAAATGCTCCTTGCTATGGCGCAGGACGCACGGGTCGTCGTCATCAAGCTCGCCGAGCGACTGCACGAACTGCGGACTCTACATAGTCTACCTCTAGAAGCGCAGCAGCACCTTGCCCGCGAGACTCTAGATATTTTCGCACCACTTGCTAACCGGCTCGGCATATGGAAGATGAAGTGGGAGCTTGAGGATCTCTCCTTTCGCTGCTTGGAGCCTAGAGCCTACAAGGACCTTGCCGTTCGGCTCGCCGAGCGGCGAATTGATCGGGAGCGCTATATCGAGCGTTTCATGGAGAGGCTGCAGGTGGAGCTCAAACATGCTGCCATCGATGCCAAGATCACCGGTCGCCCAAAACACATTTTTGGGATATGGCGCAAAATGAAGCGCACAGGCCAAGACTTCCATGAGATCTATGACAAGCGTGCGGTGCGCATCCTGGTTAGCGAAATATCCCATTGCTATGCGGCTCTCAGCGTCGTCTACAGCCTGTGGCCATACCTTCCGGACCAGTTCGATGACTATATCGCAACGCCAAAAGAGAACAACTACCGTTCCATTCACACAGCGGTAATCGGGCCGGAGGAAAAGGTTATCGAGGTTCAAATCCGCACCCATGAAATGCACCAACAGGCGGAGCTTGGGATTGCTGCTCACTGGCGATACAAAGACAAGATACCGGAAGATCCCTCCTTTGATCTTAAGATCGCTTGGCTGCGCCAGCTTCTCGAATGGAAAGCAGAAGTCATCGATAACACTGAATGGTTGGATCAGCTCAAATCAGACATCTTTCAAGATCGCGTCTATATCTTGACACCGAGAGGCAAGGTGCTTGACCTGCCGCAAGGCGCCACGCCTCTCGACTTCGCCTATCACATTCATACCGAGATCGGTCACCAGTGCCGCGGAGCCAAGGTGAATGGACGCATCGTGCCACTGAGCTACCGCCTCAATACCGGCGAACAGGTCGAAATATTAACGGTCAAGAAAGGCAGGCCGAGCCGCGACTGGATCAATCCGCATCTTGGCTATCTCAAAACGCGCAAGGCACGTTCCAAAGTCCAGCAATGGTTCCGGCAGCGGGATTACGGCCGCAACGTGGCCGACGGGCGCACCAGCCTGGAGCGTGAACTGAAGCGTCTGGGATACGCTGCTGTGGGCCAAGACAAGCTGGCACAGCAGCTCAATTACAAGCGAACCGATGATTTACTCGCCGCGATCGGACGCGGCGACATTAAACCGTCGAAGATTATCAATGCCGTGCAGGCCATTTTTGGGCACGACCGCAGCAGCGAAACGGCAGCACTGAACCCAACGCCGAACACAGCGCCCCGCCAGCACACATCGTCAGGCATTCGAGTGCAAGGGGTGGGAAATCTGGTCACCCGTTTGGCACGCTGCTGCCACCCTGTACCCGGCGACGCCATTATCGGTTATATCACCCGCGGATACGGTGTTACTATCCACCGCCATGACTGCCACAAAGTACTTACGGGCGCAAACCAGTGCCCCGAGCGGCTTGCTGAGGTCAGCTGGGACATCGACTCCCATGGATCGTATCCCGTCGAAGTTCAGATCATTGCTTTCAATCGTTACGGATTGCTGCGTGACATTACGACGGTATTCAGCAATGAGAAGCTCACTGTAACGACCGCTCACAGTCATTTGAACAAAGACGATCATACAGCGACGCTCTTCATAACTTTCGAGATTCCCGATATCAAGACACTCAACCGTGCCCTCACCCGAATCCAACAGCTGCCAGACGTTTTCCAAGTGCGCCGGACAATTTATTGAGCGCGGGCAACCTTGCCGCTCGCCTGAGCTTACTTCGCTCCTAAAACTCTGCTCCAATCAGTACAGCCCTCCGCCACCACCTACAAAGATTATTTTTGCCAGACTATCGCTCCAGCCAGCACTCACCCACCTCAGGACGAGGAGATTTTTGCCGCTACACAACAAACCAATGTGCTTTCAAAGGGCTCTCGAAATCAGCACTGCAAAAAGCGGCTTGAGTAAAACCAGCACTAACACCGCACTGTCTCTACAGGTATTCGGGCTCCAGGAAAGGCAAGCGATCCGCTCATGATAAGCATCAACTGTACAAACCCTGGCGGTAACACAATACCGGTGAGATGAAAGCTTTCGGCAGCCACGGCGGTTAAGTATTAGCGCGTGTTTTAAAACCCCAGCGAGCGCAGGCAGAACAAGGCGCACGGTGGCGAGGAACCGGAGTGTACCAGGGGTTACATGAGGATTTCGAACCAGCGCGCAACGCAGTTATGGCAAGCGCAGAAGGTTATGAAACAGGCTCTTAGGAACTTCTGGCCGCATAGAACCCTCTCCGGAGTAAGTACTAATGCAACAAATCAAAGCGTATAAGTGTTGGGCACAAAGCCTTGGTATGACCTCCAAGAGCGCAATCATTGTGAACGCACCGACTGCGCTATGGGCAGCGTATGACTATGCCGGACAGCTTCTTAGGAAAGGAGAGGTTTTTGATTCTCTTGATGTTTTTGTGCTATCCGAAAGGGACAGCCGGCTCGACCGTTTTTACATTACGGGCGGGCACAATGAAGAAACATTGTGCGCCCGTCATGCCTAAGCCATCCACTTGTTTCTGCTGCTAACGATAACTCGTACTGGAGCTTTAAACCACGCCAAGGTGACAAAGTCTTTCGTCTCTGTTCACTTTATCACCGCTGTAGTCATAAGACTCATTCAATCTCATCACATGCATATTGGCTATTAAAGCTATCGAGCTTGGCCCAGTATTTCGCTCCCTCGCGTTTTTGCTGCTCATCTAGAAAACGTTCATCATAGTTATCAGATGTAACGCCACTAGACAGCAGAAACGTTTCAGCAGCATCAATAGTGGCAGTTTGCTCGCACTCTGGGCAATTGAGTTTTGCCGCAATCAATTGCGCAAACAGCATAGAAAAATTCCTTCCGCGCGCATCCCATAAAATCTGATGACCGCGATCGGGATCGATCGCTTCGCCGTTCAAAGACACTAGAGCTTCATCCCAGCCATGATTTTTCCAGTATCCGATCGTCCTGCCACAGCGAATCGAAGGCCCAGTTGCCATATCACCCAATGTGTGATCGAACCCCTCATCATTGAAAAACCCAGACTCGGCCACAGTCTTGAACATGCTACGATAATCTTGCGCCGCGCCGGTTGCCGGGTCCACCACGACGATCTGATCGCTTCCTGAGTCCGATCCCAAAATGTTCCCCCCAGGGCCTATTGCCAAGCCCCGGAAGTGGGAGCCATTTTCTCCTCGGTAAATGGCGTACACTACGCCCGACACAGGACGATGGTAGTCTACGGTATACAGGCCGCGGGGAGCGCCGCTCCGATTGTTGTTCGCCCAGAGGTACAATACGCCGTCTGGGGTAAACACCAGATCCCCGCCTTGAACATCAATCGGGGCATTTGTTGCGCGATCTGTAAGGGTACCAACCAGCGTCGCCTCGGCGGTTGCCGTATCGATGGTCCACAGGTCGTTGGCGCCGCTGCGTGCCACATAGAGTTGATCGTCCGGCGCAATAGCGGCCCCATCAATGCCATTTCCGGAAAGATCCGGGATCCCTTGGATGAAATCAACCAGGTAAATCATGTCGCTGGAAAGATCGTAGTAAGCAAGCTGATGCGTTGCGACCGCGCCATCATCAATGAGCCAGAGCTTGCGGCCGTCCAGAGACGCAGCCATGGCATCCACATGGTTGAGGGATACTCTGCCAGACGGCAAAGGTCGCAGCACAGCTTTGACGCTACCGATTGCCCCGCCATCCCAATCGACGACGTAGAGACCTGATGCCCCGTCATCGGGCGCTTGGGTATCGGCAAGGTAAAGGACTTCCTGGGCCGTAAGCGCTGCTGCCCAAACCTCCGCCATCACGAAAATAACTGCACGGGTCGCATTAATAGATAGATGTTGCACTTCCCTTATCTCCCGAAGCAAAATGCGCTCCTGATTCAACCATCACCATCGCAGACAGAAGTTTTCTGCCAACGATCCCTTGCTGATGCGTTCCATGATAATAATCCGGGGGAGCTGCTCGGGTTCCCGCAAGAGATCACCGTACCCCCCGGTATATCGTTAATTCGACTTGACCTTGGAAAAGAGCGATCCTTAATCGGTAGAAGCGAAGGAAAACTTAAGCAGTGGCTCACTACCGTGCGCCTTGCACTGCCTACGCTCGCCGGGGTTTTAAAACACGCTCTAGGATGGTCCTGTCAAAACACTCGCCAGATCACCTACGACGCTCTCCGACAGTTGCGTAGTTGTCGACCACAGCGCGCAAGCATGGGGTGGAGGGGGAGAAGAATAGATGGTTTGCGCTCTGCGTAGTAACCGCGATGAACGCACCTTGACGGGGTGCAGTGCTACCACCGACGATGACTATTTTGCCGGCACAGAAACGATTCGGGAGCAAATATCCGCAGCAATCTCTTCTATAGAACGGCCAGTGACATTGACCACCGTCCAGGCTGGATGCTGACGGTAAAGCTCATGACAAAACCGGAGCTCACGTCGGACATGGTCCTGTTCCGCGTAGGTAATATCATCTGTACCAAGATGCTCCTGCCGCTCTTGACGGATGCGCGCGAGTAGTGGCGCACTCATAGTCAACGCGACCACACGCCGCCCATCGACGTGATCAAGTTCCTCAAAGGGCTTAACTCCCAACGCCAAAGGAATGTTGGCGACCTTCAGGCCGTGGGTATAGGATAAGTAGACGCTAAGGGGTGTTTTGGAGGTACGAGACGGACCGACGATCACCACGTCTGCACCTC
>JAGTVB010000342.1 GCA_018224385.1 Gammaproteobacteria bacterium
GGCTTTGCCTTCGTCGAGATGTCGAGCGACAGCGAGGCGCAGAAGGCTATCGAGGAACTCAATGGCAGCACCCTCGATGGGCGCGAAATCAAAGTCAATGAAGCCAAGCCGAAGGCGCCCCGGGAGAGCCGCGGTGGCGGCGGCTACGGCCGAGGCGATCGCTGGTAGCGCCCTGGGTGTCGACACACGGGCCGGCGGAGGCGTAAATCGGCCTAGAACCGAATTCAAATGCGGAATAGCAAACCCGGCCTTGTGCCGGGTTTTTTGCTCTGCGAATGACCGCTTTGGCCCTACCCAGGCACCGGCTTACCACGATATTTGCCGTGTTCACCCGCTGATTCGGGACGCAAGGGCAGAGTGGCCCGGTCAGGCTAGCGCGCCGGCCGACCCTGGATATCCCCTGTTCTCACCCACTCGTTGGATTAGCCATGGCGATGGTAGCCAGCCGGAGGCTGCAATCTTTCCAACACGCCTTTTTATTCCATGTCGATCGCTTACAACAAGACGAATGCCGAGGTTCTGGGGCGGCGCCAGCAACAATCCTAAGTGTGCGTTATCGTACAGACTGTTATGAGTGAAGCGCCTATAGCTTGTAGACCGGTCTGGATGAAGCCTGGCAGGTGCGCAAATCAGACCGGGGAAAGACTGGTCTGCTGCCATGGGGCGTTGAAGATCGATGCCAGAGAAATACGTATTCATTGCAGCAGTTTTTCCCGCCATTTAACTCACATGGATACAACACGATGAAAAATACGGCGAAACTACGATGGTATCGAACCATGAGTGTGATCGGCATTGCTGCTGTAGTGATTACCGGTTGCACCAGTATTCCGGCCCCGACCGAACAGATCGCCTCTTCAAGGATGGCCGTTTCCAGCGCCGCCAGCGCGGGTGGCAATGAGTTTGCGTCCGCAGAAATGCGCGCGGCGCGGGATAAGCTGGATCGCGCAATTGATGCGATGACATCGGAAGATTACGAGAGTGCCCGATTGCTCGCCGAACAGGCGGAAGTTGACGCGCAGCTGGCGGCATCCAAGGCACGGTCCGCCAAGGCCCAGAAAGCAGCTGCCGCCGTGCAGGAAGACAGTCGCGTGCTGCGCAAGGAAATTGACCGTAAGAGCCCATAATCAGTCCTCTTTAAAGGATTTCATCATGCAAAATCATCCATTTATACCAACAGCCCTGCTCGCTATGGCTACCCTCGCTGGCTGCGCCTCCATGCCGGAAAATTCACTTCTAACTGAAGCGCGCAATGATTACAGTGCCGCGCAGAGCAATCCGCAAGTCATTAATCTCGCTCCGAATGAACTGAAGCAGGCCGGCGATGCATTGTCCAAAGCAAACGACGCTTCAAGCAAAAAAGAAGATGCCGCTGTGATCACTCATTTGGCCTATCTGGCGAAGCAACGGGTAGCAATCGCACAGGAAACAGCCAAGCAGAAAGAAGCCGAAATAGTGGTCACCAACGCAGCGGCGGAACGCAGCAAAATCCGTCTCGACGCCAGAACAATTGAAGCGGACAAGGCTCACCAGGACGCGGCTGAATCACAGCGCCAGGCAGATCTGTCGCAGCAGCAGGTGCGTGATGCGGACATGCGGACGCGCCAACTCGAAGCGCAACTCAAGGAGTTGAACGCGAAGCAGACCGCGCGCGGGCTGGTGATCACCCTCGGCGACGTGTTTTTCGATACCAATGAAGCGCAGCTTAAATCGGGCGGTTCACGCAGCCTGCAAAAGCTTGCCGACTTTCTCAAGCAATACCCGCAGCGCAAGGTGCGGGTCGAAGGCCACACCGACAGTACCGGCCGCGCCGACTATAACCTGGAACTCTCTGAGCGCCGCGCCAACGCCGTGCGCACCTCTTTGGTGAACCAGGGAATTAGCAACGACCGTATTACCACCTACGGTTACGGTCAGGAATCTCCGGTTGCCAGAAACGACACCGCCGCCGGCCGTCAATTAAACCGGCGCGTGGAAATTTTCCTCTCCGACGATAACGGGATCTTTTCTGTACGCTAAGCGCTCGCGAGCCGGCTCCCGGTGCAGGTAAGCGAGGCGGGCCGAAGCGTCGAGCACCGGGCTCATTAACCATTGATCTCGCTCATCTCGCGTCGGGCCGCCTCGCGACGCTCCGCGATCAGCTCATCCGCCAGGCGGACATCCTCAGGAATACCGGAGAACATGTCCCAAAGACGTTTCTCGACGGTCTCGCGGCGCTCCAAAAGCAGGCTTTCACCGACCTTGCGAACCGATCTGACTTTGTTATCAGGTGATGCCATCTACATTACTTCGTGCCACCTCGATAATAGGGTGTGGCATATTTTACTATCTGACATTCTGCACCTCACTGATGCAAGTTTTTGAATAGCATAATGTATAAGAAAGCTCTAATGGGATTAGCTTGAAAATTAACGCAAGTTATTCAATAGGATGCACTGATATGCGGAATGTCGGCACTATTTGTGTCCAAGAGCAATTCTGCTCCTGGCCCAAGGCACCGTAATGAAAGCTTCGGACTTCACGCCTGTCAGAAGACTGCCATTACCCACTGGTTTTCAGCAGCGGCTGGTACTTCCTTATCCTAGACAAGGGCGAGAGGCCGTGATCAAAGTTGGATTGCGCTTAGACCCTCCATAAGGTAAACGATCCCGCTGTTTGCCGTGCTTTCCAATCCCTGAACCCGGCGGGGCGCAACCTGTATTGATACGCCGCAATAGGCGGCTATGTGCCCATTGTGGTCACTCCCAGAGATCAGGGAGAATGAGCGCTATGAACTTAACCTCTGCGGATGTTTCCGAAACAAGCCCATGTCCACTACCCTTCTGGCGAGATCCCAGCCCGAGCGGCTGGGGGCGATCGCTCATCCGAGTCTTCTCATCGGCGATCGCCAAGACGCGGTGTTTGCGGCCTGCGAGCAGCAACACCTGGCTCGGGCGATGGGCCGGACACTGCGGCGGTACCGGCACGCGGGCCACGCGCCCCACTGGGAGGAGCCGGGAAGGGGCGCCGAAGACGTTGAGGACTTCCTGGCCCAGACGGGCGAGCCCGTCGCTGCAACAGATGGCGGCCGCCGCTGCTGCGTTAGGCGGCTTTGCTGCCGAGCAGGCAGCCAAATGATGCCCATTACCTAACTTGAAAGGCGACAAAGTGAACACGCTCGACAAAGACTACGCCGCTGGACTGTTGGACAACTGTGATCCTCCTTGTCTTTCTCTCTACCAGCCGACGCATCGGCACCACCCGGACAATCAGCAGGATCCGATTCGCTTCGGGAACCTCGTGAAGGCGCTGGAGGAGTCGCTCCTGCAACAATTCCCGAACGACCAGATCCGGCCATTGCTGGAACCGTTCCTGGCATTGGCTGACGACCGCGACTTCTGGAACCACACCCTCGACGGGCTGGCTGTGCTGGGCGCGAAA
>JAGTVB010000343.1 GCA_018224385.1 Gammaproteobacteria bacterium
CCGCTTGTGCTTGTATGCGTCTGACGAGTCTGTCTGCTTCGGTTCCAAGTTTTGTGAAAATTAAATCCGCACGGCGTCCAAGGAGCGTATCACTCGGGTGCCGCAGGTTTTGCGTAGCGATTCCAAAGTTAGGCCGCTTGAGGAACATAAGGGCCATGGCCAACGAAAGTACACGAATAACAGGGCGTGGACACGAGCGTGAGTGCTCGCTCGAAATTTTCACACCGCCTCGGTCGCCTGCGGCCACCGCCACCCGATGTCACCGGCCGCTGGCGATGCCGAACGTCTGAGGCTGCGCGCTCCAAGATCCGTCGCGACTCCGCCATGGCTGTCACCCATTTGAGACTCACTTAAGGAGGAGGCGACAATGCGGATCTTCATTGCAGGTGGGGGGCAAGTCGCTGCGTTTATTGCCAGGAGGCTGATTCGCGAAGCGAACGAGTTGACGATCTTGGAGCACGATGAGGAACGGTGTCGTTATCTCGATGCCCATTTGGATGCGAAAATCGTTCATGGCAACGCGGCGAGCATCGCTGACTGGCGAAAGGCCGGTATTGCGCACGCAGAAATGGTGATCGCCGTTACCCAGTCCGACGAGCTCAACCTGCTCGCCGCCCTCATCGTGCATGCGGAAGCGCCGGCGGCGTTCAAAGCGGTGCGTTTACGCACCCACGAGTTCAGCCTCTGGCGACAGATGCTGGAAGAACGGGGTGTGAAAATCGATCGCGTCATTCACCCAGAGCATGACATCGTGGCCCGCATTCTTCGGGTGCTGGCAATCCCGGGGGTTTCTGACATCCGTGATTTTGCCGACGGTGAGGTCAAACTCTTTGGCATGAACGTGGAACCGTGGAGTTGGATTGCGGGGAAAACCCTCGCTGAGCTGGACCAAGCGGGGCCGCCGAAGAACGCCATGGTGGGCATCATCTTTCGCGGCTATCACGTGATCATTCCCCACGGCAGCGAAGTACTGCAGGCTGGCGACCATATCTATACGGTAACGACCCGCCGCGATTTGGACGAATTCTTGCGCTTCATGGGCATTGAGAAACAGAAGTCGTTGCGGCGTGTTTTCATTGTCGGCGGTGGCGAGATAGGCATCGCGGTTGCCGAGGTTCTGGAACGAGCGGGAGTGTCAATTAAGCTCTTCGAGGAGAATGAGAGGCACTGTGAGCATGCCTCCAGTCTGTTGAAGAAGACCCTCGTTATCCATGGCGATGGCACGGATCAGGAAACATTGCTGCAAGAAAACGTTGAAGGAGTCGACGCCTTTTTGGCCTTAACGAAGGACGATGACGCGAATCTCATCGTATCCCTGTTAGCACGGCGGCTCGGGGCGAAGAAGTTGGTGGCCCTCGTCAATCGACTCGATTACTTACCGCTGGCCCAGCGCCTCGGTATCAACACGACCGTAAGCCTGCGCCTGAAGGCGATGGATGCGATCTTGGAATTCGTGCGCAAGGGCGGCGTGTTATCAGTGAGGACTTTCCGGGAGGAGGAGGCGGAAGCCATTGAGCTCATTGCCCCAAAGACCTCGAAATATATCGGACTGCCGTTACGGGAGGTTCGTTTTCCCCGGGGCGTGGTCGTCGGCGCCATTGCGCGCCCCAATGGGGAGATCATCGTGCCGCGGGGGGACGCCATCATCGAAGCGGGGGACCGCGTCGTTTTTCTGAGCCTGGATCGCTCTGTCCCCGAATTGGAATCCGCCTTCCTGTCGGGATCGAATAAAGCCTGATGGGTCCGGCGGTAATCGATCCGCGTGCTGTGGGCTGGGTTCTCGGCCAGTTCTTTGCAGCGCTGGCGGTGGCCATGCTCGTACCGCTGGGTTACGCTGGGGTCATCGGCAGCGGGGATACGGCTGCGTTATGGCCTGCCGTTCTTTGGACCTCATTTGCCGCCGCCGTGCTCTTGCTCCTCTCGCGCGCTCGCCCAGCGCGTGATCTGCGCCAGCGCGAAGGGATTTTGCTGGTGGTCTTGGTTTGGGTCGGCGCATGCTTGTTCGCCGCCTTGCCGTTTTACTTCTCGCCTTACTTTGCGAGCTTCACTGATGCGTTCTTTGAATCCGTATCCGGTTTTACCACCACCGGCGCTACGGTGCTACCCGATGTCGAAGTGCTCTCTCGGGGTATCCAATTCTGGCGGTGTTTTTCCCATTGGCTGGGCGGAATGGGCATCGTTTTGCTCGGCGTGGCCATCCTGCCCCTGATTGGCCAGGGGGGCATGCACTTGTACCGTGCTGAATTCTCCGGTGCACGTTCGGAGCGGTTGACGCCGCGCATCGTGGAGAGCGCAAAGGCCCTCTGGAAGATCTATCTTGCTCTAACGATAGCGGGCTTTGTCGCACTGCGGCTGGCCGGCATGGATAGCTTCGAAGCCCTGTGCCATGCGTTTTCCGCCCTCGGCACGGGGGGATTCTCGACGCGCACGGCGAGCATTGCCGCTTATGAGAGTCCGCTCATTGAGTACATCATCATCGTCTTGATGTTGCTTGGCGGCGCAAGCTTTATTCTCCACTATCGGCTTTGGATCGAGCGCCGCGCCGTGCACGTGTTCACCGACTATGAATTTCTCTCCTACCTGGCAGTGATCGCGGCGGCAAGCGCCATCATTGCCGCCGTCCTGGTTTGGCACGATGGCTTCAGCTTGGAGCCCGGGTACCGAGCCGCCTTGTTCCAGGTAGTGTCCATCGTGACGACCACCGGATTCATCACCCAAGACTACGCGACCTGGTACCCGTTCTGCCAGCTACTGCTGCTTGCGCTCATGTTTATCGGCGGTTGCACCGGCTCTACGGCCGGAGGGCTCAAAGTGGCGCGTGTGGGTCTGCTGGCCCAGGTGGTGGACCGCGAATTCCGCCGCATGGCCGAACCTCAAGGGGTGTTTACCATACGCTTGGGGGGACAGGCGATTCCGGAGATTACCATCCAGAGCCTCCTTAACTTGGTGTATTTAGCGTGGTTAGTTAACTTTATCGCCTGCCTGTTACTCGCTGCGGCCGGGGTAGACGTGCTGACTGCCATCTCGGCAGTGGCCGCCTGCATGTTCAATGTGGGTCCGGGTCTTGGGGCGGTAGGCCCAATCGAAAATTATGGCGCTCTTCCGGCGCTGGCCAAATGGGTGCTGGCCGGCTGCATGATTGCCGGACGCTTGGAGTTCTACACCTTATTAGTCGTTCTGACTTCGTCCTTCTGGCGCCGTTAATACGGTCGCGTCCGCGACGAGCCGAACTTGTTCCGCCGTGCTGCCATGACCAAGTCGCTTCGAATGGTGGTATAGTTCGCGGTTAAGCCATTACTAAGGGCGTCTGGAGAATGTCGCGAACGCCGCCAGCGCGAGGCACATGGCGATTAGACGGCAGGGCGGGAACCCCATTCTGGATTAGGGGAAGCGCTCCCCGTCGGGGCGACCCCCAGCGGATGGCGCGAGTAAATCAGAGCGAATGTGGGCGAGTACCTGCCCGGAGCACGATCCTTCCCGGATGGTGGCGCCATGGACTGATAATGAGTTTTGTCAGCCGGTGATGGTGCCTACGCAAAGGGGGTGGCGAGGTTCTTTTCAAGAGCGGCGGCACCTAACAAGCAGCCTTCAGGATTCGGCCTCCCTTGTCAGGGGCGCGCGTGCGTCATTCTTGCCTTGGTCTCAAGCTACCATGGGGCGTGCGAAGCATTAACCGATGGTGCTGCTCCGCCCCGTGCTGTTCGTTCAAGCGTTTGTGCTGCTCATCCTGGCGGCAATGACGGTGCCGCCGGCATTAATCGCGGAGTGGCACAACTCCGCCACACTACGAACCTTTCTAGGGACAGGGTGCGCGTGCCTGGTATTGGCTGTTCCCGCATTTATGGCCAAAGGCAAAGAACCCTTGTGGCTCTCCAGCCGACAGATGTATTTGGTGACAACGGTGAGTTGGTGCGTCGTCAGCGTGGTGGGCGCGATCCCCTTATACGCTGCGCTACCCGGCACCACCTTTACGGATGCGCTGTTCGAGTCGGTTTCCGGGGTGACCACGACCGGTTCCACGGTTCTGTCCGGTTTAGACACGATGGCCCAAAGCATCCTGCTCTGGCGAGCCCTACTGCAGTGGTTGGGCGGGATTGGAATTATCGTGCTGGCCATTGCTGTTCTGCCTTACCTGCGTATCGGCGGCATGAGACTGTTCAAGACAGAATCGTCTGACTGGTCAGAAAAGCGATTGCCGCGCACGCAAAATTTGATCTGGGCCATTGGGGTCGTCTACCTTGGTCTTTCCTGCATCACCGCCCTGAGTTATTGGCTGGCTGGCATGGGCTCGTTTGACGCGATCGTGCATTCGATGACCACGGTTGCGACCGGGGGTTATGCCAACTACGATGCGTCCCTGGGCCATTTTGACAACCCAATCATCCTGTGGTTGAGCAGCCTCTTTATGTTGTTAAGTGCGCTGCCTTTCCTATTATATGTGAGTCTCCTTCATGGCCAAGTGACGCCGCTTGTCACGGACCGTCAGGTACGAGGATTTTTGCTGTTTGTCGTGGTGGTTACCGTCGTGCTGAGCCTGCAGCGCAGCATCGTAGAGCACGAATCGATACTCGACGCCTTGACCCACACGACGTTCAATGTGATATCCGTCATCACCACCACCGGGTATGCTTCGGAAGACTACCTCACCTGGGGCAATTTCGCTGTTACGGTGTTCTTTTATCTCACGTTCGTCGGCGGATGTTCAGGATCCACGGCGGGGGGCATAAAGATTTTCCGCTTTCAAATTGGCCTCATGATGCTGCGTAATCAAATGCGGCAGATGCGCCACGTTCAAGGAGTGTTTACCAATTTTTATAACGATCGGTATATCACCGACGATATCCTCCGGTCGGTGATTGCGTTTTCTTTCTATTTTACCTTGACCGTTGCGGTCCTTGCATTGATCTTATCGATGTGTGGGCTCGATTTTGTCACCAGCCTGAGCGCCGCGGCGACCGCTGTCGGGAATGTCGGCCCAGGGCTCGGTGACATCGTTGGGCCCGCCGGAAACTTTTCCAGCCTTCCTGACGCCGCGAAGTGGTCCCTTACCCTTGGAATGCTGTTGGGTCGCCTTGAAATCATGACCGTGCTCATTTTGTTCACCCCGACGTTCTGGAGAACATAGGAAATCCTGAACCGAGTGTCACCAACGAACGGCCCATGCGGTGCGAGGACAAGCTTCAGCGCGCGTATCATGGCGTCCAGTGATGATCCGCTGAAAACACACCGGCGGTGGGCCTGGCGTAGCCGCCGCCATTGAGGAAGGCCGATGGCATCGCTTAGCGAAGAAGAGCTCGAGTGTCTCCACCTCATCGACTGCGGCAAATCCTGTTCCGATGCAGTGCTTATTCGACTCGAGCGGATGGAATTAATTGAGCGAAACCCGCTCGTGATCATGCCGCAGCTGCCCCAGGGATTCGGCCGGCGCACCTATCACCTTACGCCGCAAGGGCGAGCGGCCCTGTCAGGAAGAGGTGCGGAGTGAGCCGTAAGAAAACCCGTGACTTGTCTCACAAAGGGTCGGGGAAGGTGCGATCCAGACTCTATCTTTAGCGCATGGCCTCCTGGCGGGCCCCGGAGTCTCGCAGCGTCCCCGGGAATCCAGTGCCCTTGCCGGGATGGCGGCGGCATCGAGGCCGCTAGGCGGGGGGCGGAGCACGCGCGCCACCAGCGCGGCTAATCCAGAGCGCGCCAGGGGGGCGTCAGCGCCCGCGGACAGGCCGCACGTACTTCATCGTACACACCGGTTGGATCGTCCTCGTAGCGCCTGGAGAAATGAAACGGCACCAGTCGCG
>JAGTVB010000344.1 GCA_018224385.1 Gammaproteobacteria bacterium
CAAAGTCGCCAGCTTCTTACCCAGCTCATCCACGAACACACAGGGATTGTGGCCGTCGCCGACCCACACCAAAGTGCCTCGCCGGGGATCACGAGAGCCTACGCCAAGTGTCACGACATCACCCACCTTCAGTCGCTTGGCTTGAGTTAACCAGCCTAACCATTCATCGGGGATCGGCCTCGCATTGGTGCGCACAACAGGGCTCATCTCCTTTGCGGCCTTCTGTCTGGCTTTGACAAACGCCTGCTGTTCTTCCCGCGCTTTGACAACTTGAGCGACATTAGCCGCATACAGTGCCTCTTGCTGCGACAACACTGCAGCAAGTTGCCCCTGAACCGCTGCGAACGTGCGGACATCAATGCTTTGCTCACCCTCTATGTGCTCAATGATGCGGTTAACCTCGGCAACGATTTCATGACCGTCTTTGCCGCCTTCTGCAAAAAGCGCCGGCTTTATCTGTGCAATTTGATTTATCAACTGATTCGCAGGGTGAGACTGCGAGGACAAGACCTGCTCATCCATGATGGTGGTCTGGCCCAAAGGAATCGCCAGACGCCGGATCCAAAGTTTCGCGTCCTCGCCGACCAAAGGGTCCTCTATAATCGTAGTCAAAATCTGATCTAGGAAATCAACGTCATCAAGGCGCTGTTCGGGGATGCAAAGCTTTTCAGTGTCACCCCGGCAAGCCTTCAGAGATGCTAGCAGTCGCTGCCTCAAAGGCGCATGGGCCCTTTCTTGAGGTTGCGGATGAATAGCGGGCTCACTCGTGCCGAGCGCATTCTCACGCTCGCCGCTTGCGCCGTTGGCGGGCACCGAGCTGGCAGACTGCGTGGCTGATTCCACGCGCACTGACGAGCCAACCGTGCTGTCTGTTGTTTGACGCGTGAGTCCGCGTGCCAGCTGCAGCAACGTCCGCGCCGTTCCAGAGGCAGGATTCGGGCTTACTACTCCTGGCCTACTCCCCTCAGGATGGTATGTCCACGATCCCGCGGGCTCCGATCGCGCATGCGCGGCTAAACCCGCTTGGTGTAGCCGCTGTGGCGCGGCCAACGCCTCAATGGGTGCTCCCTCTCGTGCACCTGCTGGTTCGAAAGGAAGGCTGCTTCTCCAACCAAAACTCTCCGCAGGTAATGGTGGCGATCCGTTTGCCGGCCCTGCCGCCTGACCAGGGGCCAACGTGGGCGAAGTCACCCCCCGCGACCCATACGACGGGTGCGGACGGCCTACCGGTGTCGGTGCAGTTTCTGGCAGCGCGGCGGCGCCATGGGGCTCAATCCCGCCTTTCCGAGGCACAGCAGCAGGCGACACGCCCTGTGCGGCAAGCACCGTATTGAGCTCGTCATAGACACCACCAAGCTCGGCAACAACACAATCGTCAAAAACCCGGTAAATAAGCTGCATCACCGCTGGCTGGATGTCCGACTCACGCAAAGCATTGCGAAAAGCATGACAAACCGCCGCTGGTCCCACGGGATTATTCGCCTTATCCACCGGCGCCTGAGCGCTGCAAGAAAAGCGCTGTTCAATCTCTGTCAGGAGCCGCTGATAGCGAGGCTCTGCCTTCGCTATGATTTCTCCAATCGCCAGCAGGTCTTCAAGGTCTTCCTTGTCCAACAGCGATAGCTCAGCTGGACAGGCCGCTTCGGGCTGTTGTTCCGGAGTGCCTTGGCTCTTCCCCAGGCGATTGAAGCCGTCCAGCAGATTGTCAGAAAACATACGCTCGATGAGGCCCCTTAATTTCTCAAGCTCCGTCATCGCGTCGAAATGACAAGACTGCTCCAGATTGTTACTGGCCTGGCGAGCAGCTAACAAAAGCCGCTCATTGATGTTCTCGAAAAAGGATCGGATGAGGGGGAGAAGCCGTCTTGACAACACCTCCCGGGAAAGCGCAACCATCGCCTCGTCAGTGCTTGCCTCTGCCGGCGGACCGGGATGCGAGGTTATTCGAGCGAGCCCCTCGAGCACCTTCAGGACTGCAGCGTCAGGATTCGAGAAGGCGACTCCCAGGCCGCCCTCGAAAGCGCGCGCGACAACCGCGTGCAGCTGAAAATGTTTTGAACCTGGCCCAATCGGCACAGAAAAATCGATGGTGGCAGCGGTGCCCTTGTGGACCAATGCGGGGTTGGCGAATGGAGCTTGAGCCGCGTCATCGAGCGGCGTCAAAAACATGCCGCCAGTGCAAAAGTCGCGAATCTTACAAGCGCACGAGCCAAAGCTGCCCACCGTTATCATGGCATCGAGGTGCAGTGGGTGGCGGGGATGAGCGCGTCGTTCCACGACCGGGGCTTGATAGGAGGCTCTAAAAACGTCGGGTGAGCTGACTCCTTCTTATCGGCAACAAGCGACCACGGCTTTAGAAACGGCCTCCCCTTTCCCGCCGCAAGGGAGCGGTTACGGGAAGCCGACCTCTCGCCACGAGACGGTTTGGCTCCGCAGAGAGCTGAGTACTCACCTCAAGCGGAGCACCAACTCTAGCATTTCCTGTGCGTGCCTTCCGGGCGACACCCCATACCGGGCATAGCGTATAATCCCATGCCGATCGATGATGAAAGTGGATCGAAGAATACTCAGCACCCTAATACCGTGCTTCTCTTTCTCCTGTAACACACCATAACTTGAACAAGCCTCACCCTCGACGTCCGCCAGCAGGTGAATCTTCAGCCCGAACTTGTCGCGAAACGCTTGATGACTGAAACAATCGTCCTGACTGATTCCAATTACCCAGGCTCCTGCCTCCTCAAAGGCATCGAGAAGCTCAGAAAACTCGGTAGCCTGAAGCGTACAGCCCGGTGTATCGTCCTTAGGGTAGAAATACAGCACGAGGATTTTGTCGGAGAAATCCGTAAGTGCCTTCATCTCCATATCTGCGTTCGGCAGCCAAAACTCAGGAGCGCGGTCCCCAGCCTTCAGCATGGTCTCCACCTCCGCGGCATAGGTGAGGTAACCGGAATGGCAAATCAGCCAAGAGGAGGGTTAGGACGTAGTCCGCTCTAACATAACCCTGGAATGCCCCTCGGCGTCCCTTAGCTCCAAAGGCGCCTATCGACAGCGCCACCTTGGGACACGAATCCTAGTGAATGGCGCCTTGGGATGCAAAGCTTTCTTGCCGCGTCGGCGTCTGATGCGCCATGTTGTGGTCGTCTAGGCTTTATCATCGCCATCACCTAGGTCATAAGAGACAACGGACACATTCTCCAATATTTTGCAAGGGGTTCCATGCTATGAGTGCGCAAGGCAAAGTCTGCGTGTATATCGGGGAAGGACTCAGGCGTTATGGGTTCGGCCAAGGGCACCCCTTCGGTCCCGACCGTATGGACGCGTTCTGGAGCAACGTACTAAAAGAGGATCTCGAACAAGCGGTGTGCGTACTCGAGCCGAAACAGGCAACAGTCGATGATCTTCAACGCTTCCATACTAAAGGCTATGTGGAGCGCGTCATCGCCCAGTCCCAGACCGGTGCTGGCCTACTCGACTATGGTGACACACCCGCCTTCAAGGGTATTTTTGAAGCGGCTTCGTTCGTCGTCGGCACCACTGTGGATGCCTGTGAGCGGCTGATGACAGGAGCCTGCCTACGAGCATTCACGCCGATCGGCGGACTCCATCACGCACGCCGAGACTCGGCTGGAGGGTTTTGCGTGTTCAATGATCCAGGCGTCGCCGTAGAAACGCTCCGTACGCGTTTTGGGCTGCATCGATTCGCGTATGTTGACATAGACGCGCACCACGGTGACGGCATGTACTACGCGTTTGCTGAGGATCCCGATGTGTTCATTGCAGACATCCACGAAGATGGACGCTTTCTGTACCCGGGCACAGGCCAGGCGACAGAAACGGGAACTGGAGCCGCGACCGGCACTAAGCTCAATATTCCGATGCTACCGGATGCTGATGATGCCTCCTTCATGCAAGCCTGGGCTAAGGTCGAAGACTTCGTGGATCATGCCCGACCCGAGTTTATCTTCTTGCAGTGCGGCGCAGATAGCCTGGCGGGTGACCCCATCACTCATCTGCGTTATACCGCCGCAGCACACGCCCACGCGGCCCGAAGACTGTGTACCTTAGCCGACAAACACTGCCATGGCCGACTGCTCGCAATGGGCGGAGGAGGGTATAATCGACATAACCTTGCCATCGCGTGGACCGCCGTGGTAAGGAGTCTCCTGGCGAGTAGGGCATGACATTTATTGGCGCACGAGCACTTGAACCGGTTGCAGAACATGTTGAAGCACCGGCACAAAATGGCTGGACGCCGAGGCGAAACCCCGCGATGCCACGCACAGTAGTTTTATTTTTGGTCATGGCCGAATTTTCTAAGGCAGCTTCTTAATTCTTGGAGAAGACATGTTTTCAAAAGACATGACGATCGCGGGCTTCGATGAAGCACTGTGGAATGCGATGTTAGCCGAGCAGCGTCGCCAGGAAGAACATGTCGAACTTATTGCGTCGGAAAACTACGCCAGCCCCCGCGTGCTGCAGGCGCAGGGGTCGGTACTCACCAATAAGTATGCGGAAGGCTATCCAGGACGACGTTACTATGGCGGCTGTGAGCATGTGGATGTTGCCGAGCAGCTCGCCATTGAGCGTGTGAGGCAATTGTTCAAGGCCGATTACGCGAACGTACAGCCGCACTCCGGTTCCCAAGCAAATTTGGCTGTGTACCTGGCGCTGGCTGAGCCGGGAGATACGATTTTAGGAATGAGTCTCGCGGATGGTGGCCATCTGACGCACGGCGCTAAGGTTAATTTCTCAGGGCGGCTTTTTCGGGCCGTGCAATATGGACTGGACCCCGGCATCGGCACAATCGATTATGACCAGGTCACGGAGCTGGCGCAGGAGCACAGGCCTAAAATCATCATCGCGGGATTTTCGGCTTACTCGCGAGTCGTGGACTGGGAGCGATTTCGCGCAATAGCGGATGCGGTGAGCGCCTACCTTGTTGTCGACATGGCACATGTGGCGGGGCTGATCGCTGCCGGGCTCTATCCCAACCCCGTGCCGGTAGCCGATGTGACCACTTCCACAACCCACAAGACTTTGCGCGGTCCGCGGGGAGGACTTATCCTGGCACGTGCCAATCAAGACGTTACCAAAAAGCTCAACTCGCTGGTTTTCCCCGGTACTCAGGGTGGTCCGCTCATGCATGTCATCGCGGCAAAAGCAGTCGCCTTCAAAGAAGCCATGGAGCCGGAATTTAAGGACTACCAGGCACGCACCATACACAATGCGCGCACAATGGCGGGAGTGTTTCTAGATCGCGGGTACAACATCGTCTCCGGCGGAACCGATAACCACTTGATGCTTGTCGATTTAGTGAACCGCGACTTTACCGGAAAGGCTGCCGAAGAAGCCTTGGGTCGAGCAAATATCACGGTCAACAAAAACGCCGTGCCCAACGATCCCCGCTCCCCTTTCATTACCAGCGGCATCCGTTTGGGAACTGCGGCAATCACCACGCGCGGCTTTCAGACGCGCGAGATACGCATGATCACCAATTACATCTGCGATATCCTTGATGATATCGGTAACGAGAACGTTATGCTGGAAGTGCGCAGGGAAGTGCTCACGCTCTGCCAGCGATTCCCGGTCTACGACCCCGACCTGTTTCAATCTGCGCAGGATGAGGTCGTCCACGGCTCGGCCGAGAGTCTGCCCTAATTCATGCATTGTCCGTTTTGCGGCATGGGCAATACGCGGGTCATCGACTCGCGCTTGGTCGGTGGCGGCAATCAGGTTAGGAGACGCCGGGAATGCGCCGCGTGCAAAGAACGCTTCACAACGTCCGAGCGGGCCGATCTCAGCTTGCCGCGAGTCATAAAACGAGACGGCAGCCGCGTGCCGTTCAACGAGGAAAAGCTGCGGGCGGGGCTGCTAAGAGCACTGGAGAAGCGTCCCGTATCAAGCGATCGGTTTGAGGCTGCGATTGGCCGCATTTTGCACGAGGTGATCTCGAGCGGCGAACGCGAGATCGGCTCGCGCCAAATCGGCGAATATGTGATGGAGCAGTTGCGTGAGATGGACGAAATCGCATACGTGCGGTTTGCTTCCGTCTATCGTAGCTTTCAGGACATCAATGAGTTTCGCGAGGAAATCGAGCGGTTGCAGAAAGAGCCGTCGCTGGCGTTGAAGCGCCAACAGCTCTCCTTGCTCCCCGAGAAGTAACCTTCGCCTTTCGAGCCTACTTTTACGGGTTAGCCGCTCTGTTTCCCGGGAAAGTGGCGCGTTCGACTGCTGAGTCACCCGATGTACCGACCTGTGGATGCCCGTGAGGACCGTCGCCATATGGCGCGTGCCCTTGAATTGGCCAAGAGAGGCTTATACACCACCGATCCCAATCCCCGGGTAGGCTGCGTTGTGGTGCGTGATACGCATGTGGTTGGGGAGGGCTGGCACGAGTATGCTGGCGGACCCCACGCCGAAATCAGCGCACTTGCAAGAGCAGGCGAATCGGCACGCGGGGCGACCGCCTATGTCACTCTGGAACCCTGCTGTCACCAGGGACGAACAGCGCCGTGTACCGAGGCCCTAATCCGTGCAGGTGTGCGGCGGGTTGTTGCCGCGATGGTCGACCCGAACCCGCAGGTTGCGGGGCAAGGACTGCGGCTCCTCGAGGCTGGAGGAATTCTCGTGGAATGCGGGATACTGGAACGGGAAGCAAGAACGCTGAACGTCGGCTTTGTCTCTCGAATGCGGCACGGTCGGCCTTTCGTGCGCTGCAAGTTAGCTATGAGCCTGGATGGCCGCACGGCCATGGCCACGGGGGAAAGCCAATGGATTACCGGTGGGCCAGCACGCCGAGATGTACAACGACTACGGGCACGCAGCTCGGCCATATTAACCGGCATTGGAACCGTGCTGGCCGACGACCCGTCCCTTACCGTGCGCTGGCAGGAGCTCAATGAATCACCAACGCCTGCACGCCAGCCGCTGCGCGTCGTGCTCGACCCCCAGTTGCAGATCTCCCCGAGCGCACGGCTGCTGCAGCTACCGGGACGGACACTGATCGTCACCACAGGCGATCCGGGTTACCGCAGGATCAAGCGCCTCGCCGCCGGTGCCGAGGTCGTGCCTCTGCCGGGAACGCCTGATGCCATTGATCTTAGCGCCCTCATGACCTTGCTTTCGGATCGCGCTGCAAACGAAGTGCTGCTCGAGAGCGGGGCGACGCTAAGCGGCGCGATGCTGCGTGCCGGGCTGATCGATGAATTGGTCATCTATGCCGCGCCCATACTCCTGGGAAGCGCGGCCCGTGGACTCTTTCAGCTCCCTGAGCTCCATCGTATGGAGCAACGCATCGCCCTCAAAATCAACGATATTCGGGCGGTTGGAGAAGACTGGAGAATTACCGCGCAGATACAGGATTAGGAGATAAACGCCTATGTTCACCGGCATTATTCAGGCCGTGGGCACGGTTCTTAGCCTAGATTCCGTAGGCACAGAGCGAAGGCTTCGCATTGGGGTCGCAACGCTCGATCAGAGCGATCTTGGCATCGGGCATAGCGTCGCCGTGAGTGGCGTCTGTCTGACGGTGACCGCCATGACCGATGGAGGCTTCTCAGCAGATGTCTCGACCGAGACGCTCTCGCGTACCGTGCTCGGCGATCTCGACGTCGGTTCGACCGTCAATCTCGAGAAACCCCTTACGCTCGCCACTCCCCTTGGCGGCCATCTCGTCAGCGGACATGTGGATGGGACCGGCCGCGTGGTCGGGCGGCGAGCAGAAGGCCAGTCCGTGCGCCTTGAGATCGAGGCGCCGGCCGTGCTCACCCGCTATATCGCAGAGAAAGGTTCGATCTGCGTGGATGGTGTCAGCCTCACGGTCAATGCGGTCTGGGGAAATCGGTTTGGGGTCAATATCGTGCCCCATACCTTGCGCGCAACCACGCTGGGGGAATACCGGGGCGGTCGCCGCGTCAACCTGGAAGTGGACATCATCGCCCGCTATTTGGAGCGTCTCCTGTTGGATCAGGAGCTAGCGCGGCCATGATGGGTTACAATCTTGGTTGCGCTTCTGAAGCAGTCTCAAAGATATCGCAAGCGCCGGAGTCGCAAGGCGCACGGCAACGAGTACCCGGCGAGCATGAGGGTTACTCGCCCCGTCCCTGGGACGCACCCCTGTGTGGGCCCACTTGCCGCTGCTCAAAATGGCTCCTGGCCATGTTGTGCGTAAACGCCACGCAACGCGCGTTATGGCGAGCGCCGTAGTTTTAAAACGGCTTCTCAAGGTCGAAGCACTGCTGCAGCGCGCCTTCACAGCTACATTTGCCCGCCACTCGCGCTACCAAGCGGCCAGCGGCCGAAAGCAGTTAACGCCGCGAAATAGTTCGCGTGCCTTGCCCTCCCGCCTTCATCGCCAGCGGGCGGCCCCCTGAACAGCGTGCAGAGATGTAGCGATAAAGCGGTAAGCTAGAGAACATTTATTCACGAAAAATCTTTGCTGCTATGGCACTTAACTCCATCGAAGAAGTCATCCACGACTTCCGTCAGGGACGTATCATCATCTTGATGGATGATGAGGATCGCGAGAACGAAGGCGATCTAATGATCGCGTCTACTCTGGTCCGGCCAGAGGACGTTAACTTCATGGCCCGATACGGCCGAGGACTTATTTGTCAGACGCTGACCCGGGAGCGCTGCCAGTTGCTCCGATTGCCCCTAATGGTGCAGGAGAATACCTCTGCAACATCGACCAAATTCACCGTGTCCATCGATGCGGCGCATGGCATAACGACCGGCATCTCGGCCAAGGACCGTGCGATCACCATCCGGGCGGCCGCGGCCCTGGATGCAAAACCTTCGGATATCGCGCAACCTGGACATATATTCCCACTCATGGCAGAGCCCGGAGGAGTTCTTACCCGAGCGGGCCACACCGAGGCCGGATGTGACTTAGCGCGCCTGGCGGGGCTAGAGCCCAGTGCGGTAATCGTCGAGGTGCTCAATGACGATGGCACCATGGCTCGGCGTCCCGATCTCGAAGTGTTCGCCAAACAGCATGACCTAAAGATCGGCACCATTGCAGATCTGATTCATTATCGAGTGCTGCATGAGAAAACTGTGGAAAGGATGGCGGAGAGCGATCTGCCTACAATCTATGGATCCTTTCGGCTTTATCTTTATCAAGACACCATCGATAAAGCGGTCCATATCGCGTTGGTCACGGGCGATATTACGCCGAGCACGCCCACTCTGATCAGGGTTCATGTTCAGGATTCTCTCTGTGACCTCACCGGCAGTGTCCGCCACGACTGTGGCTGGCCTCTGAGATCGGCTTTGAAACGAATCGCCGATGAACACACTGGAATAGTGCTCATCCTGCGCCATGAAGAGAAGGCGGGCGCATTGATCCGGCGGGTACAACAATATCAATCACAGAATGCTCATGCAGAGGCCGTTCGGCAAGAAAACCTGGAGAATCTGCGCACTTTTGGCCTCGGCGCTCAAATCCTATTGGATCTCGGCGTCAAGAAAATGCGGGTATTGAGTTCTCCTAAGAAAATGCATGGCATCTCAGGCTTTGGTCTGGAAGTTGTCGAATACGTCACCGAATAGATGGGCTAATCGCCCCTTGCGCGACAGTCAATTACTGCTTTGATTGGGGATTACATGGCGAAATTTGACCTTGAAAAAACGGTAGATAGCGCCAGGGACGGCCGCTTCGGTATTGTCGCGTCTCGATTTAATCAGCGCATCGTTGAACCGCTGCTCGACGGTGCCCTCGACGCGCTAACGCAACATGGGATAGCACGAACCGCCATCAAAATAGTGCGGGTGCCCGGGGCCTTCGAAATTCCGCTGGTTGCCCAACGCCTGGCCGCCAGCGAGCAATTCGATGCGGTGATTGCCCTGGGCGCGGTGGTGCGAGGCGATACGCCTCACTTTGACTATGTCGCGGGCGAATGCGCCCGAGGTATAGCCAAAGTTGGATTAGACTTCAGCTTACCCGTCATTTTTGGCGTCTTAACGGTAGACGATATGGAGCAAGCGATGGCTCGGGCCGGCGGTCGAGAGGGAAACAAGGGCTATGATGCCGCCCTTGCGGCCCTCGAAATGGTTGCCTTGCTGCGAAGCTTGCAGGCGCCATGAATTTCTCTTCACCAACACCAACCGCCGCTTCTCGAAGCCAGGCGCGACGAGCCGCGCTGCAAGCACTCTATCAGTGGCAGCTAACGGGCGAGGAACCTTACTGCATTGAAGAACAATTCCTCGCCGAACGTCCAATGGGCAAGGCTGACCTGATTTATTTTAAGGACTTGCTGAGTAATGTCCCCAAGCAAGTCGCCGCCCTGGATGCCGCGCTCAAGGGCTTGCTGGACCGGCCGGTAGAACAGGTGGATCCGGTAGAGCGCGCCATTTTGCGAATCGGCGCCTATGAGTTAAGCTCCCGTCCCGACGTGCCGTGGAAAACGGTGATCACCGAAGCGGTAAAGCTTGCCAAAATCTTCGGCGCCGAGCAGGGCCACCGTTATGTGAACGGCGTGCTCGACAAACTCGCTCGGGCGACGACAGGTAAAGGGGACACGGCACCGATGAGTGCCCACTGATCTCGTGAAGCCGCAAAGCTGATAGGCGCCAGGGCTCTGGCGCCCATGATGCAGTTTGCACGGCGCTTGCACCCAGGGCGCACAGGACCCATGCCTGACAGCACTGGCGCCGCTTGATCGTTGGGCGCTGTGGATGACGTTTGCCCCACTCTGAAGTCAGCCCCGGTGCAGAAGAATCGAGATCGGTGCTCGATCCCTGCCTGGGAGCCGGTAGCGGTAGGCGATCTGGCCGTTGCAAAATCCCCGCGGCGGCGTACTGGGCGCAAAAGCCGATGTATCAAGCAAGAGAACGATGTCCAACACAGCGGACTGGCTTGAGCAGTTAATCAGCGGACATGGGGACAGTCCTCGGCCGCAGTATTCCTTTGCCGTCGACACGGCTGTTCTACAGCTACCGACAGGCTGCGCCCTGGCCACCTCGGTAGACACCCTCGTTTGTGGCGTGCACTTCACGATGACGGCTCGTCCAGCCGACATCGGTTATAAGTCGCTTGCCGTCAATCTCAGCGATCTCGCCGCCATGGGCGCCAGCCCGAGCGCCGCGCTGCTCAGCCTGACAGCGACCGCCATCAACACCGGTTGGTTGGCTGAGTTTGGTCGTGGATTCAAGACGCTCGCGGATCAGTTCGATGTCCAGCTGCTGGGTGGAACATTTAATCGAGGACCGCTGGCCGTCACCGTTAACGTCTACGGACACCTGCCGGCACAGCATGCGCTTCGCCGCGACAACGCCACCGCGGGCGATCTTATCTTCGTAACGGGAACGCTCGGCGATGCCGGCTTAGCGCTGGCCATGGCGCGCGGAGAACTTGCTGCCGCAGCGTGTACGGTGCATCGGCGGTATTTGGATGCCCGCCTGAACCGCCCCAAACCCCGCATCGCTGAGGGTATTGCGCTGCGCAGTTTAGCCTCTTCGGCGATCGATGTATCCGATGGCTTACTGGCCGACCTGGGTCATGTGCTCACAGCAAGCCATGTGGGCGCGACCATTGATGTCGCTCGCCTACCCCTGTCTCAGGCGATGATGAGCAGCATCGATCTGAAAGAGGCACGGCGATTGGCGCTCTCTGCGGGTGATGACTACGAGTTATGCTTCACCGTAGCGCCCGATAGACTGGCTGAACTTCGAACTGCCGAGGCGCATCTGCACTGTCCCATCCAGCACATCGGCACGATCGACCGCGCCGGCGGACTGCGCTGCTCGGATGAAGCCTGTTTATGGGCCGTGACGCGGTTAGGCTATCAACACTTTGCCTGACAAACAGCGGCAACCACGCATTTTCCGGGGACGCTTTTACCCTCTGAATGATAATGCTGCCGAACCGATGAGCATGGCCCCAGACCGACTCGCCCCCTCCTTAGGCCTCACCCTTGCAAGGCCGGCTTGCAGCCCTTCAAAATCGCGTCCCCACCTCCTCTCGAACGCCACACAAAGCCGCTATGACAAGCGCCGTCCTCCTTAGACAGCTTCCGAAACCCGGGCGATCGGCATCGTGAAGCGCCGCTTCGAACACATCCGCTTCGGCCCCGGCAAGCTTTTTTGGAATCCAGCGGGCTTTTTGGCCTGTGGGCTCGGCACCGGTCTGGTACCTGTCGCACCGGGCACGGCAGGAACGGCCCTCGGTGTCGGATTGTATTTGTTGATCATGGAGCTTCCGCTCCCCTGGTATGCAGCGACCGTTCTGTTCCTCTTTTGTCTTGGAATCGGATTGACACGAGCCGCTTCCCGCCTACTTGCGGTACACGACCATCCGGCGATCGTCTGGGACGAGATCGTAGGGTATCTCGTTACTATGATGGCCGCCCCGCCGCACCCCGGGTGGATTTTAACGGGATTTGTGTTGTTTCGTGTTTTCGACATCCTTAAGCCTTGGCCCATCTACCAGATTGACCGACGCATCACAGGAGGACTTGGTATCATGCTCGATGATCTGGTGGCGGGAATCTATGCTTGGGCGCTTCTCCAAGGCGCGCACCTAGGGCTCAAGTTCGTTGTCGGTTGACCGCTATGGCTCACACCTGGCTCATGAAACCGTCTGTCCGAGGTGTGACCAGTGGGCTTTGCGCACAGCGCCGCCACCCGTCCGCATATTGCCGCAACCGGGATTCTTGTCCTCGCCCTTGCCTTTATCGATGCCCGGCCTGCCTCTGCGGAAGTCTATCGCTATGTCGATAAGCGCGGGCACGTACACTTCAGCGACCGAAAGCTCGGGCCGGGGTATCAAGCGATCGGCAAGAGGCATGACGCGACCTTGTCTGCCAACTCGACAGCAACCAGGGAGCAGCTTAACGCCCTGATCCTCGACACCGCGCAGCAATACCAACTTGACCCCGCCTTAGTGCATGCCGTGATCACCGCTGAATCAGGCTATGATCCGGAAGCGGTATCCCACGCAGGCGCGGTGGGGTTAATGCAGCTGATGCCGGCAACCGCCCGCCGCTATGGTGTACACGATCGTCGCGATCCAGCCGACAATCTCCGCGGGGGCGCACGCTACCTCCACTATCTCCTGAATCGGTTTGAAACCTTGCCGCTGGCGATCGCGGCTTATAATGCGGGAGAAAATGCCGTGGTAAAGTACGGCCATCAAATACCTCCCTATCCAGAAACCCAAGCTTATGTGCGTAAGGTATTGAATTATTACCGTGCGTACTAGCTCGCTGCCTCGGTACCTAAGCGCCGTATTACGTCATCTTATGCTTGGCTTGATCGGCCGTTTCCCGCGCATCTCCCCATCAGCAATTCTCATCTTGCCCGGTTGGGGCTACAGTAGGCACCGTCGGGGAAAAACCCTCATTGCTCTAACCTCGGCCGATACCCTAGGCTAACAGACAATAGGGCTCTCTTCCTGTAACAGATGTAGCGAACGTCCAGCGCGTTCCCTATAATCGACAAGTAATGGGAACCCTGCATTGAGCTACTTGGTGATAGCCGTCCGGCCATCGCCCAAGTGAATTCGCGACAATAACACGTCGATGTCTCGACCGCTTTCACCCAACGGACCATCGCAATGAAGGATGAAAAAGGAAGTAAGCCCTTACAAACCTCTCCATGTTGAGGCAAAGAGCAATTATCGTAAAGGCACCAAGGAACGCCATTCTGTTGCGCAACCCAGCAAGGCCCTTCGAATCGAACAATTGCTGCTGAGGCGGTTGCTTGCCTCCCTAGGTCATCCACCTCTCGTGGTGACCCTTTGGAATGGCGAAGAGGTCTACCGACCGACGGTGCAACCGGTTGCCAGCGTCGCCATTCACGACCGACGCACGCTATGGAAGCTCCTTGCCTCACCGGAACTCGCATTCGGAGACGGCTACGTCGATGGCAGCATCGCTTTGGAGGGCGATCTGGTCGAGCTTAATGCGGCAATCACTCGATCGCGCCTTCTTAGCACGGGATCCCGTTTGCTTGCCTTGGAGCGTAAACTCAACCGCTGGGTGGCACGCCCTCGCCGCAACACCCTTCGCGGATCGCGAAAAAACATCCACCATCATTACGACATCGGCAACGATTTCTATCGGCTCTGGCTCGATGAGGACATGATCTATACCTGTGCTTACTTCCCGACTTACGCTGCAACGCTGGAACAGGCGCAGAGCGCGAAGATGGAGCACGTGTGCAGAAAGCTTCGGCTCTCCCCTGGCCAAACGGTGGTTGAGGCAGGCTGCGGTTGGGGAGGACTCGCCCGATATATGGCAAAGAGATACGGCGTAACCGTCAAGGCGTTCAATATTTCGCACGAGCAGATCACCTATGCACGCGAACAGGCGAAGGCAAAAGGTCTATCTGGACGAGTCGAATTCATTGAGGATGACTACCGCAACATCAATGGCAAATACGATGTCGTGGTATCGGTGGGAATGCTGGAGCACGTCGGGGCCGATCATTACTCGGAACTTGGAAAAATTCTCCATCGTTGCCTGAAGCCACAAGGGCTGGGCCTCATCCATAGCATAGGCCGAGATCGCGCCAATCACATCAGCCCATGGATCGAGAGGCGTATTTTCCCCGGTAGCTATCCGCCTTCTTTGCGAGAGATGATGGATATCTTCGAGCCAAATCAATTTTCGGTTCTCGACGTGGAGAACCTGCGGCTTCATTACGCGAAAACACTGCAACATTGGCTCGATCGCTTTGAGCGAGCCGAGGATAAGATGACTGGTCGCTATGATGAGCGCTTCGTACGTACTTGGCGGCTTTACCTCGCGGGATCGATTGCCGCGTTTCTAACCGGCTCACTGCAGCTGTTTCAGGTTTTATTTACTCATTCCGGCAACAACCGCATCCCGTGGACTCGCGCCCACATTTACACTGGCAGTGAACAGGCGCATGCAGCGAACGAAGTGGTCTCTTAGAAGCTATTTTAAAAATTGCTGCGCTTGCCATAGCTGCGTTGCGCGGCGGCTCAGAATCCTCATGTACTCCCATGTACACTGCGGTTCTTCGCCACCGTGCGCCTTGCTCTGCCGGCGCTCGCGACATTTTTAAAAAAGCTTCTTAGAGGGTGTCTTAAAATCGGTGCGAGCGCAGGGAGACGCACGCGCACGATCGCGAGACAAAATCGTCCGCAACGATTTTGAACAGCCGCAGGCTGGCTCCGAAAGACCGAGCCCCAGGGATAGGGCGAGTCAGCCGGCGTGTAAGGGGGTACAAGGATTTCGAGCCAGCGCGCAACGCCGCTAGGGCAAAGCACGGAAATTCTTAACAACAGTTTCTTAGCCCATAGTCTCTGCTCGCCTTCACCGCAGCGCTCCACATCAGGGTAGTCTGCGACGTTTAATTACTCTTCAAGAAGACGCCGATGGGTCGAGAAGCCCAAGAAATCCCTCTTCATCTAAGATAGGGATACCGAAACTCCGCGCCTTGCCGAGCTTGGAACCCGGATCAGCCCCAGCGACCACAAAATCGGTGTTGCGCGATACGCTACTCGCCACTCGTGCACCCAAGAGTTCCAAGCGCACTTTAGCTTGCTCCCTGCCCATGGACTTGAGGGTACCGGTAAGGACGAACGTCTTCCCGGACAGGGGGCGCGGGCGTTGCGCGGGCGTTTGCGGCCCGCTCGCCCAGCTCACGCCGGCATCCCGTAACCCTTGAATTACCTCCTGATTGTGCGCTTGTCGAAAGAACGAGAAAATATGTTGCGCTACCACGGGGCCGATATCCGGTACGGTTTGCAGCGACTCGACCTGCGCCGCTTGCAAAGCCTCGAGCGACCCGAAGTGGTGCGCCAGCACCTGCGCCGTCGCCTCTCCAACACCGCGGATACCCATGGCATACAAGAACCGGGGCAGGGTCGTTGCCTTACTCTTCTCGATTGCCTGTAAAAGATTCTCCGAAGATTTGTCGCCCATCCGTTCAAGTGCAGCCAATTGTTCCTTGGTGAGCTGGTAGAGATCGGCGGCTGTGCGCACAAGTCCGCCGGCGACCAACTGCTCCACCACCTTCTCGCCGAGCCCTTCGATATCCATGGCACGCCGGCTTGCAAAGTGCCGGATGGCTTGCCTGCGCTGAGCTGGGCAGAATAGCCCACCGCTGCACCGAGCGACCGCCTCGCCGTCTGCTTGAACTACCTCCGAGTGACATTCAGGACACACCGTTGGCAGGACAAACGGGCGGGCACCGGGAAGGCGCCGTCCCGGGACTACCCGTACAATCTCCGGGATGACATCGCCCGCACGACGCACGACAACAGTGTCACCGACACGCACGTCTTTACGTTCCACCTCGGCCTGATTGTGGAGCGTAGCGCTGGTAACGGTGACGCCGCCTACTTGCACGGCTTGTAAGCGCGCCACAGGTGTAATCGCCCCGGTGCGCCCCACCTGGACACCAATTGTGAGCACCTGAGTCAAGGCCTCTTCGGCGGGAAACTTATGGGCGATGGCCCAGCGAGGCGCCCGCGCCACGCTGCCAAGGGCGGCCTGAGAGTCCAACGCATCGACCTTATACACGACGCCGTCGATATCGTAAGCGAGCTCATTGCGGCGTGCCGCGAGTGAACGATAGTACTTGAGGCAACCGTCAACCCCGCGCACCTCAGCAACCTCAGATGAGATCGGCATACCCCATGCTTTCAGCCGCTGCAGCCGCTCAAAATGTCGCTGCGGCAACCGATCATTTTCTGCAGCGCCAATACCGTAGCAGAAAAAAGTCAAGGGACGACTCGCCGTAACCCGTGAATCGAGCTGCCGCAGGCTCCCAGCCGCCGCATTGCGGGGATTTGCGAAGATTTTCTCGCCGCGCTTCATTTGTTCGTCGTTGAGACGCCGAAAACCATCGCGAGTCATGTAGATCTCACCGCGCACTTCAAGAAGTCGCGGGATATCCTGCCCATGCAGCCGCAGCGGGATCGCCCGAATCGTGCGAACGTTCGGCGTCACATCCTCGCCACGAGTGCCATCCCCGCGGGTCGCGCCCTGGATGAGCACGCCATCCTCGTAGACGAGACTCACTGCAAGACCGTCGAGCTTCGGCTCAGCCACATACGCCAGCTCGCTGATCCCTAGACGCTCCCGCACCCGGCGGTCGAAGTCGATCACTTCCTGTTCATCGAAAGCATTGGCCAAGGACAGCATCGGCATGCGGTGCTTGACCTCATTGAAGGCAGGCAATGGCGATGCACCGACGCGCTGCGTCGGCGATGCCGAGATAATGAGCTGCGGATAGGCGGCTTCCAGACGCACGAGTTCCGCCATAAGCCGATCATACTCGCTATCCGGAATCTCAGGATCATCGAGAACATAGTAGCGGTAATTGTGATGGTCCAGGGTGCTGCGCAGGAACTCGATCCGGCGGACAATGGCGACGGGAGCAGACACCGGTTCGGCCCGCCAGAAATCAGTGCGAGGCGAGGAGCCGTTTCCGCCCAAAATCGATTATTCGTTCTCGCATATGGCTAATGGATTGCGGAGTCAGCGAGCTGCGCGTCTCATCGCGCAACTCGCCGCCGAGCCATTGAGCAAGCTGTTTACCGGCACCCAACATGAGATCGAATGCTTGCGCGCCGTCTACCGCCCCGGGTAACTGCAGGAAAAGCATCAATCCCGGCGTGTGTAAGCTGTCTAGGTCCGCGCGATTAAAGGAGCCCGGCTCAAGCATGTTGGCCGCACTGAACACCGGCTGACCATGGGGTTGTTCACCGGACCCGTAGTAGTGAAAGATCCCCATAGGACCATAGCGCAATCCCGCCGCCTCGAGTGCTTCGCAGATGCTGCCACCAGAAAAGCGATGGCCAGGCTTCGCCATCACAGCAATAGCGCAGATCAGCGGTTCATCGGTTGGATTCGATTCCGCCGCCGCGCCACCGGAGCTGACGGGATCGCCGCCCACGGATCGTTCAGGTAGGCGCACCGTTATCGCTGCAGGAGCTTGCGTTTTGACGCTTGCCAGGTCGCCCACCACAATGTCCCCATCTCGCTTGGCGACCGAGCCAGCAGCAGCGCCGTGGTCGCCACGCTTCGCTGGCGGATCGTTCACCGGCTCGGAAAACAGCCCGTCGCCATCGGTCTCAAAATCCTGGTCTGCACGCTCGCCCGGATCATCCCATTCTAGATGACGCCGACGGAACACCTCCCACGTGAAGATGCCGACAATCAGGAGAATGCCGCTAACGAGTAGAATCCATCGCAGGTTGTCCATTAGCGCCGCACCGTCTCAAAGCTCAACCCCTTGCTCGTCACCGTACCGCAGCAGGTGCCCCTCACATCGCCGCCAAGCGAACCGCCTCTTCGACGTCCACTGCCACCAGCCTGGAGACGCCAGGCTCCTTCATAGTAACACCAACGAGATGCTGGCTGGTCTCCATGGAGGTCTTGTTATGGGTGACAATAAGTAACTGTAACCGTTCCGACATCTCTGTGACTAGATCACAGAAGCGCCCCACGTTGGCGTCATCGAGGGGCGCATCGACTTCGTCGAGTAGACAGAATGGCGCGGGATTCAACTCAAAAATAGCAAACACCAAGGCCACCGCTGTCAAGGCCTTTTCACCGCCCGAAAGCAAATGAATGGTGCTGTTCCTTTTCCCGGGCGGGCGCGCCATGATACTGACTCCGGTATCGAGCACGTCGCTGCCCGTCATTTCCAGATAGGCGTGTCCCCCGCCAAACAGGCGCTCGAACAACGCACTGAAGTGACCATTCACCCGCTCGAAGGTGTCCTGAAACCGCGTCCGACTTTCCTGGTCGATTTTTTGTATGGCCTCTTGAAGCGTTGTCAGCGCTTCGACAAGATCCGCGTGCTGCGCATCTAAATACTGCCCTCGCTGCGCCTGTTGCTGCAGCTCATCGATTGCCGCCAGGTTAATGGATCCCAATCGCTCGATACGCCGCGCCAATGCATCGCGGTTCGCCGACCAAACATGTTCCGTGGTGTCCTTCGGCAGTTCGGCTATCACCGCGCCGAGGTCGTATCCGGCCGCCGCGACCTGCTCGGCGACGGTGTCGCTTCGAACCCGTACCTCTTGAAACGTCATACGCCGCTGCTCGACCGCGGCGCGGGTGGTCTGGAGTCTGCCTTCCAGTGTTTGGCGCTGTTGCTCCAGTTGCTGAACGCGCGTCTCGGACCGCTCCATTTGTTCCCGTGCATGGCTTAAGCGCTCGTCCAGCGTACGTTGTGTCGCGAGCCATTCGTCGAGTTCTGCAGCAGATTCCTGCAGCGGCGCTTCAGTATCGGCTAACGTTTGGGACAGCTCCTCACATCGAGCCTGCAAACGAATAACCTGTTCTTGGTTGCGCAACCGCCCTTGCTCGAGCGACTTGAGCTCGGTGCGCAGAGACGCCGCTCGCAAGCGCGCCCCGTAGGCGTCGTCTTGCTGCTGCTGCCAACGGTCGCGCGCCGCTTCGATGAGCGGAAGCTGTGCTTTCCTAAGCGTCTCCAAATCATCGCGTTGGCGGTGAAGGGCCGCCAGCTCGTCAGTCATTTTCTGCAAAGACCTGCGCCCACTGCGCAATTGTTCTTCATCCCTCAGCGCACGCCCCTGGAGCTCATCGAGCTCATCGGCAATCGCCTGCAGCCGCACCCGCGTCCGTTCCAGTTCCTTGCGCTCGGACTCGAGCTTCGATGCCAGGGTAGTCTGCTCGCGGTGGGTCTCAGCGAGCTCCGTTTGCAGTGCCGTATAGTCTTGCTCCACGGCGGTGAGTGCTCGTTGCGCTGCAGCAAGCTCTGTGGTCCAATCATTTACCTCCTGATCAAGCTCTGCCGAGCGCGCCATCAAGGCTCTGATCTCCTGCTCTCTAGCAAGTATTCCGTCAGCGCCCTCTTTGCCCCGGACCACACGTACCCAGCTGCCGCCGACCCATTCACCGGTCGGCGTCACCATGGACTCTCCAGGCCCCAAGCACCCCCTGCGCTGAAACGCATCTTCAAGGCAGTCCGCGATATAGATGCCGCTAAGAACATCATCGAGAGGCCAAGGGGCGGCAATTTTTTCTACGAGCTTGCACCAGGACTCTCCGCGACCCTCCACGTTAGGCTCCTGCGTTAATGCCCTGTCGAATAGCGTCAGTGCGCCTTCCTTGAGCTGTGCCAAATCACCTTGATAACCCTCCTGCCCAACGACGCAGACCGCCTCCAAGTGAGCGCCAAGCACGATCTCGAGCGCCCGTTCCCACCCGGGCGCGGCTTGCAGCCTCTCGGCGAGTCTCGGCCGATCGGACAGCGCCCGCTCTTCGAGCCACTTCATGACCTCGCCGGGTTTTTTTCCAAGAGCCTCTTGCTGCAGTGCGCTAAGGGAGGCCAGCCGACCGCGGCTCTCCTGTAGGCACGCCCGCGCCGCATGTAACGCCAATGAAACCTCGCTGACTCGCTCCCGTAAATCCCGTATCGCTGTCTGTCTGCCTGCAGCCGCTTTGTTTACCTGTGTGAGTGCCTGCGCCCGATCGCTAAGCCGTGCGTGCAGGGTACGGATGCTGTCCTCAAGCGTTTCGGGATGCAGGCTCGCACGTTCTTCCGCCAACCGGTGGACGCGCTTTTGAACTTCGATGAGCCGCTCCTCGACATGCTCGATCTGGGTACGCTGTGCGTGAGCTTTTTGCATGCTGTCCGCCACCTGCTCGCTCAACCGCTCCCACGCCACTTGCCAGCGGCGAACCGTTTGTTCATGCTCCGCATGCTCAGCCTTCGCCCGCGCCGCCAAGGATTCCAGGTTTTCAAGTTGCGGTTCGATCTCCCGCAAGCTTTCATCAATTGCCCGCCTCCTGCCTTCATCGGCACGCAAATGCGTTAATGCCTCGCTCAGCAAGGCCTCCTCGCTGTGTAAACTGTGTGATAACTCCTTGCGCCTCGCCTTCTGGTGAGCAATATTCTCTCCGCGGCGGGCAATCTCGGCACCCGCGTCCACGACCTGGCGGTAGACGGCGTTAAACTCATCGGTGGTGCTGATTTGTGCCGATCGCATCTCTTCCAGCTCGGCCTCCATGGCCCTCTGCTCGGCCACTAGAGCTTCCAAGCCATTCTCCTGCGCACGAAGATCCTCCGCGTGCCTTGTCGCCTGTTCGGCCAGATCTCGCCAACGCAACACCAACAGCACGGCATCCGCTTGGCGCTGTTCCTGCATGAGTCGCTTGTATTTCTCAGCAACAGCGGCCTGCCGCTTCAGGGTCGCCAAGTGCTTTTCGAGCTCGGCACGCACATCATTGAGGCGCTCCAGATTCTGCTGGCAGTGTCGCAGGCGTGTCTCGGTTTCCCGTCGACGCTCCTTGTACTTGGAGATCCCCGCCGCCTCCTCCAAAAACTCACGCAACTCCTCCGGGCGCGCTTCGATGAGACGCGATATCATGCCTTGCTCGATGATGGCATAGCTCCGCGGTCCCAAACCAGTACCCAAGAAGATACCGATAACATCACGGCGCCGGCAACGCGCGCCGTTCAGGTAATAGCTGGATTGGCCATCCCGTACCACCTGGCGCCTGATGGCGATCTCCGCATAGGTCGCATACTGGCCACCGAGGCGCCCGTCGGAGTTATCGAACACGAGCTCGACGGAGGCCTGCCCCACGGGCCGACGCGAGGTGGAACCGTTAAATACCACATCCGCCATGGAGTCGCCCCGAAGATGGCGGGCGGAGATTTCTCCCATGACCCAGCGCACAGCATCAATGACATTCGACTTCCCACAGCCATTCGGGCCGACGATGCCAATGATGCCGGGCGGGAGATTGATGTTGGTTGGGTCCACAAAGGACTTGAAGCCTGCGAGTTTTATCCTACGCAATCGCATCGCCGATTCGCTCTCCGGCGTAGTTCATGTTCCCGGCTTGAATACCTTACACTATGGATGTTGGTCGATTGTAAAAGCAACTTCTGCGCCACGCATTCCCTACGCAACACTGCATCGACACTGCTATGCCCACACAACCCTCAAAGCAGCTCGAAGTATTCGATAATCCTATGCCGCCACGGGATTATACGATCAGGATTCGGATTCCCGAATTCACCTGCCTCTGTCCTAAAACAGGACAACCCGACTTTGCTACGCTGCACATCGAGTACGTACCGGACCAGCGCTGCATCGAGCTCAGGGCGCTTAAGCTCTACATCTGGTCTTACCGGCAGGAAGGCGCCTTCCATGAAGCGGTGACAAATCGCATTCTCGAGGATCTGGTGCAAGCCTGTGCTCCTCGCTTCATGCGCATCACGGCCAAATTCAATGTCCGGGGCGGTATCCAAACAACCGTCATAGCAGAACACCGTGCGCCCACCTGGACCCCAGCGCCTCCGGTCACCCTGCCATAGAGCTTAACCTATCGGCGTACATTGACTTGACCCTACACGCGGGCATTGATTTTGGTACCTCCGGTTGTCGCTTGGTTGTCATTGATACGCAAGGAGCGGTTCGCGGCTACAGCGCAGCACGGCTACCTCCGTCAACCCGTGTCGGATGGCGCGTTGAACAGCATCCCGAGCTGTGGTGGGAAGCTTTGGATCAAGTGCTTACCGACCTTGACCGTCAAGTCCCGGCGCAGCAGATTGGCAGTATCGCCGTCGACGGCACCTCCGCCACCTTGCTGCTCACGGATCTCCACGGCCAACCCCTCGGACCGGCTTTGATGTACGATGACAGTCGATCACGCATCCAGGCAGAACGCGTTGCACTGCTGGCGCCGCGCCGTAGCGCCGCGCACGGGGCTACCAGCAGCCTCGCGAAGCTACTTTTTCTTCGCCAAACAATTCCCGCCGCCGCCCACGCGCTCCATCAAGCGGATTGGATCACCGGTCGTCTCTGCGGGAAGTTCGGGATCAGCGACGAGAACAACGCGCTGAAGCTTGGATATGACGCCGAAGCAAGGGCTTGGCCAAACTGGCTTGAGCCGCTGAACCTGCCTGACGCCCTACTCCCCAAGGTACTCCCCCCGGGTACTCCCATCGGTACCATCGCCCCGCCCTGGGCCGCGCGCTGGAAGCTGTCTGCAGATACGCTTCTGGTGGCGGGCACTACGGATAGCGTCGCCGGCTTCCTTGCAACGGGTGCATGCACCACGGGCGAAGCGGTAACCTCGCTCGGCAGCACACTGGTGCTAAAGGTGCTCTGCGATCAGCCCATCTTCGCGCCCGACTATGGGGTGTATAGCCATCGGCTAGAAGACCGATGGCTGGCAGGCGGCGCATCGAATACCGGGGGTGGTACCCTGTTAAAGTTCTTCAGCATTGAGCGTCTGCAACAGCTCAGTGCGCAGCTCGATCCCGAGCGCCCGACCGGATTGAAGTATTATCCTTTGCCCCGGCCCGGTGAGAGATTTCCCATCAATGATCCGTACTGGATCCCGATAGTGCAGCCACGCCCAAAGGACGATGCCGTTTTTCTGCAAGGGCTACTGGAGGGCATCGCTCACGTTGAGGCCGAGGGTTATCGCCTTCTCGCTAAACTCGGAGCACCCTATCCGCTGTCGGTGAAGTCCGTCGGCGGAGGCGCCGCGAATCGGGCCTGGGCTCGAATCCGCGCCCGCACCTTGGGTGTTCCCGTGACCTCGCCTCGGCATTCAGATGCCGCTTATGGCAGCGCCCAACTCGCCAGATTGGGGTATCGGCAAGCGCGTCAAGACAGGCGACGGCAGTGACACCTTCTCACAGGAATCCACACCCATCATGAGCAAGGACGCACTAGTTGGCGCAAGTTACTTCTTTCGCGGGTTAGGGTTGATAACGAAACCGGGAGTACGCCGCTACGTTGCAATGCCCTTGGCCATAAATAGCGTGCTGTTCGCCTCCCTCATTGCCTATGGATGGACCAGGCTGGAGCGGCTGCGGGAAGCAACCGAGCAATGGTTGCCGGGCTGGCTCGATTGGCTGAGCTGGCTCCTGATACCGATTTTTATCGTCAGTGCCGTGCTGGTACTCATCTATGGCTTTTCGCTGTTGGCCAACCTTATTGCCGCGCCCTTCAACGGCTGGCTCGCGGAAGCGGTGGAACACAAACTCACCGGTCGCGCGCCCGCATCCAACACGGCGAGCGAGCAGCTTCAAGAAGCACTTCGCAGCCTATACTCTGAAATTCGTAAGTTGGCTTATTTCCTAGTACGCGCCGTGCTGCTACTGCTGTTGTTCCTGATACCCGGCGTTAATGTGATTGCCCCCTTTCTTTGGCTGCTTTTCAGCGCCTGGATGCTGGCGATCGAGTACCTCGACTACCCCATGGGAAACCACGGAATTAATTTGTCCGCGCAGCGACAGCTGTTGTCTCGCCGGCGCTGGCTGGGGCTCAGCTTTGGCGCTGCCGTAATGGTGGCGATGCTGATCCCCGGACTTAATTTCGTAGCCATCCCAGCGGCCGTGGCTGGCGCCACTGCGCTGTGGAGCGAGCAACTGCGTAAGGAAAACGAGTCGGCCCCTGGATACTGACGAGCCGCGCTGAGGGTCAGCGCAGAAGATAGCTCCTGAGCCGCGCCACAGCATCACGCAGCGCACCCATACCGGTGGTATACGAAAAACGCACATGCTCCCTGGCACCGTAGCTGCCGAAGTCGCAGCCCGGCGTGAAGGCGACACCCGTATGCTCAAGTACCTCGTGGGTAAAAGCGAAGCTGTCCTCGGCAAAACGTTGGCAGTTGGCATATAAATAAAATGCGCCCGCGGGTTGTCCAGCGATTTCGAAGCCCATTGTCCTGAGCTCAGGCAGCAGGAAATCCCGCCGCGCTTTCAGCTCCCGTCGTCGGCTCTCCAGAATAGGGGCAATCTCTGGCAGGAACGCGGCAAGTGCCGCATGTTGAGCGACGGTCGAGGGCGCCAAGAATAGGTTCTGGGCCAGTATCTCAACCTGAGACACGAACTGCGCTGGCGCCACTAACCACCCCAAACGCCAACCAGTCATACCAAAGGTCTTGGAAAAGCTGTTCACAATGAACGCGTCATCGGTGAGTTCCAGGGCAGTTGCCTCGCGTCAATCGTAAACGAGCCGCTGGTAGGTTTCGTCGACGATAAGCCAAGCGCCTATGGCCCGCACCTGTTCGACGACATGCCGGAGCTCATCGCGATCAACCACTGTCCCGGTGGGATTGCCGGGGCTGGTCACGATCACGGCCGCCGTTTCCGCAGTCGCATGGCGCGCGATGTGCTCGGAAGCGAGTTGAAAACCGGTATCGGCGCCTACCGGAATCGCGATCGGCTGGCCCTCGAATAATCGAACGAGGTGGCGGTTGCAGGGGTAACCCGGATCGGCCAATAGCACCGTGTCGCCCGGATCGACCAAAACGGCCAGTGAAAGCTGAAGCGCGCCTGAACCCCCTGGCGTTACAAGGACACGGTCGGGAGCCAGCTGCACGCCATGGCGCTCTTCGTAATCATGGGCGATGGCCGATCTGAGCTCCCACATCCCGGCGGCCGGCGTATAGCGGGTAAGACCCGAAGCAAGGGCTTGTCGGCCCGCTGCCACGATGGCCGACGGGGTAGGAAAATCACCCTCGCCCACCTCCATGTGTATCACCCCTCGGCCCTCGGCTTCCAGCGCCTGGGCGCGTGCCAGGATGTCCATCACATAGAAAGGCGCGATAGCGCGCATACGTTGCGCGCAGCCGTGCCGTTTCGCCCCATCAACGGCCACGAACCAAGCGCCTCAGAAAGGCCAAATCGACAAAGGTCGCTGCCCCGGGGTGGCCTGCGAGAACGTGAAAAGGTTGTGTCGGCTCCCCCAGGCAATCCAGCACGATCACCGCACCCGCGAAGTCGTCGCTGACCGTGAAGTCATTGACCGTGACCACCGTGGGAACGCCTGCGCCCACGGCCGAGCGGATCCCATTTTGCGAGTCTTCGAAGGCAATGCAGTCACACGGATTCAAGCGAAGCTGATCGAGTACCCATCGATAGATCGCCGGTGACGGCTTCTTCTGTTCGACGATGTTGCCAGCAGCGATCAGAGCAAAGCAATCGGTGGCTTCCGCTCCCAAATTCATCTCCAGCAACACCCGAATATTGTCGTACCCAGCGGTGCTCGCAATCGCGAGCTGCAACCCCTCCGCCCGAGCTTCCCGCAGAAGCCTAGCGACCCCAGGGCGAAATCTCGCTTCCCCTTGACGAACAAGTTCGGCATAGTAGCGGTTTTTGCTCGTCTGCAATTGTGCGAGCAGTGCTTCCTGGTCCGCGCGCTGCTTCAAGTCGGTGTGATACGCGTCGATGAAGTGCCGGATTCGCTCCCGGCTTCCTGCAACTTTGAGAAGTGTCCTATAGAGAGGCGCCGACCAATGCCAATCGAGGCCGGCATCGGCGAACGCAAGATTAAACGCCCTGAGATGCAGATGTTCAGTGTCAGCGAGCGTACCGTCGACATCGAAAATGAGCGCCTTGAGTCTATCCGTCACGGTCCTTGCCTCTGGCAACCTCGCCTCAAACACCGCAATGGCTTGCGCCCACAGCCCCAGTCCCTTGGGTCCCTGATCAGACAAAAGGACGACGCGAAACCGCCTAGAGCGCCGACGGCCGCAATAAATAACCGCTAACCACCGCTGTGGCCGACGACATTACCATTACTTATTGCGTCGGGCCAACCATTTTGGTATTTAAAGCGGTCCTACTATCTGAGACTGAACCGGCAGGCCCCTAATGCGGTCATAACCAGTCAGGTTCGTCACGTTGCATACCTGATTAGGCGTTCCTATGACTACCGTTGATGATCATGGACGACAATCCGCCATTACACCCAAGCCCACAGCTTCTTACCCTTAGCGTACAAAAAATGGAGGGCTAACGATGCCTAATACAACCACCTCAGCGCTAACCTTCGCCCCATACAGGGAGGAGCCGGGTGAGGAGTATATGAATGACAACCAACGGGAACATTTCCGAAGCATTTTATTGGCGTGGAAAAAGCAGCTTATGGAGGAGGTTGATCGCACGCTTCATCACATGCAGGACGATGCCGCTAATTTCCCGGATCCAAATGATCGCGCCACTCAGGAGTCGGAATTTACTCTAGAGCTTCGTGCCCGGGACCGGGAACGAAAACTCATCAGGAAAATCGATGAGGCGCTCGCAGCCATCGACAATAGCGAGTATGGCTATTGTGAGAGCTGTGGGGTTGAGATAGGTATCCGCCGTTTGGAAGCACGCCCCACCGCCACGCTCTGTATCGACTGTAAGGTGTTGGACGAGATTAGGGAGAAGCAGATGGCTTAATCCCAGAGCCATGGGGCTCCGGTCAACCCGCGCGTCTATGGCACCGCGCTGTCCGGTATCCTCCGCTCGCGCGCCCGGCAGGAGAAGCAGGCCTTACCCAACGGAGGCCAGGCTAAAGAGATTTTCGATCAACCCGCAGCACCCCCAAGCGCCAGTCGCTTTTGGTACGCTTCGCGGGTAGTGTGGATATCCTCCAAATAGTGGGGCAGTTCCTCCAGACGCAGTGCCTGAGCCCCGTCGACCAATGCTACTTCCGGGACCGGATGAAAGTCCGCCAAAACCAAATTAGCGCCAGCGATGATACCCTGGGCCGTCACATGGAACACATCGAGAAGACCGTCTGGAGCCCGATCGCGTGATCCCACTGAATGGGAAGGGTCAATGCAGACCGGCATGCGTGTCAGCCGCTTCACCACCGGGACATGGGAAAAGTCCACCAGATTTCGATGTGGTGCGCCCTTCTCGGTCTGAACGCCGCGCAAGGCAAAGACAACATTGCGATTTCCCTCGCTGGCGAGATATTCGGCCGCATTCAGTGACTCTTCCAAGGTGATTCCAAAGCCACGCTTGAACAGCACCGGAAACTCCCGTTGCCGCCCCACGCTTTTCAGCAACTCAAAGTTCTGGGTATTGCGGGTACCGATTTGCAGCATCACACCGGTGGCATCACCGCTGGTCCGCAATGCCTGGCAAATCTCCTCCACATGGGCCTCACAAGTCACCTCCATGGCCACTACTTTGATTCCGTATTTTCCGGCCAACTCGAACACGTAGGGCAGACAGGCTTTGCCGTGCCCCTGAAATGAGTACGGACTCGTACGGGGTTTGTACGCCCCCATCCGCGTACACACGAGGCGGTGTTCCCGGCAAGCCCGCATCATTGCCTCAACATGTTCCTTGGTATCCACAGCGCAAAGCCCCGGAAGAATTGTCAGATTATCTTGCCCAAAGCGAACGCCGTTATATTCAAAATAAGTGGCGCGCTGGTCGTCCTTGTGGCGGCCAAGTATGCGGTACTCCGTCGACACACGCACGACGCGCTCAACTCCTGGCAAGGCACCCATCTCCTCGATCTGCAGCGCAGAGGTATCTCCAATCAAATACACTTCTGTGAGCTTCTGCTGCATGCCGCGCTCTTCATGCACCCGGTAACGAATGCCATCGAAGCGCGCCAAAACAGCTATCAGCGATTGAAAAACATCGCTTTTCTGGTCCGTGTCCGGCTGCAGGATGAGAATCATGGTGACGCAAACGACACAGCCAGCATGGCGGGTACTTTAGGTTCCTGACGATCAGCAAAACTCAATGACAACAACGCAAATCCTCCGGGACAGTTCAGCAACTTGAACCGTATCATACCGACTCCAGGTCACGATGGGCAGGTGATGCCCCAGCTCGCCTTGCTAAGCGCCGCCGCATCCTGCCGCACCATGAACTGGGGCGCGCCTCTTCGAACGGCTTCCGGCTCGTGCCCTGTTGTCTGAAGCAGAGTAGATCAGACTGGGCGATGCACATCATACGTGATGCCAGACGGTCACCCTAACGCTCTCCCCCACTGCCGCTTTCTCTGACAATGCACCACCCGGGCTCCGCCGCGCCCTAAAAATCCGCTGCCGCGCTGTACTGTGGGCATTGAGCGCTCAAGAGCTCGTCGGCGATTGACCTTCACCGAGCAGGGAGTGCGCTGGGGAAACCGCAGCCGGCCTATTGGAGTCGTTGCTGGTCTCGGCGGGGATCAGCTTACCCAAAGAGGCCCCGCGCCGGGCGAGTCGCTGCACCCTCAGCCGCTCGGCAGGACCCAGATGCAGGCCCACCTCATCGCGGCTAAGACGCGCGCCATCATGTCCCTGGGCCGCTGCCAAGCTGAGCCAGAGATACGCTTGCGACCAGTCTCTGGCTATCCCTTCACCTTTGACGTACAGCGAACCGAGATGATATTGGGCCGGCGCATAGCCCCGTTCTGCCGCAGCACGCAACCAGCGGACCGCTTGGGCAGGTGCCGGTGCCACGCCATTGCCCTGAGCATAGGCAATGCCCACCAAAAATTGCGACTCGAGATGTCCTTGGACTGCGGCCCGTTGATACCAGTACAAAGCTATGGACGGGTCGAGTGGCACCCCCTCCCCAATCGCGTATTTGAGGCCGAGGTTGAACTGGCCAAGCGCTGATCCCTGTTCCGCGGCCTTGCGGTACCAATAGGTGGCTCGGAGCACATCTTTCGCAACGCCCTGTCCCAGCTCATAGCGTACGCCGAGCACGAATTGCGCTTCACGACGACCCGCCTCGGCAAATTTACGATGCCAGTAGATCACGCTTTGACTTTCTTCCAGGGGCCAGGCCGCTTGATCCCTTCTCTGATGACTCCTTAGATCAAGGTGTTCTCGAGTAGTGAGCTTGCTGGTGTCCTCAACAACCCGATCGGCAGCGGCCTGATGCCCTTCGGGTATATTCCCCAGCCGACGAATATCGAGAATGGCCTGGGCATCTCGATCTCCCTGATGCGCCGCTTGACCATACCAGTAAAGCGCCTGCCGCTCATCACGAGGTACTCCGAGCCCCTGAGAATACATCCAGCCCAGGCTGACTTGCGCCGCAGCATGACCGCGTCGTGCGGTTTCTGTAAAGGAGTCAAATGCGGTTACATAGTCGCCTCGCTCATACGCTCTGTAGGCTGTGGCAAAATCGGCCTGCGCTGCCGCAGCGCAAAATAACGCACCAAGCACACCAAACGAACAGGCTACGGAGCGCAGAACCATTGCTAAATCTCTAAGCGGGCCGCAATGGCGACTAGAGCCTCCAGGGCACCACCCACCAACGGCAAGGTGCCTGGCGGGCCCTCGGCCTCTCGCGGATTGATGCGAATAAGCGGCGTACCCCAGCGCGCTGACATCAACTCGCAGGTATGACGCACCGTGGGCACAACAAGGCCGGCACCGCACTCGACTACCACCGTCCGCCCCTTGATCAAGGTTTCCATCCAGCGCTCGAAGTGAGCGCTCTGATGAGCGGTGCGTGCTTCACACCACCATCCATCGCCAAACATCAGCACATTAGGCCGGGCCAAACTCCCGCAGCGGGGACAATGCGGTAATGGGCCGCGGGCCCGAAAGGTTTGCGGATCCACATCCACGACCGTGCTATCGGCCGGCCAGATGGCATCTGTACAGGACCTAACGCATTGCAGATGATGCAGCGAACCGTGACACTCCACGATGTGATCTGCAGGAAATTGCGCTTTTTGAAACTGACCGTCGACATTGGAAGTAAAAATCCAGCCATCGCCAACGCGCGTCATCCATTCACGCAGGATCTGAAAACCGGCATGCGGGCTGGTGCTTCGGTAAAGCTGCAATCGGTGACCATAAAAACCCCAAGCGAGCCGGGGATCACGTTCAAACCATGCTGGATTGGCTAGCTCGACGAAGGCGAGCCCGAGATGCCGATAGGGCGGATAGGCTCGCCAAAATCCCTCATCACCACGGAAATCCGGGAGCCCGGAATCGACGCCCATACCGGCCCCCGCTCCGATGAAGATTGTCTTTGCGTCTCGAATGAGCTCAGCGGCCCGCACCAGCATCGATTCGTCCATCTTCCCTTGATTTTTCCTTCCAAAATGCCTCTTTGTCAGAGACGCCGTTTATTGACCATGGCGGGTTATCCCACAGCGTATTCGGTTCACTTGGGATGAGCAAAGGCTTTGCCAACACCGGCCGCTACACTGCGCCGTTCGAGGGAAGAGTAAGAAGCGGTAAAAATCGTCTCAAGCGCCGGCGCTGTAGACGCTCCCCAACCCGCCATGCCTTGGTTGGCACACGCCGCCAGCATTCCGTAGAATACCCTGCAAAGAAGCATGAATTTACGAGATATGGCCGTATCGAGGCAATCACGCTGGGCGCACGCCGCCGATTACCTATGGGTCCTTCCACAGTACGTTTATCCTCAGCATCTCCTGTCCAGGCTAGCTTTTTATGTCACGCGTATGCGTTACGCGCCGGTTCGAACACGGCTGATCAAGTGGTTCGTGCACCACTACCGTGTCAACCTTGAAGAAGCCGTCCATACGGATATTGCGGCTTACCCCGATTTCAATAGCTTCTTCACGCGTTCCTTACGCCCCGGCGCCCGCCATTTTTCTGTGGATCCAGCAGCCATCGTTTCACCGGCCGATGGTGACATCAGTCAGATAGGCCACATTGAGAATGATCTTCTGCTACAAGCAAAAGGCCAAATGTACCCGCTCGCCGAGCTCCTGGGCAGGCGCCAATCATGGACCGAAACATTCAGGGGCGGGAGTTTTATTACTATTTACCTTGCTCCCCGGGATTACCACCGTGTACACATGCCGGTGGAAGGGAAAGTCATCGAAACGCTGCACGTTCCCGGGCGCCTCTTCAGCGTGAATCCCTCGACCACCCGCGTTGTGAATTCTTTATTTACGCGAAACGAACGGGTGATCATCTTTTTCGAGACGGAAAGCACGCCCTTTGCCCTGGTTTTAGTGGGCGCGCTGCTCGTAGGCAATATTGAAACCGTATGGGCAGAACCCGCACCCCCAGCCGGGTCGAAGCGACCGCAGTTGCGGCACTATAACAAGAAACAAGCGCATCCAGTCGCACTCGCGCGCGGCGCCGAGGCGGCACGATTTAATATGGGTTCTACGGTGATTGCACTTTTCCCGGCGGGGACTGCCGAGTGGGATCCCCATCTTCATGCCGGGAAGCGGGTTGCCGTCGGGCAACGAATAGGCGAAATGCTGGCCCTAGAAGCGGCCAATTAATAGCCGAAAAAGAGTTCGATCTCTGCGAGCTGAAAGGTCGCCTCCTCAACCACTTCCTTTTGATTCAGCTCGCCCCTCTCTTGAGTCAACGTCTCCCAGGCCTGCGCCTCGATGGCAATCACTTCAGCGGGTCGTTCACAAAAAGCGGTTAATCTGGAACGGTTTGCCAGGCCATCGGCAACATGGACGACCGAAGCGTCGAAACAGCCAATTCCGGCCCGCCTCGGATTATGATGCCAACGCACGGCTTTGTGCAGCGTTTCGGGGAGCATCCAGGATTTGAGTAAATCGCCGCCCAACTCGGCATGACTGAAGCCCAACATCTTGAGCTCAGCCCGGTGCAGCGCCTGCTCGTCTCCATCGGCAATCAACAACAGTCGCTTTGAGACATCCGGTGCCCGTAAATAAAGAATGAGGCTGCCGATGTCGTGCAGAAGTCCAGCAACGAAAAGGCGTTCAGGATGGAGCACGCGACAACGCTTAGCCAAGCCACGCGCGATCAACCCAGCATAAAAACTGTGCCGCCAAAACGTCCCCATGCTGACCAGGTTGGTCTCTATCTTGGCAAAGGTATCCAGGGCACAAACGGCCGTCACTAAGAGCTGCAGCGAACGCGTGCCAACGACCGCGACGGCTCGCGAAACCGTGTCGATCCGGGCAGAAAAATTATAGAAGGAGCTATTGACAACCTTTAGAAGGCGAGCAGTCAAGCTGGGATCCTGACGAATGACCTCGGCGATGTCTTCCGCTGAGGTATCACTTGCTTGAATGAGCTCGAGGACTCTGAAGTACACGTGCGGAGGGGATACGAGCCAGGAGAGATCGTCTACCACAGTGGTAGCCGCAAGCTCGCGTGCTTCGTGCGCCATTTACCTTCCGCCATGTTCGGGAGCTACAGCAATCTTACCCCGAGTCGTCCCTCCGGCCCTCTTCAGGCTCGCGCCGTTATCGACCTGCCGGAGTGAAACTTGACGGACGGTGGGGTGCGGGCTCTCGAAGCAGCCTATGAAACAAGCACAGACGCGCACAAGGCCATGAGACCACCTGGGTAGATCCCCAGTGCGAGGATGGCCAAGGCATTGGTACTCATCATTATTCGAACATCGAAGCCTGCCGTAATGCGCTCCATGGCCTCGGGTCGATCGAAGTACATCAACCGCACCAGCCGCAGATAATAATACAGGCCAACGACGGAGAAGATTACCGCCAGCACTGCAAGCCAGGTCATCCCTGCATTCACAATTTCGAGAAGAACGGACCATTTCGCCCAGAAGCCGAGAAACGGCGGTACCCGTGCCATTGACATCATGAGTATCAACATGAGGAACGCGAGCCAAGAACTGCGATCATTGAGGCCTCTAAAATCCTCGAGGGCATCTGATTCGAAGCCGGCCCGACTCAATACAATAATCATCCCAAAAGCGCCCATTGCCATCAATGCGTAGGCGATGGTGTAGAACATCGACGCCGCATAGCCTCCCGGAGACCCGGCAATAATGCCCAACAAAAGGAACCCGACGTGGGCAATGGTAGAGTATGCCAGCATCCGTTTCAGATTGGTCTGCGCGATGGCGACAATATTTCCAACGGCCAAGGAAAGTACGGCCAACGGGACAAGCATCTGCGTCCAGTCACCCTGCAAACCACCAAGGCCTTCCACCAGGAGACGCATTAACATTGCAAAGGCGGCGATTTTAGGGGCGGTCCCCAGAAACAGCGTGACTGAGGTGGGCGCACCCTCGTACACGTCCGGTATCCACATGTGAAAAGGAACGGCCCCGAGCTTGAAAGCGATCCCGACAACAATAAAGACCAGTGCTAACACCAAGACTAAGTTCTGCTCGGATTGCTCCGCCACGAACTGGCCTATTCCGAGCAGATTCAAGGTGCCGGTAACGCCATACAACATGGACATGCCGTAAAGCAGCATGCCGGAAGCCAACGCCCCCAGAACAAAATATTTCATCGCCGCTTCCGTGGCGGCAAGAGAATCCCGGTGCATGGCCACGAGTGCGTACAGGGCGAGCGATAGCAACTCGAGCCCGAGATAGACCGTCAGCAGGCTTCGTGCCGAAACCAGCACCATCATTCCAAGCACGGCGAACAGACCCAGGACGAAATACTCTCCTTTGAACAGGTTGCGTTCGCGCAAGTACCCCTTGGAATAAAAGAACACGACATAGGTTACCAATAAAACGAACAGCTTTAGCACGGCGCCCATAGCATCGTTGACAAACATCTGACTAAAGGTGGTCTGCGGTTCGCCGGGATAGATGAGCAGAACCAAAACGAAAGTCGTTATCAGTCCCGCCTGGCTTAACTGATAGGTAAACGCGCGGTACCTCTCCGGTGAGAAAACATCGACCAGCAGACCAAGCGAGGCGACCGCGAGCAGGAACATTTCCGGCAACGCCGGTAACAAGCTTGGTGCGTCAAAGGCCATAATTGCTATCCTAATCCCCCTCGAATGCCGTTCTATAAATTACTGAGCTTGCCATAGCGGTGGTGTGCGACGGCTCGCCATCCTTGTGGGTACTCCCAGGTGCGCTCCGCTTGCTCACCGCCGTGCGCCTTGCTCTGCCCCCGCTCTGGAGATTCTGTCGAGCGGCTTCTCAAGGCGCTATAGCTTCGACTGCATGACGTGCTGCAGCAAATGGTCTACCGACGGGCGCATGACATCTAACAACGGGGCAGGCCATACGCCGAACAGCACGACAACTGCCGCCAGCGAGCCCAGGACGAAGAACTCTCGCCGGTTGATATCTTTGAGCCCAGCTACACCCTCATTGGTTATTGCGCCATAGATAACCCGCTTATACATCCACAGGGTATAGGCAGCACCCAGTATCAAGATGGTCGCCGCCAGAAACGCAATCCAGAAGCTCGCTCGCATGCTGCTCAGGATTACCATGAACTCACCCACGAAACCTGAAGTTCCAGGAAGACCGGAATTGGCCATGGCAAAGACCATGGTTAATGCAGCAAAGGTGGGCATGGTCTTCACTACGCCGCCATAATCACCTATCTGCCGGCTGTGCAGCCGATCGTAGAGGACTCCGACGCACAGAAATAGTGCCGCCGATATAAACCCATGAGAAATCATCTGGACCAAGCCGCCAGCCATTCCCATCGCAGCGCCCTGAGGGCTCCCCGTATTTTCGACGATGCGGAACACCAGGAAAAACCCAAGGGTGGCAAATCCCATGTGAGAGATTGACGAATAGGCGATCAGCTTTTTCATGTCCGGTTGAATGAGCGCTACGAACCCGATGTATACAATCGCAATCAGGGAAAGAGCGATGATCAGCCAATCGAGGGATTGACTGGCATCGGGGGTAATCGGCAGGCTGAAGCGCAAAAACCCGTAACCGCCAAGCTTCAACATGATAGCCGCCAGAATCACCGACCCGCCCGTCGGGGCTTCAACATGGGCGTCGGGAAGCCAGGTGTGAACAGGCCACATGGGCACCTTCACCGCAAAAGCGATCAGAAACGCGAGAAAAATCAAGATTTGAGCGGTCGATTCCAGCGGTATGCTGTGGAGCGTCAGAATTTCGAAGGTCCCAGCTTGAGAATACAAGTAAAGCAATGCAACCAGCATGAACACTGAGCCGAAGAACGTGAAGAGAAAGAACTTGATGGTTGCATAGACTCGACGTGGGCCACCCCAGATCCCGATGATGACAAACATCGGTATCAGCAGTGCTTCCCAGAAAACATAAAACAAAATAGCGTCCAACGAAGCAAAGGCACCGACCATTAATCCTTCTTGGATCAAGAACGCCGCCATGTACTGTGCGGTCTTGTACTGCACCACCTCCCATCCGGCGAGCACGACCAACACCGTGGTAAACGTGGTGAGCAGTATGAGTGGCATGGAAATCCCGTCCACTCCGAGGTGGTAATTGATACTGAAGGTCTCAATCCAGGGTACCAGTTCCGTAAACTGCATGGCGTGGGTGGTGGTATCAAAGCCGAGATACAGCGGAACGGACAGAAGGAACGTAATGACTGCCACCACCAGGGCAATGACGCGAGCCACAGGCGCATTTTGCTCTGCGCTCCCCCATAACACCCAAAGCCCCCCGACGATGGGCGTCCAGATCACCGCGCTAAGATAGGGAAATTCCGTTAACACTGGCCCTTCTTTCCGGCTGCGTTAGATCCACAAAAACCAACTGAGAAAGCCGAGCAATCCCAGAATCATGGCAAAGGCATAGTGGTACAAATAACCGCTCTGCAGCTGCCGAAGCACGCCAGAAAACCGGCCTACGGCAGAGGCCGATCCGTTCACCAGCACGCTATCGATCAGCCATACGTCTCCCACCCGCCAAAATAAGTCGCCAATACCGCGCGCACCGCGCGCGAACGTGAACTGATTAAATTCATCGGCCCAAAACTTGCGCTCCAGCGGCACATACAGCCATCGAAAGCGGCTGACCAGTAATCCGGGCACAGCCGGGCGCATCCAATATAAAAACCAGGCCAAGATGACCCCGCCAACTGCCAACCATACCGCCGTGGCTTGCACGCTGTGCTGCATCAAAGCAATCTCACCATGGAAGTCCCGGCCCATTTCGGCAAGCACGTCGTGGGCAGGCAGCACCATGATCGAGCTGCCAAAGTATTCGCCGAAC
>JAGTVB010000345.1 GCA_018224385.1 Gammaproteobacteria bacterium
GGTCAAGCACGGCGTTGCCGTGGGCCGCGACGATCCGATTTTCATCGTGCAAACCCTGCAGGAGCGGCTGCTGCAAGACGCCGCGACCGCTCAGCAAGATCGCCTCGATCGGTTCCAGGAAGCGCTCGAGGCGAGCGCCCAGCGCTGGGGGGAGGACGCCCGGGACCAGGCGCAAAAAACACTGAACGCGGCGCTGACGGCCAGCCGGGAAGCCATGGCCAACGCGATGCAGGAAGGGGTCGAAGCGATGGCCGAAAGGGTGCGCCGCGAGACCGCGGCCGCCCTCGCGCCGCTCGCGGCGGCGCTTCGCGACGCGCGGCGGGTGGCGAGGATGAATCTGGTCGCGGCCGGCATGACGCTGTTCGCGGCGGCGCTGGCGCTCTGGGCGACCTGGTGAGAGGTCTGAAGACAGCAAAGCTTAGCCTGCTGTCAGCTGGGAAACGCATGAATGTCCGAAATGGGCGGAGACGACCCCCAACGAAAGTTCGCAGGAAACATGACCAGGCGTCCGCTTAGGAAAGCAAAGGTCGCGGCGCTGCCTCGCGTGGGCGGATTGCACCGCCGCTACGCATGGTGCGAGGCTGCTTGAAACTGCTCCGTGGAGCCGTCATCCTGTTGCGGATAAAAAAGGGATAAACGACAGCCACTGTTGATGGCATAGCGCTCGAGGGCTACTCGTCAGACATCATGGCACACATAGGGCTACGGTGTCCGGCTTTTGCCGGCCACCTGAATACAATGCTGCCGTTGGGGCAAGAGCTTCAACGGCGAGGTCATCGCGTCACGCTTTTCGGGATTCCCGATGCCGGCCCGAGGACCGTTGCGGCGGGGTTAGCTTTCTGTCCCGTTGGTGCTGGGGAATTTCCGCTCGGCACCATGGCAGAGGTTTTTGCACAGCTTGGAATTTTGAGCGGAGTCGCCGCGCTGCGTTTCACGGTACGCTGGTTGGAAAAGTCGGCCGCCGTATTCCTCGAGCAGGCCCCCGCCGCGATGAAGGGGGAGAAGGTCGAAACCCTTCTGGTCGATCAAGCTTCACCGGAGGGTGGGACTATCGCCGAGATCGCGGACATTCCTTTCATCACCGTTTGCAGCGCTGTGGTGTTACACAAAGACGAGTACATTCCGCCATTCAACACCGCTTGGCCATATAGCTCGGCGAGGTGGGCTCGGCTTCGCAATCGGGCTGGGTATTTTCTCCTCGAGCGCGCAGTCGAGCCTGTGCGGGCAGTGGTGGCCGACTCCCGTAAGCGGTGGAAGCTACCTCTTTATCGCAACTATAACGATTACTACTCCCCTCTTGCGCAACTTAGTCAGCAACCCCCTGAGTTGGAGTTCCCACGGACCACGCTGCCGCCGTGGTTTCACTTTACGGGGCCGTATCACGACTCGATGAGTCGGGAACCGATTCCCTTTCCCTTTGACCGCTTGACAGGGCAGCCACTGATCTACGCATCAATGGGGACGGTGTTGAATCGGTTGCTGTGGGTCTTTCGCGTCATTGCTGAAGCGTGCATTGGTCTGGAAGCGCAGTTGGTTGTCTCGCTCGGTGGCGGGGCGCGCCCAGAGTGGTTAACGGACCTTCCAGGTTCGCCTCTGATCGTTGCCAACGCGCCCCAGCTGGAGTTACTGCGGCGCGCCGCCTTAACGATTACCCATGCCGGCATGAACACGACTTTGGAGTCCTTAGCCAACGGAGTGCCCATTGTCGCGATACCTGTGACAAATGATCAGCCGGGTGTGGCGGCACGCGTCGCCTGGGCAGGCGCGGGTGTGACCCTCTCCGTCCGCCGGTTGAGCGTCCGAAGGTTGCAGGCTGCCGTTAAACGCGTGTTGGCTGAGCGGTCGTATCGGGAGAAAGCCCGGATAATGCAAGTGGCGATCCGTCGTTCAGGGGGGGTTGCGCAGGCGGCTGAAATAATTGAACAGGTTGCTGCGACAGGAAAACCTGTTTACCGAGAAGTCCAGCGAAGTTTCTACGGGGAAGCAGTAAGCTCGTGACAGAGTTCTTGCGGCCTTTAAGCAGGACTGCGCTTCAGCTCTTCTTTGGTCTCGGATGCGGAAATGTTCTCGAGACCTGTCGCTGGCGAATTCTTAATTTCGTAGGAATACCAGCGACTTGCGGGGTGCTGATCGAAGTGGCTCTGATCAGCTAAACCCGCCCCTCGCTTCCAGTTGAGGAACTGACAATGTCGGCCGGACCCTACCGGTCGTAACCTATCACATGAGGGTCAGCTTCTGACGAATGACCCTGTTGCTTATAGGACCGGGCGCTCAGCTGCAGCGCCTTGTTGGGCGGGGACCCGCGCACCTGTGGGCCCGCCCAGGGCAATCGGCTATGTCAGCATAAGGGCTTGATTTAACTGGATATTGCTTTACCGATGTATCATGCCTTGATTTCGCAACACATTGAAAAATATCAAGAAAAACACATAGCGCGATTGCCCTAGCGCCTCATCTCACCTCGATTGCACAAACAGAGTGCCTGCGGCATTGTGACCGCTTCTTGACGCCCACCTCCAGGTGGGCCTTGGTGTGTACAGCGCGTCACGAACACCACAGTCACAGTGACGTTGGCATGAGAAGAAGGACCCTATCGTCATGGGCACAGACGCCATGTTCTCGATTGAAACGCGCAAGGATCCTTTGGGGCGAGTGATGGTCGTTGGCAAAGCGACGCGCAAGTACGCGACGAGCTTTCTCAATATTCCCATTTCGGCAGAGGCTCGGGAGCGCCTTAGCCAGCAAGTGGTCGGCTCCTTGGCGATGGGGACCGGTGCGTTGCTGGAATGGGCACTCGATGAGCTCGAACGCCAGGGCATTTCGCTCGAAGCTCGGCCTCGTCCCTGA
>JAGTVB010000346.1 GCA_018224385.1 Gammaproteobacteria bacterium
CAACTGGTCGAAAGTGCCCGCCTCGCGTTCGCGGGCCACGGACAGACCCGTGACCATGGTGGTTACCACCAGTGTCAGCAGGCCCACGATGCCCGGAACGATAAACCAGCGCGACACCAGGTTCTCGTTGTACCAGGGGCGGATCTGCAAGGCGGCAGGCGGTGGCGGACGACCGTGGTGTTGCGACCAGTCGATGTTGAAGTCGGTGAGAATGGTGCGCAGGTAACCGAGCGCCAGCAGCGCGGTGTTGGAGTTGCGCCCGTCGATGATGAGCTGCACGGGCGCGGTCTTGCCGCGCTTGAGTTCGGCGCTGAACTGGGGTCCCAGACGCAACACCATCAGCGCGCCCTTGTTATCGATCAGCGCCGCAATCTGCGCCTCGTGGTCGATACGCGCAACCAGGTCGAAGTGCGGCGAACCGGTGAGGCGCGCCACCAGCTCGCGCGCTGGCGCGCTGCGGTCCTCGTTGTAGACCGCCACCGGAATGTGATTCAGATCGAAAGTCGCGGCATAGCCGAACACCACCAGCTGCGCGATGGGCGGACCGATCAGCACAATGCGGCTCTTTTTATCCCTGAGAATGGCCAGCAGTTCCTTGACGGCCAGCGCCAGGATACGCCGCAGTGTGTTCATGCATCCAGCCGCTTGTGCATGTTGCGCCGTGCCAGGCCGAGAAACAGCACCATCATCACCGCCAGCGCGGCGCTGTTGGCCAGCACGATGGGCCAGATATTGCCTGCCAGAAACAGCGTCTGCAGAATCGCCACGAAATAGCGCGCCGGAATGATGTGGGTGAGGACCTGGATCGGTGCGGGCATGGCACCGATCTCGAAGATGAAACCGGAAAGGATAAACGCCGGCAGGAACGTGATGAGGATGGAGAGCTGACCGGCCACGAACTGGTTCCTGGCGAATACCGAAATCAGCAGCCCCATGCCGAGCGCCACCAGCATGAAGAGCGCCGAGGTCGCCGTCAGCAGCCAGAACGAACCGCGCAACGGCACATCGAACAGCCACAGCGCCATGGCCACGCTCAGCAGCATGCCGCCCATGCCGAGCACGAAATAGGGCACCAGCTTGCCGACCACCATTTCGCCGATGCGCACCGGCGTCACCATCAGGGCTTCCATGGTGCCACGCTCCCATTCGCGTGCCACCACCAGGGAGGTCAGCATGGCGCCGATCAGGGTCATGATGACGGCGATCAGCCCCGGCACCAGGAAAGCGGTGCTGCGTACCGCGGCGTTGAACCAGATGCGCGGTTCCAGCGCCACCGGCTGCGTCAGTTCGACGCCCTTCGATGACGCGTAACTGTTCAGCCACACTTGCCACACGCCCTGGATATAACCCTGGGTGATACGCGCCTGGTTGGCATCGACGCCGTTGACAATGACGCCGATCGGCGCCTCGCCCCGTGTCAGCAGGCGCTGACTGAAATCATTGCGCAGCCAGACAATGCCAAAAACCTCACGCCGGTCGAACGCCTGTTGCGCCGCCTGGATACTGTCGAAGCCGCGGGCGTCGAACCAGGACGAGCGCCGGAACGCGCCGATCAGGCTGGCGGTATCGGCATCCGGCTCTTCCAGCACCATCGCCAGCGGGATGTGCTTTGCGTCCAGCGATACGCCGTAGCCGAACAGCAGCAACAGCACCAGCGGCATGACGAAGGCGATGGCGATACTCGACGGGTCGCGCAGGATCTGCAAACTTTCCTTGCGGATCATGCCGCCCAGGCGCATGCGTGCCGCCGCGCCCGCTTTCACGCTGCCGCCTCCTTGCGTTGCTCGTGGGCCTCGATCATGCTGATGAAAGCGTCCTCCATGGTGGGGTCCGGATGCTCGGCATCGCGAAATCGCGCCTTCATGTCCGCCGGCGTGCCCTTGGCCAGCACCTCGCCCTCGGCCATGATCACTAGCCGGTCGCAGTAGTTGGCTTCGTCCATGAAGTGGGTGGTCACCAGCACCGTGACGCCGGCCTCGGCAAGCGCGTTGATGCGCTGCCAGAACTCGCGGCGCGCCAGCGGGTCGACGCCCGAGGTCGGCTCGTCCAGGAACAAGATTTCGGGTTCGTGCATCAGCGCCGCCGCCATCGCCAGGCGTTGCTTGAAGCCCAGTGGCAGATCGCGGCTGCCGGCACCGGCGTAATCGGTCAGTTCGAAAGCTTCCAGCGCCCAGGCAATGCGCTGCTTGCCGCGCGCCCGGTGCAGACCGTAGGCGCTGGCGAAAAACCGCAGGTTCTGCAGCACGGTGAGGTTCTCGTAAAGGGAGAAACGCTGCGCCATGTAGCCCAGGCGCGCGCGTGCCTGGGCCACGGCGTGGCGCAGATCGACGCCCGCCACCTGCACTTCGCCGGCGGTCACCGGCAACAGCCCGCACAACATGCGAAAGGTGGTGGATTTGCCGGCGCCGTTGGCGCCAAGCAGGCCGAAGACCTCGCCGCGCTGCACGCTGAAACTGACACCCTTGACGGCGTAGAAGTCGCCGAAGCGGCGTTGCAGATCGCGCACCTCGATGACCGCGTCGTTGTGCCCCGCGCCAGCGGCCGCCGCGCGTGATTCCTCCGCCAGTCGCGCGTGCGCGGATGACATCGACGCATCGCCTTTGAGTCTGGCGATAAAGGCATCCTCGAATACCGGATCGGCCGGCGCCGTGCGCAGCGCTCCGCCGTCCTCGACCACAGCGGACAGGTCCGGCAAGTGCGGCGTCGCGCTGACGATGCGCACCTGTTCGCCCTCGATAATGGCATCGATAACGCCCGGCACAGCACTAAGCCGCGTCTGCAGGGTGCGCTTGTTAAGCGCCGGCGCGGTGACGCGGAAAGTGCGCCCGCGCATCGGCGCACTGAAACTCTGCGGACTGCCCTGCCCCAGGCGCCTGCCCTCGTGCATGAGGATCACTTCGTCGCAACGCGCGGCCTCGTCGAGATACGCCGTGCTCAACAACACGCTCATGCCCTGCTCTCTGACCTGCCGGTAAACGATCGACCAGAGCTCGCGCCGCGATACTGGGTCAACCCCCGCCGTCGGTTCGTCCAGCAACAGCAGGCGGGGTGGACGCACCAGGGTACAGGCCAGCCCGAGTTTCTGTTTCATGCCGCCGGACAGGTGGCCCGCGAGGCGGCGCGTGAACGGCGCCAGGCCGGTCATGTGCATCAATGCGCGGTAGCGCTCGGGACGGTCGGCTTTCGCGACCCCTTGGAGGTCGGCGTACAGGTCCAGGTTTTCCTGCACGCTGAGGTCTTCGTACAACCCGAAGCGCTGCGGCATGTAACCGACTGTCGACTGCACCGCCAGCGGATGTTCGACAACATCGATGTTCAACGCGCGGATGCGCCCCTCGTCGGGTCGCAGCAGTCCCGCCGCCAAGCGCATCAGCGTGGTCTTGCCGGCGCCGTCTGGGCCGATGAGACCGGCGACCTTGCCGGCCTCGATGCCAATGTCGACGGACTGCACGGCGGTGACAGTGCGGCCCTCGGCGCCAAAGCGCTTGCTGACACCATCGAACACCAGGGCGGCGGCACTGCTCACGTCAGGCGGCATCCGGCTCCGGGCAGTCGGACACCGTGTCGCCGGCGTCTGGTTTCGGCTGATCGAGGGGTATGCTGACAGTGGCGGGCATGCCCAGACGCAGCTCGTCCTGCGGGTTGCATACATACACCCGCACCTGGTAGACCAGTCGCGTGCGCAACTCCGGCGTTTCCACATTCTTGGGCGTGAACTCGGCGGTCGGCGACACGAAACCGATCCAGCCGCGGTAGGTCTTGTCCGGATAACTGTCGCTGGCGACTTCGGCGGGCATCCCCGGCGTCAGCTGCCCGAGCACGGTTTCCGGCGCATAGGCGCGCACCCACACCGGGTCGGTCAGCGCCAGCGTCAGCACGGGCGTCTGCGGTGACGCCATGTCGCCGGGTTCGAGAATGCGGTTGCGCACCACGCCGTCGGCCGGCGCATGCAGCTTGGTGTCCTGCAACAACTCGCGGGAAAGCGCCAGGCGTGCCTCGTCGGCCTGCAGCATGGCCCTGGCCTCATCGATATCTTCCGCCCGCGGGCCTGTCACTGCCAGCGTCAGCGTCTCTTCGGCCACCTTGAGATCGGCACGGCGGGTGCTCAGCCGGGCCTGTGCTTCATCCAGCTGCTGCCTGGAAACGGAACTGCTCTTGAACAGGCTCTGTATGCGTTCGAAAGTGGCCTGCGCCTCGTTCAGCCGGGCGCGGGCAGCGACGACATTGGCCCTGGCCTGGGCAATCTCTTCCTGCCGACTGCCGGCCTCCAGCCGCGCCAGTGCCGCCTTGCGCGCCGCAACCCGCGCGTGCGCGACGTCGACTTCGGCCTGCAGGCGCGCGCTGTGCAGGGTGGCCAGTAATTGACCCTCGCGCACCCGGTCGCCCTCCTGCACCAGGATGCGCTCGATATGTTCGGCATTATTGAAGGTCAGATAGATTTCGCGGATGTCCACATTGCCATACAGTACCAGCCGGGATGCATCGGTTTCCTCGCGCGCACCGAAATACCACCAGGCGGCCGCTGCCACAGCCACCACCAGCACAATCGCCCCAAGGCGAACCAGTTTTTTGTTGTTCATCATCCGCCATCCGCTCCCGTGCGACACCCGCGATATACTAACAGCCCGGTATTGACGATCGTGGTTGCACCGACGGACGGGGCTCTCAGCGAATAATCCCGTATGGCGCGGTGTTCGGCGGATCGGATGGGACGAGGAATGATTTCAGATAGTGACCGCGAGCCTCTGCTTCGTCAACAAGGCCAGGGGAAAGGGCTCGCTGGTACTGTATCCCTGCGCATAGTCTAAACCACGCTTGCGCAACTCTTCGAAAATGGCCGGGGTGCAGGCATACTCGGCGGACGATGCCTACCGGGGCGGCGAGTTCACCGGGGGCAAAACCGGCCGGGTCCCCGGCTGCATCGTGACGTCCGATGGCTTGGCCTGTTTTGCCGGGGTGACAGACGCCGGGTGTGAGCACCAAGCCGTCATCGTCGGCACCCGCAAAGCCGAAAGACTTGCCGCAATTCAGCTGGGTGAATACCGTCTTGAGTGATCTCAAAACCGGCTTCGGCGGTGCTTATCCTGCGTTCGATTTTGCCAAGTAGGTTGGCGCTATCGGGGCACGCCCTGAGCGTTGCCTCCGCCTGCCTGAAGAATCTTGCTAATCAGGTTGTTTTGGCACCGAGGCCTAGACGGTGGTTTGGTCGGCCGCGCGCTCCAGCTGTTCGTGAGCGGGAAAGCCCCCGTCCACCAGCCATTCCTCGGGTGTGCGCCCACAGCGTTTAGCCGCTCAAGAGCTGTGCGCACCTTCTCCTGGCGTTACCCGTACGGCCCGTTCCCGTGCCGCCTGTTGCCGACGCGTGCCGGCCCCCATGGGGTCCCGTATTGGATCGGGCACCGGAGCGTTTCTACCTGCGTTCGCGCAGCTTCCAGGTGCTGCTCCCCTGGCACATCCATAGCGTGACCGCCGCCGGGTTCGAACTCAAGGTGGTACTCTTTAATCCTCGCCTGTAATCTCAATTTCGTCTCCTGAAGCAGTCAAGGTGGCAACTTGGGTTATCTAAGAAGACGCCGCCTCCATCATCATACAGTGTTCGCGCTTCTGAAAATTCACGAGGAAGCGTTTCAAGCGGCGCTTTTCTCTGCTCGACCACCCATTGCGGCCGTGACCATTGCGCACCCAGGAACGCCGCTCCGAGCTGACCGTCCAGCATCGCGCTCTGGAGCAAGGCGCAACCCCGGATTTCAGGGGATCGGATGCTTCAACAGGTAACGCAGACGGCGCCTGTGCAAAGGGTTCACGGGTTATGCCGCTTCAGCGCTCGCCTGGTACGCGGCCGCGTCCTCGCCGCCAAATAACCCCATCAGCTGCGGCAAGAAATCGGTCAGCTCTAAGGTCATCAGTGCAAAATCCGCATCGAATTGTGCTGCTTCGTCGTCCCCTTCGACGTTGTCTCGCTGTTCCTGCACCACATCTTCAAAACGCAGCCGCTTGACCGAGAGATCGTCCCCAAGTATGAGAGAAAGACGTTCCCGCCAAGTGATGGCTAGCCTTACCACCTGCTTCCCAGCTGCCAAGTGGGCCTGGATCTCATCGGCAAAGAGATCTTGGCGCCGGCAGCGCACGACGCCCCCTTCTTCTCCGGGATCGTGCAGCTCGCACTCGCTACCCAGGGTGAGCTCCGCTGGCATCGCCTCCTTGAGCCAACCGGTAAAAACGCTTGCGGGTGCCTCTTTGACCACTGGCGGCACCACGGCAAGGCTGCCGAGAGACTGGCGAAGCAGCCCCAGCAGCGCCTCCGCGGCAGCAAGGCTCGCGGTATCCACCACCAACCATCCATCGCGAGGCGACACGTAGGCATAGGTGAGCTTCGAGCGGGTTAGCGCTTGGGGAAGTAACTGATCCACGATCTCATCGCGCAGCGCCTCCCGCTCCCTGCGGACCACGTTTCGCATCTGCTGTTCTTGGATTTCCGCCACCTTGTCGGCAAGCAGCTCCGTGATCAGGGTAGCGGGCATAATTTTTTCCTCCTTGCGCGCACAGACCAGGAGGCGGCCATTCACGGCGTGGCACAGCGCACTGGTGCTTCGTCCTAACGGCGGCACCCAGCCGTAACTGGCAAACTCCATCTTTGCGCACGGGCGAAAGGTCTGTTGCGCCAACCGATCCTCAAGATCTTCGGCAGGCAGCGTAAAGGGCGCCGTCAGGCGATAAAGGCGAAGATTTTTAAACCACATATTCAATCCCTCGAAAGCGCGCATTATCACCAAAACTGGCCCGCCCGACCAGTCCACCACCGGATGGGCATCCCGGCTGAACGGGCTGGAGATGCCCCGCTGCCAAGCTCGACAACGCCAGCAAAACAGCGACCAATAATGGTACATTACGGTTCAGCTAAGGGGCTAGGCCAGACTAACCGGCCTCGGCGTCTACTGCCAATGGGCACAGGGAGCCGATTCAGCACCGGGTTGCGGATGACCATGCCCCGGGAGATTTTGGTTTGATTGCGCTATTACAACGGGTGACGCAAGCGCGGGTTGACGTGGATGGCGAGACCGTCGGCGCCATTGGTGCTGGCCTGTTGGTATTGGTTGGCGTGGAAAGGGATGATACCGAAGCGGATGCAAACCGGCTCCTGGATAGGATACTTCGCTATCGAGTGTTCGCCGACACCGAAGGCAGGATGAACCACAGCATCGCGGATGTGGCAGGGGCGCTGTTACTTGTGCCGCAATTCACGCTCGCCGCCGACACCCGCAAGGGCAGCCGCCCAAGCTTCAGTCCGGCGGCATCCCCGGAGAAAGGAGAGACTTTGTTCGATTTTTTGCTGACCGAGGCGAAAACTCGGCACCCGCGCGTTGCGACGGGGCGCTTCGGCGCTCACATGAAGGTCTATTCGGTGAACGACGGACCGGTGACGCTGCTGTTACGCTCAGCACCTTCTGACCGCGGCTGAGTCATCTTTCTACCCCGAACGGAGCAAACCCATGGCACATCGAAAAGCCGCGGTTGAACGCAAGACAAGGGAAACCGCGATCGCGGTTGCCATCGATCTCGATGGATGCGGGCAAGCCCAACTTGATACCGGCATTCCGTTCCTCGAGCACATGTTGGAGCAGGTAGCGCGCCACGGCGTCATTGATTTCGAAATCAAGGCGCGCGGCGACCTGCCAGTGGACGCCCATCACACCGTGGAGGATATCGGCATCGTTCTCGGGCAGGCCATCGCTCAAGCGCTCGGCGATAAGGCAGGTATCATGCGCTACGGACATGCTTATATCCCGCTGGATGAAGCGTTATCACGGGTCGTGCTCGACTTCTCCGGCCGCCCGGGCCTGGCCTACCGCGTCGAGTTCCCCCGTGCGCACATCGGCACCTTCGATGTGGACCTTGTGCACGAGTTCTTTCAGGGCTTTGTCAGCAGCGCCGGCGTGACCCTGCATATCGATAACCTCTTTGGACGCAACGCCCACCACGTCGCCGAGACCATTTTCAAGGCGTTCGGCCGCGCCCTGCGCACGGCCATCGCCCCGGACTTGCGCCTCGATGGGCAAGTTCCCTCCACCAAGGGTGTTCTCTAACGCACGCCATCACGCGCCCGGCGGGTAACTTCCGATGGTCCCCTCCCGAAACCAGCGTTCGAAGCGCGCACAGGCACTGTCTCCTTCCGCCGGCGCCCACCGCGCAAAATCCTTATCCGTCACGGGTACATACGGCCCAGGCTTAATTTCGAGCAATACGGTGCCGGACTTCAGGGATGCCACCGTGTGCCAAACCCCCACGGGGATCTCAATCCCATAATCGGGTCCTTCGGCACCAATCGATGCCCGTGTCAACAAACTACCGTCATTACCGAACGTCACCACCAGCGCTTGACCGGTTATCGCAAAGAATAGCTCCCACCGAGGGGGTGCCTCATGGCGATGGGGCCGAACGTAGGTTCCTGGCTCCATAGCGTTGCAGAAGCGTTGCGTCGGATCATCCAAATTGGAATGAAGATTCCAATTTGCGCGCCGCCGCGCCGAGCGCGCGGCTTGGCGCGAGAGCGTTTCCAATTGCTCTCGAGTGATGCGTTTCATGGCCCGCCGCCAAGCGCCTACGCGTCTAGGGCATGGCTTTTCATTGCAGAATTCAAGTCTTAGCCTAACATGCCCAACGGCGATCAGCGGGGATGCTACGACTTGGCGCTTGAGTTGCGCGACAGCGCGCGATAACCGATGTCCCCGCGGTAATAAAGATGTGCCCAATGAAGGTGCCGCACGCGTTGGTAAGCTAGCACCTGGGCCTCAGGGAGGGTTTGGCCCAACGCACACACGCACAGCACCCTGCCGCCGGCGGTGACGATCCGCTCCCCTGCCTGGCGGGTCCCGGCGTGAAATACCTTGGTGTTTGGCAAATCGGCATCGAGCCCGGCAATCACCTCGCCGGTAGGATAAGAGCCAGGATAGCCGGTGGCGGCCATCACCACCCCGAGCGCAGCGCGCTCATCCCACTGGCAAGCGGTTTCCTGAAGGCACCCGGCGAGCGCCGACTCACAGAGTTCAATTAGGTCGGTCTGTAGGCGCATGAGAAGCGGCTGCGTTTCCGGATCGCCCGCTCGACAGTTGAATTCCAGCACCCTCGGGGTACCGTCGGCGTCAATCATCAAGCCGGCATACAGAAAGCCTTGGTAAGGTGTTCCCTCGGCCGCCAAACCCTCCACCGTCGGTTCCATGATCTCGCGCAAGATACGCTCGTGCACCGCCGCCGTTACCACCGGCGCCGGGGAATAAGCGCCCATGCCACCCGTATTGGGTCCGGTATCTCCCTCATCCCGCGGTTTGTGGTCCTGGCATGAGGCCAGAGGCAAAATATGCTCGCCATCCACCAGGGCGATAAAGCTTGCCTCCTCGCCCTGCAAATAGTCCTCAACCACGACGCGCCGACCGGCATCGCCAAAGGCCTTGCCCGATAACATCTGAGCAGCCGCGGTGACGGCCTCCTCGGCATCAAAGGCAATCATGACCCCCTTACCGGCAGCCAAGCCATCGGCCTTTACCACCAGGGGGGCATTTCGCCTGCGAATATACGCTTGCGCCGCCTCCACGTCGGTAAAGGCTTGATAGTCGGCGGTGGGAATAGCGTGCCGTTCCAGGAACGCTTTGCTAAACGCTTTGGAACCTTCCAGTCTCGCGGCCGCCTTGGCCGGACCGAGGCAACGCAGCCCGGCTTTCTGGAATTCGTCGACCATGCCGGCAACGATCGGCACTTCCGGCCCGACAATGGTGAGATCGATGCGTTGCTCGCGGGCGAAGGCGACCAGCCCAGGGATATCGGCGGAATTGAGCGGAATGTTCTCGACGTGGGGCTCTAGCGCCGTGCCCGCATTGCCGGGGGCAACATAGACGCTCGCGACCCGTTCTGATTGCGCCGCTTTCCAAGCCAGAGCATGCTCACGGCCGCCGCCTCCGATGATAAGCACCTTCATAGGAAGCGGCTTTGAAACTGCCGCCAGCGCCGGGGTCGCAAGACCCACGGTGGCGAAAGACCAGAGTCGATAGCGAGGGAGGACACGAGGCGTACGAGCCGGCGCGCAACGCCGCCATGACAAGCGCAGTGGCTTGCAAAATAGCATCTGAGCCGGTTGCCCGCCAATTGCCTGCAGTCCCTAGTGCCGAAAATGCCGCATGCCGGTGAACACCATGGCGATGCCGTGGACGTTGGCCGCCTCGATGACCTCCTGGTCGCGCACCGAGCCCCCAGGCTGGATAATAGCCTTAATTCCGGCCGCTGCGGCGGTGTCGACACCGTCACGGAAGGGGAAAAAGGCATCTGAGGCCATCACCGCGTCGATCGTGCTCAGGCCGCTTTCGCGCGCCTTGGAGATGGCGATCTTTACGCTTTCAATCCGGCTCATCTGGCCCGCTCCAATGCCGACGATCATGTGCTCCTTTCCAAACACAATGGCGTTTGATTTGACAAACTTAGCCACCTTCCAGGAAAACATGAGATCCCTAAGCTCTGCCGGGCTTGGGTGGCGCTGCGTCATCGTTTTGAGGTCCGACTCGGTCACCATGCCCGCATCGCGATCCTGGGCCAATAGTCCCCCAGCGACGCGCTTATAGTCGAAACCTTCCGTGATGTGGCCATCCCATTCACCGCAAGCCAACACCCGCACGCTCGGCTTGCGGGATAGGGTTTTTAGGGCGTCTTCACCAACCTCCGGCGCGACGATCACCTCCACAAATTGGCGCTCCAGTATGGCCTGCGCTGTCTCGCGATCCAGCGGGCGATTCAGCGCGATGATGCCCCCGAAGGCGGATGAGGGATCGGTTCGGTAAGCCCCCTCATAAGCCGCGCGTATGCTCTCGGCAGTAGCCACCCCGCACGGGTTGGCATGTTTCACAATGACACAACACGGCGGCGCAAAAGACTTCACGCACTCCAGAGCCGCATCGGCATCGGCGACATTGTTATAGGAAAGCGCCTTGCCTTGCAGTTGACGGGCAGCGGCGATAGTACCTGAGTGCGCCCCCGGCTCGATATAGAAGGCGCCGCGCTGATGAGGATTCTCCCCATAGCGCATATCCTGAGCCTTTTTCAACCGCAGGCTCAAGCTCTCGGGCAGCGCATGGGGTTCGCTAGCCCCCGCCGTCGCACCCAGATGATCGGCGATGGCGCCGTCGTAGCGGGCACTCAAAGCGAATGCCTTAGCAGCAAGCCGGCGCCGTGTGGGTTCCCCGATTTCACCGCCTCCCGCTCTCAGCTCCGCGAGCAGCGGCGCGTAGTCGGCGGGATCCACGACAACGGTAACATAAGCGAAGTTTTTCGCCGCCGCCCGCAGCATGGCAGGACCACCGACATCGATATGCTCAACGGCGCGCTCCCGGTCACATCCGGGTTCGGCGATGACGCGCTCAAAGGGATAGAGGTTTACCGCCAGGAGATCGATGGGGCGAATGCCGTGCTGCGCCATCACTGCCTCGTCTTGTCCGCGCCGCCCCAATAGTCCCCCGTGAATGTGAGGATGCAGCGTCTTGAGCCGACCGCCCATGATCTCCGGAAAGCCCGTGTAAGCGGCCACCTCGACCACCGGCACACCGTGCTCATTGAGCAGGCGGGCCGTGCCGCCGGTGGAGAGGATTTCAACATCGAGCCCGCGCAGCGCCTTTGCCAGATCCACCACCCCCACCTTATCGAACACGCTGATCAGCGCACGCTGAATACGCAAACTCAGTCCTCCCCTCTACTACCGTGCATCACCCGGGAGACCTCCACGACGACTACTCAAGGTCATATTGCCGCAACTTTTTGCGCAAGGTGCCACGATTGATCCCCAGCAAGGTGGCTGCCTTGCTATGGTTGCCGCGACTATAACGCATGACCGCCTCCAGCAGGGGAGCCTCCACCTCGTCCATGACCAGTCGATACAGACCGCTCGCCTGACACCCATTCAGATCAGAAAGGAAATTCTCCACCGCGTTCGTGACGCAATTGCGCAACGGCTCATTGGGATCGACGCGATCCCGGGCTATCCAAAACGTGGCTCCAACGCTTTGCGCTTCCATAGTGATCGCACCCTCCTTGCTGCGTTGATCTTCCGCAAAGTACATCCGCTTCAATGCTCGTTCGTTCTTCATCGCTGGATATCCCAAGTGCTTCTTGCTTTCGAAGAGAGCCCAGCTACGGATCTGGGTACTGTCGGGTGCTCAAGGCACCATTCGGCCATGGTCCCCCGCCTTGGACCTTGCTCTCCGTGACCAAGCCAGGCTCCCGAAGAAAATCAAGCCGTCGCATCCTGCGTCTGAGACCACCTAAAAGAGCTTTCATCTTACCGACAAAGCCGCGGCCGCGAAAGACGACCTTGCGCCGTGGGGCCTCCTCAGTGCCCATCCTCCTTGCCGACTCAGAGTCTGTGAATAAGCCGACTGCGCCAGTTGCACTACAGGCGCATTCGCTCTACAAGAAGCGAAATTCAAAGCTGACCGCAGCTTCCTCGAGTGCCAGCAGGTCGAGGACGATCTGCACCGGCGCCAGCGATGGCATATCTGCTGTCGTATCGATATCGGAGGCCAAGTATTCGGCGGGACGGAAGGTCCGTCCCACGATGACCTCGCCGTTGACGTTGAAAAGCGTGAAACGCATCTGCGGATAGGGTTGGGCGTAGGGCAGCCGATTCACCATCGTGGCGACCACCCTTAACGCCCCCTCATAGTCTGGGTGTATCCGAACGTCACGGCTTAACATGTGAATCTGCGTCGGATCACGCCGTTTGGCTAAAGTGCAGCCGCTGTAACCGCAGAAGGACGTCAGTACCGGGAGTAGCGCCGGATAGCGTTCGCTGAGCGCTTCCGAGCTAAACCAGATCCACTGAGCAGCGAGCGCAACTACCAATATCAAGCTTCCTGCTCCAAACGCCAGCCGGCGAGTCGCCTGCGCTCGGGCGGTGGCCGCTGCTTCTAGCTCCTCTCGCAGAACTTCCGCAATCCGATCATCAGTTGCACCCGCTGACAGAACGGGGTCGGTCAATTCTGCATCGCCCTCTGGGGGCGGTTCGACAGCGGCCGCTTTAAGCGGCATCAGTACGCCGCCCGCAACCGTCCCCTTGCCAGGCTTGTGGGCGCTTGCTTCGCTTAGATCCGCCGACGCTGACTTCTGGGCCCAGTTGCTGCCAAAGACAAGGTGGTTTTCCGAGCTGCGGCCGGCCGTTTCGGCGAGCAGCTCGGCGAGCGTATCGCTCAAGGTATTCAGGACATCGAATTCCTCAAAGCAGTGTCCACAGCGTGCCTTGCCGCGCCCCGCCCGTATCGCTTCGGCACGAATCGCCAAAATGCTCCAGCAATGCAGGCACTGCGTATACATGCGTTATTCTCCTTGGCTCAATCGCTGGCTGAGGATCCGTACCCAGCCTTCTCGAGCAATGCATCCTCTCATTTGAAACCACCGCTGACAGGCAACCATAACGTCATCCGCCTGGGCCTCTAGAATGCCGGACAGCACCGCCCAGCCGCCCTGGCGCACTAGCGCCGCAAAACGCGGGACCAAGGCAATGAGTGGATCGGCCAAGATATTGGCCACCAGAATATCCACTTGCAGCGGCGGCAAGCCCTCGGGCAACACCGCCGTTACCGCATCTTCGACACCGTTGCGCGACGCATTCTCTTGCGTGGCGCTCAGCGCGTTCGGATCGGTATCGACCGCGAAAACGTGCCGCGCCCCGAGCTTCACTGCAGCGATACCGAGGATCCCAGAACCGCAACCGTAGTCGATCACGTCCGCACCGCCGACATTCGCCGACTCCAACCATTCCAAGCACAGAGCGGTGGTGGCATGCGTTCCCGTGCCGAACGCCCGCCCCGGGTCGAGGACGACGTCAACTGTATCCGCCGCGGGTGGCCGGTGCCAGCTCGCCCCTACCCACAGCCGTTTACCCACCCGCAGGGGCTTGAAGTATGACCGCCAAGAGGAACTCCAGTCCCTGTCCGGCAGCGCCTCGACGGCATAAGGGGGGAGGGCATCAGGCGCCAGTGCTCGTTCCAGGGCCTTGACCAGCGTGGCCGCATCGACGGTATCGGGGAACATGCCCCTGAGCCTGGTCAGCTTCCACAGCGACTCGCTGCCTACCTCATGCTCGCACAGTGCTTCATCCGATCCCGCACATAAGGTCACCGCAACGGCGCCAGCCTCGTCTAATAGCTGTGAGAGGTGGGAAACCTGATCTTCGCTGCAGACGAGGTTAAGTTGCCACCACACCATGCTCGTCCTTTCATCTCGACTGCCTGCTAATCCACCGACATTACTCACCACCGCTAGGCCGGTGCACAAAACGCAAAACCCGTTCAGCCGAGCGCTCTTCTAACGCCCAAGCTTTTGCTCAAGATAATGAATGTCCGTGCCACCCTCGAGGAAGGCCGCATCGCGTAATAAGTTTTCGTGGAGCGGAATATTGGTTTTGATTCCCTCGATCACAGTCTCGCTCAGCGCGGTGCGCATGCGGGCCAGCGCGGCATGGCGCGTCTCGCCATAGGCGATGAACTTCGCCACCAGCGAGTCATAATATGGAGGCACCGGATAACCGCTGTAAAGATGGCTTTCCACGCGTATGCCAGGCCCACCGGGTGGGTGGAACACGGACACGGTACCGGGACAGGGCACAAAGGTTTCCGGATCTTCGGCATTGATGCGACATTCGACGGCGTGCCCGCGCAGCAGGACATCCTCCTGCTGGTACGGAAGACGCTCCCCATCGGCTATCAAAAATTGCGCTTTAACAATGTCGATTCCTGTCACCATCTCCGTTACCGGGTGCTCCACCTGGAGCCGGGTGTTCATTTCGATGAAATAGAATTGTCCGCCAAGGTACAGAAACTCAAAGGTGCCCGCCCCGCGATAGCCAATCTCCTGGCAGGCGGCGACGCAGGTCTCGCCGATGCGCTTACGCTGCTCCAAAGGAATACCGGGCGCCGGCGCTTCTTCTATTACCTTCTGATGCCGGCGCTGCATAGAGCAATCCCGATCCCCGAGGTAGAGCGCATTCCCGTGTTCGTCGGCCAGCATCTGGACCTCAACATGACGGGGATTCTCTAAGTACTTTTCCAAGTACAAAGTACCGTTACCAAAGGCGTTGAACGCCTCCGTGTGAGTCAAGGAAATGGCATTCAGCAGCGCGGCCTCGGTATACACCACACGCATCCCGCGCCCGCCGCCGCCCCCGGCGGCCTTGATGATTACCGGATAACCAACATCGCGCGCCGTGCGCAAATTTGCTTCGCTGTCATCACTCAACGGCCCGTCTGATCCGGGCACACAAGGAATACCCGCCTGTTTCATTGCGGCGATTGCTGAGACTTTGTCCCCCATCAGACGGATCGTTTCCGGTCGAGGACCGATAAAGATAAACCCGCTTTGCTCGACACGCTCGGCAAAATCCGCATTCTCCGAGAGAAACCCATAACCGGGATGAATTGCCACGGCATCCGTCACCTCGGCGGCGCTGATCACTGCCGGTATATTGAGATAGCTCTCAGCAGGCGCCGGCGGACCGATGCAGACCGACTCATCCGCCAGGCGCACATGGAGAAGATCCCGATCCGCAACGGAATGCACTGCCACAGTCTTGATGCCAAGCTCTCGGCAAGTCCGTAAAATTCGCAGAGCAATCTCGCCGCGGTTGGCAATGACGACCTTTTCTAACACTTGACCCGGTCCTTCCCGCGAGCTCGCTCACACCCATCTACAAACGCAACGAGCGCCAAGAGAGAATGTGTCCCACCGGACCGAGGTGGTCGATGAGCGCTCATGCGATGATAAACAGCGGCTCACCATATTCCACCGGCTGACCATTCTCCACCAAGATAGCGGCGACAACGCCTGCGCGCTCGGCCTCGATTTGGTTGAGGAGTTTCATCGCCTCGATAATGCACAAGGTATCCCCCACCTCAACGCGTTGACCAATGGTGACGAACGGCGCGGCGCCCGGCGAGGAGGCAATGTACAGAGTGCCGACCATTGGAGACGCTACCGTATGGCCGCGCGGTAGCGCTTCGGCAGAATCGTGGGCCGGTGTAACGGAAGGTTGTGGCAGTGCCTGCTCCGCCCGGAGCATTGACGTTTTTGTTGGGTGATCCCGCGTAATGCGCACGGATTGATCCCCTTCACGAATCTCAATCTCAGCGATTCCTCCTTCGCGAAGTAAGTCGATGAGCTTTTTTATCTTGCGAATATCCATGCGGCCCGCCTAAGGCAAAGCGCGATCCAGCATGCCCAAGATCGCGCGTAACGCACAGTCGTAAGACAGTGGACCAAGACCGGCGACCACCCCGAGCGCGATATCCGAGAGGTAGGATCGATGTCGAAACGGCTCGCGGCGATAAACGTTGGATAGGTGTACTTCCACAAAGGGAATCGCCACCGCCGCCAACGCGTCGCGCAGTGCAATGCTGGTGTGGGTGTAGGCGGCCGCATTGATGATAATGAACGCGATGCACTCATGGCGCGCGCTCTGAATGCGCTCCACCAACGCATGTTCGGCATTGCTTTGAAAGCACTCCAGCGAGTGACCTGCAGCGCGCGCAATTGACTCGAGCCGGCGATTGATGTCCTCTAATTTCTCGTAACCGTAGTGGTCGGGCTCGCGCTCACCGAGAAGATTCAGGTTCGGGCCGTGTATCACCAGCAAATTAGCCATGTCAAAAAGGCCTGAGGGGAAAACGCATCACAGTGGGTTACGCGATGTTGCCAGCAACATAGCATAACATCGATATAGTTCTATTACACCATCAAAAACCCACAGAAAGGGAGGCTCCTTGCGCTAGAGATGGGGCAAGATCTTTTGCTCCATTTCAGCGCGCGTTATCGACCCCCCCTTCACGGACACGACGTGGCCCTGGCGGTCGATCACTGCAGTGAAAGGCAAGGCCCCCCAACGGTTGCCGTACTTTCGGCTCAAGTCAACGCCGGTGAGCTGTCCGAGAAGAACGGGATAATTAATCCCGGGCGCCTGCATGAACGGCAGCACGGCGTCGGGCTCATCGATAGCAATGCCGATAAACTGCAAGCCATGCGTGGCGTACTTTTGCTGGAGGGCAACGAACTCTGGGATCTCTTCTCGGCAGGGTGGACACCAGGTCGCCCAGAAATTAATCACCAGTACTTTGCCATCCCACTCCTGCACACGGCGCGTTTGGCCTGCGGTATCGGGCAAGCTGAAAACCGGTCGCTCGTCGGGCATTGCCACCTCGACTGGCGGATCGGCGCTATTCTCGGAACGAGCCCGGCCCTGCAGTACATGCCCGAGATAGAACCCCAGCGTCGCGCTCAACGCGGCAATTATCGACACCAGTAGCCCGGTGCGCACCATGGATTTGCGTGTCATGCTCAACCCAAGGCCTCGAGCACGTGAGCTCGAAATTTTTCGGCATTCATGAAGCCAACCACCCGGTAACCGGGGAGTTCCGCACCGTCAGGGCCGAAAAACAGGATGGCGGGCGGTCCGAACAGACCAAACTGTCTCAACAACGCTCTATCCTGCCGATCGTTCGCCGTGACATCCGTCTGGAGCAGCACCGCATTGGCAAGCGCTGCTCTCACGCCGGGATCAGAAAACGTATACTTTTCCATTTCTTTGCAGGAGACGCACCAATCCGCGTAATAGTCCAGTACCACCGGTTTGCCGACGGCGCTGGCCGCCTTAAGCTGCGCCTGTAAGCCCTCCACCCCTTTAACTTGTTTAAATGCGAGCGACTCGGATTCAGCGCCATTGGACACCGAGAAAACACGCTTCAATGGCTGCAGAACGTCCTGACCTCCGCCGGTTGCCCCCACCATGAGCAGCACACCATACACCAGCATGACCAAGCCCGTGCCCTTCCAGAGCCGTCGCCACCCGCTCACACCCGGTTGTAGCGAGTCGAGCGCTCCCATATAAATGGCGGCAATGATGAGCAGCGCGGCCCACAGCAGCATCGCCACCCAGCCCGGAATAAGGCGCTCAAGGAGATAGATGGCCACCGCCAGTAGCAAAACCCCAAAAACGTTCTTGACGGTGTTCATCCAAGAACCCGCACGTGGCAACAGCTTACCGGCCGAGGTGCCAATCACCAGGAGCGGTGCACCCATGCCGAGGCTCAGGGCGAATAAGGCGGTCGCGCCGAGCACAGCGTCACCGCTCTGGCCAATGTAGATGAGCGCCCCTGCGAGGGGAGGCGCAACGCACGGACCGACGATCAGGGCCGACAGAATCCCCATGATGCCAACGCCGAGGAGCGTTCCTCCCCGCTGACGGCTGCTGAACCCCGCCAGTCGCGACTGCCAGCTCGTCGGCAGCTGCAACTCGTAGAAGCCGAACATGGATAGGGCCAGCAGTACAAATACCCCACTGAAGGCGCCAATCAGCCAGGGGTTCTGAAACGTCGCCTGAAGGTTATGACCGAATACACCCGCGACCACGCCTGCAACGGTATAGGTCAGCGCCATGGCGAGCACGTACACCAGCGACAGGACGAACGCCCGACGCGTGGTGATTTGATCACCTTGTCCCGCAATGATACCCGAGAGGATGGGCACCATCGGGAAAACACACGGCGTAAAGGCGAGCAGCATCCCAAAAGCGAAGAAGGTGATCAATGCGAGCCAGCGATTATCCAGCGCGAGCGAACGGGCGATGCGGTCCTGATCCGAGAGTTTGCCTTCGGCCACGGGTGCAGTCTTCGCGGTGGAGGGCTTGTCTTCGGCAACGGGTGTTGTGTGGGAGACTTGGGGCTCAGAGGGTACGGCGGTTTTCTGCCGCCCATCGCCAGCGCCGGCCAGGGCCGGTAGATTGAAGGTGAGGCGCTTGGTTATCGGCGGATAACACAGCCCCGCCTCGGCGCAGCCCTGATAGCCAACCTCGAGAACCAGCGCAATGGGTTCGGGCTGCTCTCGCTCAAGCCCCAGGATCGCCTGCACTTGCTGGCGGAAGACCTCAACCGTGCCAAAGAACTCGTCGCGCTTAACCTCCCCGGAGGGGAGATCGATGTTACTCAGCGCCACCCCTTGGCCGCCTACGAGCTTGAATTGCAATTTATCGCGATACAGGTAATACCCGTCTGCGATGGTCCAATGCACGCCCAGCGTCTGGTCGCTGAGGATTTGAGATTCCAGCGCGAACGCATTGTCCGGATCCAGAAATTCGTCGTCTGTGCTGCCCCCCCCTAGGATTGAGGCCAGAGCCGCCAAGGCGGCAACGGGATCGTTGGTGGGCGCTGCTGCCCCCGCGCTGTCAGCTCCTGCCGCATCGGACAAGGCAACCCGGAGGTGCTCGGTACGGGGCGGATAGCATATTCCTTGATCCGCGCACCCTTGACTGGTCGCCTGCAGCTCGATCGCATCGAGAGGCGACCCATCCAGAGTCATCGGCACTACCACGGTCACTTGATGGCGAAAAATCTCCAGCTCACCGAAAAACGGATCCTGCTTGACCTCACCCTTGGGCAATGCAGGCTCGCCGAACACCACCGCCGGCGTGCTGGCATGGAAACGAAACTTGGTGGCATAGAGATAGTAGCCATCCGCGATGGACCAGGTAATTCGGATACCCTCAGCGCTGCCTTCGGCGACGGCTTGAAACGCCTTCTCCGGCGGCAACAGTGTTGCTTCCTGTGGTCGGGTGTGACCGGACTCCGAACCAAGCAGCAGCAACACAATACTCAGCAAGTGAAGCAGCCTAAGGAAACACATCTAATCGATCTCGAGACAGTGGCCCATCCACGAAAGATAATCTGCCGATCCGGCACGAATTGCGACTTGCACCACTTCAGGAAGTTCGTAGGGATGTTGCTGCACGATGAGCCGTTCGACTTCGGGATAGCGGTCACGGTGGGTCTTGACGATTAAAAGCATCTCATCGTCCTTCTGCACGGCCCCCTTCCAGTGATAAATGGAACGCAGCGGCCCCAGAATATTGACACAGGCAGCAATTTTTGCATCGACAAGATTGGCCGCGAGGCGCTCGGCCGTCGCTTCATCTGGGCAGGTCGAGAGCACGAGTATGTAAGGGCTAGCGTCCGGCATCCTACTGCTCCTTGGGGCTAAGGGAGTTGGCCAATTAGGACTAAATCACGACGTTGGGCTCTTTTCAATAGGACCCAAGGCGCTGACAGGTGCCCAGCCAGAGGCGTGTTTTACACCGAAGCCCGCCACCGCAAGGAAGCGCGATTGGTCCAACACCTTGACACCGTGAACTTGGCCCCTATTATTAGCACTCATCTAGGTCGAGTGCCAGCGCTAGTCTCGGCTACGCCTTAGAAATTTTGTATGTCGCTGCTGGTTTAAGGAGATTTTTAATGAACATACGACCGTTGCATGATCGCATCATCGTTAAGCGTGCTGAGGAGGAGACCCGATCCGCGGGTGGGATCGTGATACCCGATACCGCCGCCGAGAAGCCCATTCGCGGCGAGGTCAAGGCGGTGGGATCGGGCA
>JAGTVB010000347.1 GCA_018224385.1 Gammaproteobacteria bacterium
AAGCGGGCCAGCACGACGCTACTGAGTAACGACAGCAAGGCGGCCGTCAGGCGCAACGCCATGCTCGCCGCCGCCCTTTGCACCAAATGACGCGAGGCGCCGCCGCCCACGCCAGTAAAAGCAGGGAGCGCAGACCGTTCGATGCCAAATCCATCGCCTGCCCAGCCAAGGAGAGGTCGCAAGAGCGCAATCACGTAGGGGTTATCTCCGACTCATCATATCGGCGCACACAGGTTCCACCGAGGGCCCTGGCCCCGGTATCGCCAGCGAACCGTAGCCTGTCGCTTGGGGGGCACACGGTTGCTCCGCCTTAACACTGGCCACATACCCCCAAAGGAACATCAGCAGGGCGTTCTGGGGGAAATATTCAAAGGCATTGAATGGCAGCCCGGCCAAGAGCAAAAAACTGAAAAACAAACCCCGGTAGGCGTGCTTCGAGCAGCCCCAGGCGCCCAGCAGAATGCTCAAATAAAACACCAATCCAATAACACCGAAGCTGCTCAACAAGAATAGATACAAGCCGTCCGAGACAAATTGGCCCGGAAAAGCATCCTCGCCGAAGAGGGTAAAAACGCTGCTTGAGCCAAGCCCGAGCCCCCAGCCAAACAACAAGTCCGCAACGCTGTCGATGGAGCCACCCAACAGCTCACTCCACAGCACCAGCCGGCCCTCGTCTTCGAGCTCAATGTCCCGGCCGCTGATGGCCTTGCTGGAGACGAGCACCAGGGCGAGACCGGCCAGCACCGGCGTCATCATCAACACCAGCAACCGGTGCTTGCGGGGGCATCTGTGGTAGGCACGAAATCCCAGCACCAGGCCGGCCTCCAAAATTGCCGTGCGTGAGCCGCTCAATAGCGCCAGCAACGCACTCAGGTAGATCCATTTCCCAAACCCGCGGCGGCGGACCATGGCGAACACCAAGGCGCAGGTGGCCATGGCAACCCCATAGTGATTCGGCGCCACAAAGGTTCCAAAAGCCCGGCTGCCGCCAAGCACTGACGCACCATGGAGGGGCGGAGCAGAAAGCACCTGGGCCGCGGCCACCAATGCCTCAATCAAGACAAACCAACGCAGGTAGCGCGCAAATTCGGCGAACCGTTCACCGTCGGCGTCCATGCGCGCCATCATCATTCCCACCAATACCAAGGGCAGATACTGAAACGTGCGCAAACCCACCATCGGCACGATAAGCGGCAGACCGAGGTAACAAGCATAGAGCACTTCGAAGGTTGCATAGCCGCCAAGCCACAGCAGCAGCGGTGCCACGGGGTTGCATAAGAGCACGTGCCAAAAGCGACGTTCCAGCACGACCCAGCCCATGATGAGCAAGAGCACGGCTTCCCGGAGCCAGCGAAGCCCCGCATCCTCGTGGGCACCGAGCTTTGCCCCCTCCCACGCCGAGCGCATCTGAGGAAGCGTGGCGATCATTGCGGTGCCGATCAAAACAAACAGCAGCACCGGCACGACCCGCTCGCGGCTAACAGACACGCTTAGCCTCCTGGGGCCGCCCTCGGGAAGCGAGCCCGGAGCAAAAGCACCGCCACGGCAACATGCTAACCACTGGCTGCATAGGCATATCCATACTGCCGGCTATTCGGATCGACGTCGTTCAGGAGCAGCCCCTTGGGCTCGATACCGGCTCGGCGCAGCCGCAGCAGGCAGTACTCCAGCTCTCGTGGAGTCGCCTGCCCGGCCCTGACCACCAGCACCGCCGCAGTGGCATGGCGCCCTACGATGACCGCATCGGCGACACTGAGTACCGGCGGAGTATCGATAATGATGTGGTCGTAGCGCTGTCGCAGCCGCCCCAACGCCTCGCCCAGACACTCGCCTAATAGCCGATCCACCGAGCCTGTAATACCGCCGCCGGAGGGCAGCAGATCTAAGCCTGGCACCGAGGTGGTATGGATGAGCCGATCCAGGTCGCTTACCAGAAGCGACGTTATTCCGGGCTCGTGAACGGCGCCCACCGCGACGTGGAGTTGTCCCTTGCGAAGATCGGCGTCGATGAGCAATACGCGCTCTCCGGTGCTCGCCAGCAGCGCTCCGAAGTTGGCCGAAACAAAGGATTTCCCCGCCCCCGGCGCGGCACTGGTGATCACCATAACCGCCGCACTGCGCGCTTGGGCCGGCAGGAAACTCGGTGAGTTGGCCGACCGAGTCGGCAGAAAGCTCACGCGCAAGGCGCGCAGACTCTCGAGCGACTGATCGGCCGGCTGATGGATCGCGAGCAGCGCGTGCCGAGGCTTGCGTGCCGTCACACGCTGCAACCGATCCTGGCGCTTGCTATGGGGGATGACGGCATAAACCGGTAGGCGAAACAAAGCCTCCAGGGTCTTGGGATCGGCTATACTGTGGTTCAGGGCGTTGCGCGTAAACACGATACCGAGGCTCAAGAATCCCCCCAACAGGGTCGCCAGCGCCATCACCAGCGTCGGCCGAGGCCATACTGGGGCCTGCACCGGAAAAGCCGGATCGAGGATACGCACATTGGCGAGCGTGCTTGCCATCGCCACCCGTTGCTGCTGGGCACTGTTGAGCAGCGACGTGTACAACGCCGTGGCGACCTCCACCTCGCGCGCCAGACGCATATAGGTGCGTTCCGTCTCCGGCAGGGCTCGCCGACGCGCGTCCAACTCACCAAGCAGCGCCACCATGCCCGTGAGTTGGCGATCGAGGGACATCATTTGCGGATGGCGTGGCTTGAATCGGCGCCGAAGCTCCTCGCGCGTTTGCTTGAGCGCAGTCAGTTCGGCCTCCGCCTTGGCGGTCTGCTCGATCAGCGAGCGTGCCTCTGAGGAGAGATCGACCGAATTATGCTGCTGACGAAAGGCATGCAGCGCCGCCTCGGCGGCTTCCAGGCGTCGTTTCAGGTCCGGCAGTTGATCTTCGAGAAAGTGCAGCGTTTGCGTCGCCTTCAGCGACTGCTGAGCCACATTTTGCCGCGCGTACTCCCTGGCGATGGCATTCAAGATACGCGCCGTTTCGGCCGCATCCGCCCCCTCCAAAGAGAGCTTCAGAATACTCGAGCGCTTTCCCGTGGCATCGGCGCTCAAGGCACCTTGCAGCGCCCCCACGACCGACCGATGCGCTCGTTTAGTCACCTGAAAATAGGTGCCCGGACGCGCCACCAGTTCTGTCACCAGCACCTTCAGCGACTGTTCGGAATCGGCTTTCGCTTCGGCGAGCACGCCCACCCGACCTACCAGCAGCAGCGCACCGTTGGGGTCCAGCAGCCGGTATCCTCCACCCTCCTCGGCAATCAGCGTCAGGGGCGGATCTGTCAGGCGTTTGGGTAATTCCAACGTTGCCAGCTCGATCTGCTCCCCTCCCCAGGCGTAGTGCCGAAATCCCCAGCGCGGCTGGGCTAACCCCAGGTCCTCGTCGTGGCCACGCGCCAGCGCTTCGCCCACCAGCGGCAGGTACCGGGGGACCGCGCTGATTTCCAGTCCGAGCCGGTCGACCACACGCCCCAGTACAGCACGGGATGCAACCACGGTTTTCTCGTCGATGAGGGGGGAATCATCCGCCACGGTTTCCGCCCCCTCACCGCGCATCACCTCCGGTAGACTAAAGGGCGTCGTCACCTGTAGCAGGGCATCCGAACGATAAACCGGTGTTGACAACCCGATGTAAGCACCGGCCGCGAGCAGGACGGCGGCCATCAGGGCGAGGATGAGCCAGCGCGCATCGATGACCATCGCCAGGTACTCGTCGAGCGGGGTTGTGGTCGCGTTCAGTTCAGCCGTTGCGATTGCGCTCATCTCGTTGTCCATGACCCAGGATCATCGATAGCACCGTTTACCACACTCCCTCGAAGATGCCTTGACAGCAGCTGGCGGCACACGGCTAGCGTGCCAGGGCGGTGGCGCGCGACAACACGGTGGAGGTCGGCAGCAGCTGGCTGATCACCCGATTCCAGCGAGACACGCCCGCCGTTTCTACATACACCACATCGCGCGGCTTGAGCTGAAATCGATCGGCCAGCAACAGCGCGTCCGGGGAGGCCGCATTGAGGCTAAAGACCTGCGGTCGTGCTTGGCCCCCGCGCACGACAAAGATGCGCGCCGGATTGGAGGTGACCAGATCGGCACCGCCGGCGTCGCTCAACGCCTCGGCAAGAGAGAGTTGACCCTTGTGGATGAATTGCGAGGAAGGTTTTCTCACCTCTCCAAGCACGAACACCTTGTTGAGCGTCCGGTCCGGAACGTTGAGCACATCGCCCGCTCGAAGCACGGCGTTTTGCGTCCCATCCCCTTCTTCGTAGAGCGCAACGAGGTCAACCTGATAGATCCGATCGTCCCGGGTGAGGGTCACATTATTCATATCCGCCTCCGGCGTCAGGCCGCCGGCTTGGTTGATCGCTTCCGCCACGGTGAGCGGTACATCGGTCACCGTCTGGGTACCGGGCTGTTGCACCTCTCCCACCACGTAAACCCGTTGACTGCGATAAGCGATAAGGCGAACGTCGAGCTGAACGTTCTCGATATACTGAGACAAGGCCAGGCTCAGCATACGACGCACCTCGTTGACCGTTCTGCCGGCAACGCGAAGGACGCCGACGTACGGAAAAAATATCGTCCCGTCTTCACCGACCACGTTCCCCGCCGCTTCAGGGCTGCGAAACTCCCCTGCGGGAATCGTGAGTTCTGGGTGATCCCAAACAGTGATGGTCAGGATGTCCCGCGGTCCAATACGGTAGGTCTCGTGCGACACTCTGGGAGGAGAAGGCAGCGCGGGCCGGGTCGGCGCGCGCCGGTTTTCATCCACGATCAATTGAGCGGTAATGGGCTCGATTGGGACCTTTGCTGCCGCCGCTTGCTCCGGTGCCAGTGTTGGCAGCGCAGTGGACGAGGTTAGGTGCGCTCCGCGCATGGACATGCCCGGTGCGATGGAGCAGCCGGCGACCAAGGTGGTCGCGAGCACCGCAACAGCAGGCGTAATCAGCAGCGTCCTTCGCCGCCGGCGATGAATTGCCGTTGCTTTGTTTCCCACGTTGGCCATAACAATCTGCAACAAATGCCGGATAACCGTCGGTTTAATAGGCGTTTTGTCCGCGCAACACCACCATCAGGGTACGCAGCAAGATCTCCAGATCGAGGGACAGGGACCAGCTCTCGATATATTGAAGATCAAACTCCACACGCTTGCGGATGGACTCTTCGGTATCCGTTTCACCGCGCCATCCGTTCACCTGAGCCCATCCCGTAATCCCCGGCTTGACCCGGTGACGAAGCGCATACTCGCGCACGACGTCCTCATAGAAACGCCCCGCCGCCTTGGCACGGGTCGCATGGGGCCGTGGACCGACGATCGACATCTCGCCCCGGAGCACATTGAGCAGTTGCGGCAGTTCATCGAGGCTGGTACGACGCAACCAGGCCCCTACCCGCGTGACCCGTGGATCGCGTTGTCTCACGAGCGCGTCGGCGTTCTGGTCGCACTGGTCCTGGTACATGGTGCGAAACTTGTACACCTCGATAAGGTTGTTGTTGTAACCGTAGCGCTTCTGGCGAAACAGCACGGGGCCCCGACTGTCCAGCTTCACGGCAGCCGCAATGACCAGCATCACCGGCGCCACCAGGACCAGCAGCAACAGGGCCAAGAATCGATCTTCGATGACCTTGAGCACCCAGCTCCAGCCATCGAGCGGCTTCTGAAATACATTGAGCAGCGGCAACCCCATGTCCTGCGTGTAACGGCTGCGGGGAAAATTCAGGCCGGTCAGATCGGGACTGAGGTAAATGTGCGCAGGCAGCACCTGAAGCTTATGCAGCACTTGCAGCATGCGTTCCTCGGCCCACCACGGTAGGGCAATCAGGACATCGTCGATGCGTGTGCCCCGTGCGTACTGAATGAGACGATCGGTATCGCCAAGCAGGCAATAGGGTCCGATCGCCTCCGGAACCCTGGTGCTGCGATCGTCGAAGATCCCCACGATGCGATTCCAGGGTGCGTCCTGCTGGGTAAGCAGTGCCACCAGGCGAACGGCCTGCTCGCCGGCGCCCACGATGGCGATATTTCGCGTCAGCCGCTCCGATCGGGCCAGCTGTCGTAGGAACACATGCCACAGCAGCCGCGCCATCAGGAGCCCGGCGAGCAGCGCGCAAAACCAGGCGAAGACCCACAGGCGGGAGTACAGAGTGGAGACCTTTAAGGCAAAGGCCACCGCCATGAGGCCGACAAACAGGGCCGTGGACAGGGCCATCAAGCGCTTCAGTTGCCGCCGCGGGGCAATGATGGCCTCGAACCGATACAAGCCGGCCACATAAAAACCACTCTCGGCGAGCAGTGTGATGACGGTGACGGTGGACAAGTACAGCGAACTGTTAACCTCGCTCCAACCGGGGTGCAACGCATAAGCCGCTAAACCCGTGACGACGAGGATCAGGGCATCGAAGAGGGCGACGGTTCCAGAGAGAATGCTCGGTGATAAGGCGGCGCTCTGGCCGCCCTTGTGAGCGATGGGGCTTGCTAGTGTGTCCGCACAGGTATTCACTTCCGGTCTTCCTTGTTGCGAGGTGTCATACTCCGGGAGCAGCAGCCTCCCTGACCGCCACATCGACAAGCGGCTTGCTTGCCCGCTTGCCCAGCGCACTCTAGCGCCACTGAATTCCGGCAAAAGCCCGCCTCATGGCCAATCCTCAAGGGACGGCTCCGGCAAAACAAAGAAACTAGGGGAGCTTGGCTTGGCTGGGCTTAGGTCAGCAACGCGCCCGCGCCGCGCAGCGCCGAAAACGCTCGGCGCTCACCGGCCCAAGCCGGTGGCGGGTTCGGTCTCTCGATGAAGGCAGCGTGCACCCTGTCGGTGCCGGTGGCAGCGGTACGCATGCTGGTAAAACCCCCTCTTTGCGATACGTTGATCCCGACTGGCAGGCCCTTAGCGGGCTTCAGCGGCCCGTTTTCCCCTAGTGAAGCAGAAAGCGTGCCATAGCCGCATAAGTGAGCGAGTCGATGACGGGAGGGGCGGGATTGCGACCGCGGGTAGTGCCCGGGCAGATCTTGATACGGGTGAAGCCGCGTTTGCCGTCTGCAGCGACGTCAATGTCTTGACCGGGCGTTGGTCAGGGCGCCGAAAACCCGAAGCGGCTCAGCGGGGACGCTTCATGAAGTCCATCGCCTGCTGGTAGAGCACATTTCGTTTTTCACCGCTCAGCCGGACCGCGACGGTTACCGCCTGCTTAACCGGTAGAAGGGGTAGCAGCGCTTGCAGGACATCGGCGCCGCGCACAATGGCCCCGGATGCTTCGATGTCGGTGGTGCCCTCAATGAGCAGGACGAATTCTCCTTTTCGTTGCTCCGGGTTGGCCTGCAGCCAGGCGTGCAGATCGCTTAGCGGACCCGATCGGAAGGTCTCGAAGGCCTTGGTGAGTTCGCGCGCCAGGACGCCTCGGCGGACACCACCGAAGACGCCCGCCGCATCCTCGATCGTTGCCAATATCCGGTGGGGCGCCTCAAAAAAAACCAGGGTCCGGGGCTCGCGTGCCAGAGCTCGCAAGCGGCGAAGCCGCTCCTGCTGTTTGGGCGGTAAGAAGCCCTCAAACACGAAACGGTCGGTGGGAACACCAGCGGCACTCAACGCGCAGGTGAGCGCGCTCGGGCCCGGGATCGGAACCACCGCAACATCGCGCTCCCGCAGCGCGCGCACCAGCAAATACCCTGGGTCACTGATAAGCGGGGTACCCGCATCCGCGATGAGCGCGATATTCTCGCCGGCATGTAAACGTTCGATAATTTTGGGCAGCCTGCGGTATTCGTTGTGCTCATGCAGCGCCTGCAGAGGTGTCTGTACTCCCAAGCGCCGCAGCATCGGTAAGCTATGTCGCGTGTCTTCAGCGAGTATCAGATCGACTTGGCCAAGCACTTGCACGGCTCGGGCAGTGATATCATCGAGATGCCCTATGGGAGTCGCCACGACATAAAATATGCCCGCTTCCATTTGACAGTCTGGCCCTTCGTTAAGAATACTTGCCCACCATCGCCAGAGTGGAGTTCATCGCAGTCTCAATGGTACACGTTCGCAAGCGCTATCTGCTCGCCATTGCCATCATGGTATTGTTGGCCGGCTGTCAAGCGGTGCCCCCGGCGGGCTCGCCAGCATCCCGGCCCGCGCAACCGACCGATGAGCTTGCCATGGCCCTGCGCGCGCAAGGCAAGCTGGTGGAGGCGGCGAACGAATATCTGCGGCTGTCCGTTACGGTGGGCGCAGCGCAGGCGGATAGCTATCGCCTTGAGGCGGTGGCGTTGCTCCTCGAGGCCAATGCATTGGCGCGGGCCCAAGCGCTTCTGCTGCAACCGCTGTCTCCCCTCGCCTCCCGCGAACTGCAGCAACGCCAAGACCTGCTGCGGGCGACCCTGGCGCTGGCAGAACAACGCCCAGCAGCGGTACTGTCGATCCTGCCCGAAACCTTTGCGCTGGAGGCAGCGCCGCAGCACGCTGCAGAGGCCCATCGGCTGCGGGCGCAAGCATACCGGCAACTACAGCAGTACCTCGACGCGGCAGACGAGCACGTCCAGTTGGAACTGGTACTGCTGGATGCGGAGGCGATCCGTGCCAACCGTCAAAATCTCTGGCATGCGCTCGGCCGACTCGATCCCGAGGCGTTGGCTCACTATGCCAGCGCTCCGCCGGCGACTCTCGACGGCTGGATCGAGCTGGCCGCGCTGTCACGCAATGCGCTCAGCGATCCGGCGGCGTTTCTCATGGCCATCGATGCTTGGCGTGCGCACTATCCGCGGCACCCGGCCGGCGAGGAAACGGTTCCTGAGCTCATCGCGCTCAGTCATGGGCAGACCGCGCATCCACGTCACCTCGCTCTGTTACTGCCCTTCGACGGTCCCTTTGCGAACGCGGCCGAAGCCATCCGGGATGGGTTTCTCGCGGGCTGGTTTAGCGACCCCAGCCCGCTGCGACCGACCGTCATCATTCGCAGCACCGCTTCCGCAAGCATCCCAGACCTGTACCGTGAGGTCATCGACGCCGGTGCGGACTATGTGGTGGGGCCCCTTGACAAGCCTGCCGTCATGGCGGTGTCTCGTCTCCCCGACCTCTCGATACCGACGCTCGCCCTAAATTACGTTCCCCCTCACCCAATGCAGCCGGCATCAATGGACAGCGGCCCGCCAAGTAGCGCCCCGGAGACGCCCTCCAGGCTTTATCAGTTCTCACTGTCGCCGTAAGCCGAGGCTGGCGAGGTCGCCAAACGCGCCTGGGACGACGGTCATCGCAATGCGGCCTTGCTGGTCCCAGAGGGGTCGTGGGGGACGCGGGTCAGTGCAGCGTTCGCGGAAGCATGGGGCCAACTGGGCGGCCAAGTGACCGCCTCACAGCTTTATTCCAGTGATACCCAGCAGATGTCCACCGCGGTCAGGCGACTTCTCGATATTGAGGAAAGCGAACAGCGCCTGCAACTACTCAAGGCGACCTTAAAACGGCGACTAAAGCACACGGTGCGACGGCGCCAGGATATCGACTTCATTTTTATGGCGGCTTTTCCCCAGGAGGCGCGGCAGCTACGGCCGCTGTTGCGCTTCTATCACGCCGCTGAGGTCCCGGTCTATGCGACTTCTCATGTGTTTTCCGGCGTTCTTGATCCCCGTGCAGATGCCGACATCGATGGCGTAACCTTTGTCGATATGCCTTGGGTTTTGCTCAATGAGGGGCAAGTAGCCGAGCTACGGCAGCAGCTCCAAGCGCTTTGGCCCGATCCGCTCTCGCAGTACGCCCGCTTCTATGCCTTCGGGTTGGACGCGTACCGCATGGTTCCTTATCTTGATCAGCTCGAGACGCAACCCTTCGTCGAGTTCCCGGGCGTAACCGGGCGTCTGGTCATGAACGGGGAACAGCGCATCGAGCGTCGGCTCTTATGGGCACAGTTCAGCAACGGTGTACCTCGGCTTGACCGCATCCCCACGCTCGCCACGGGGCCATGACACGCGACCCTGAAGGTGCACCATCGTTGCGGGGCGGATGGGCAGAGGATCTTGCGCGACGATTCCTTCAGCAACAGGGTTTGACACCACTGAAGCAAAACTATCGCTGTCGGCTGGGAGAAATCGATCTCATCATGCGCCACCAGGCCACCATCGTTTTTGTCGAAGTCAGGTATCGCAGCCGGGCCGATTTTGGAGGTGGAATAGAATCAGTGGACAAACGTAAACGAAGAAAACTTATTGCTGCAGCGCAATATTTTCTCGGGAGTCATTCCGGTGCATCGTCGGCACCCTGCCGTTTCGATGTCGTCGCCGTATCGGGCTTCGGCAGTTCACCTTCACTGTCGTGGATTCCAAACGCCTTTGAGGCATTTTGGTAGACCGCCAGTGACGCGTGATGACCACGTCGCGAGCGTCAACGAGTACACCTCTCAGCTTCTGCTTGACCTCATTGGGCAAGCCAGCGTGTCGGTTACGCACATGGAGAAATTTACGCAAAGGAAACGGCCCGTCGTGAGGCCTACCCTGCCCCTGCTCCTGGCCCCTCTCCTTAGCCTTGCACTGCTACTCCTCAGCCTTGCACTGCTACTCATCCAGGGTTGTGCGGCGGCCGTTATCGGTGGTGCCGCCACCACCGCCGTACTCGCTACCGATCCACGCACCACTGGCACCATCCTCGACGATGAAATGATCGAGTTCCGGATCATCGAAGCGCTGTACGACCAACCACAGCTCAGCCAGCAAAGTCATCTCAATGTCACGAGTTACAACGGTAATGTGTTGCTCACCGGAGAGGCCACCAGCGAATCGATCCGCCAACGGCTAGAGACGCTAGCGCGCGCCGTACCGAAAGTCCAACAGGTGCATAACGAAATGATTATTGCCGCGCCGAGCTCTATTCTCACGCGTTCCAGCGACAGCTGGATTACCGCCAAAGTCAAATCCCGCTTGGCGGCCGACGCCGACGTGCGCGCGGTAGATGTCAAGGTCGTTACCGAGAACGGCACGGTGTACCTAATGGGATTGGTAAGTCGGGAGCAAGGGAAGCAGGCCACCGAGGTGACGCGTCAGACCGCGGGTGTGCAGCGCGTCGTGAAATTATTCCAGTATACGGACGGGTAGAGGAAACGGCTGCGGCACCCAAGGATTGATGGCCGAAGGTGCTTCCTCGCTCACGCCAGCAGCTCGCGATAAATGGCGCCGTCCACTCCGCCGCCGCCCAACAAGCTCGTGTTGGCGGCGTTTACTAGGGCATCCACCTCAAGCCGGGTGATGTCGGCCACTTCGACGCCAATCATGGGCGGGACTCAGAACATGTCGAGGTAATCACTTCACGACTCTCAGCTTCGGTTTCACTTTGTTCCCGCCCGACGCATCAGGCGGGGGCTCGTCTCCCGGACCTTCCTCCTGAAAGGCCATGC
>JAGTVB010000348.1 GCA_018224385.1 Gammaproteobacteria bacterium
ACACACCCTTGTGGCAAGGCGACTGCCTGCCTACAGATTCTGGGTGCGGTTTTAACCTCTGAATGGTGACGCTGACGAAACGATGACCATGGCCCCTTTTCCCCTTAAAAGGTATCGCTTAGAGAGGCCAACGTGCGGTGTTCACCACCTTGCCCGCTGTAATTGCGAGCATTATCGGTAGTTGGCCCTTGTTCCTGAAGTGCGCGACTCCGGCGCTATCGGACTCTTCACTCGAGCGCGTAAGTGACCGAAACCTGCACCTGAAAGGAGGTTTCCCCGGGCATGATGGGGACTTCGGCGTGGGCAACCGATGCGCGCTCCAACAGCAGATATGGCGCTGGCGCTTGCGCGCGATCCTCGCGAATCAGCAAGGGGCGGCCAAGCCTTACGCCCGCAGCGCTAGCATACACCTCGGCCTTGTGTTTTGCGTCTCCCAGCGCCGCGCGGCGTGCCTTCTCGAGAAGCTTGGATGGATCGGCGACACTCATGCGTACCCGGCTCAGAATGTTGCCGCCCGCTCCTACAAGTCGACTGAGGATCTCCCCAAGGCGCTCCAGCTCTCGGATCGTTACCGCCACTTGGTTGCTTACCTCGAATCCGGTGATCTGTGGTGATCGCTCTCCCTGCACCTGGTATTGGGGGTGCACGGAGATGTTCTGGGTGCGAATATCAGTCTCCGGAATGCCGAGCTCGCGCAGTTCCCTGAGTAGTTTGGCTACCGACTCATTATTGACTTGCAATGCCGCGGCAGCGGTCTTCGCTTGGCTAACAACGCCGGCTTCCAATTCGGCCATATCAGGCTTGGCGAACGCTTCTCCCGAACCCGAGACCTCGATCGAGGGACTCGGCACGGTAGTTTGCACCATCGCCAAGGCAACCGCGGGCCACCAGCACAATAATCCTAGCAAAAGCTTGTTCATGATTTCCTTTGTCATGCGCGATGCCAGTGGCCGCCGGTTAACCAGCCGCCGCTGATCCGCAAAAACGCACCGCATTAAATCTTCCAGGTCCTTAAGGCGCCTTTCCAGTCGAGTCGTTTCAGGCGCTCCATAACTTCCTCGCGCTTCTCGAGGAGCGCATGTCCCGCCATTGGCAGAAAGATTTCTTCCTCCTTCTCATGATGCCGGTGCATGACCTGCTGCAAACGTAAGAATTCTTCCAACAAGCGCGCGGCGCGCTGTTGCTGAAGGGTCAACGAGATGCTGCGCAGCAGCTCTCGCATCTGATCGTGCTCGCCTCGCAGATACTCGGTAGGACATTCGGGAGAATGGACCAAGCTTTCATATGCTGGGAAAAGCACTTGCTCTTCTGCCAAAAAATGCCCCTTCAACAGGGCAATGAGGTCTCGCAGTACCTTTGCGGCGCGCTGCCAGTCACCCGCTCTCACAGCCTCCTCGCATTCGAGGAGCAGGGTCTCATAATGCCGGTGATCGTGGAGTAGCCATGCGTGGGTTGCGTTCATGTCGCCGCCTATTTTGCGCCTAACTCGGGCGGGCGCCAACTGGTGACACAAAGGTCGTGAAAATCGAGTTCTGAAATGCGGCGCTGGTGAGGACCGAAAAGGTGTCAGCCCACAGGGGGCCGTTGCGCTTGGGACGCAAATTTATTTCCGGTGAGCAGGCAAGCCCCGTTCGTTGGCTGTGGAATTCTAGCGCGCTGACTGTCCGAGCGCTTCCCTGGCAATGGCTCAAGCAAATACCGGCTGCGGAACTGCCCCTGCGCTCTCGTGCACCGCTTCCCGCAAGCAGCACTTGGCCTCCTTTGCGCAGCGACCACATTGGCTGGCGAGTCCCGTCATCTCACGGAGTTCTCGCATTGACCTGGCGCCCTGTGATACCGCCTGCCTGATGTCACTGTCGGTGACGACTTTGCAAATGCAGATGTACATCTCATGAAGGCTCTGCAACGATTAATGACCTAGCGTATCAGTAATGCGAATAGTAGAATGAACGATAATTGTTTTCAACTAAAATTATGCGCGCCCCTTGTGGCACCCTGCCTGCCCCCTAGGGTATGCTCAAGAGCGCCGGCGGGCACCGCTTCACCTGCGGCGCTGGCGGGATGCCCGCCACATGGGCTCGCGTTAGCTCTACGCTAAGAACGCTCTTCCACCTCCCGAGCCAGAACGCCCTGAGCGCATTTGCCGTTTGGGGTATGGAGCCAGCGCCCGACTGCGAACGCGCCGGGTTATGCCGGAGCACGCAACATTTTTTCCACTTCGCCTCTATGCAGCTCTTCCTCTGCGATGAGGCGACGGGCGTACTCCTCAAGGAGTACCGATCGGCCGGCCACTTGGCTCAAGAGCGCTCGGTAGGCGGCAATCGCATCGGACTCATGGGCCAAGGATTCCTGCAGAATGGCTCCCACATCATGTTGATGGGTTTCAAGCAAGGGGCCAATGGCGAGGGATGGATGCTCTCCGAGCTGAGTTATCAGCTCACCGGCCTCCTGGGCGTGCAGCAGGCCCTCGTTGGCCTGGTCCCGCAGCCACGACACAATTGGGATGCGCCCGAAACCGAAAATCATGAAAGAGTAGTGGGTATAGCGTACGACGCCTGCGAGTTCTAACTCCAAGATGCGGTTTAGTGTCGAAACAACAGCAGCTTTGTCAAAATCCCCTTCGCTCATCGCATTTGCTCTCCGTATCATGCCAGTGCGGCTTTCGAACCGACCCTGTGCCTTAGCCCGCCGCCGGCTCGGGCCTCTTTGTGCCACGCTGTGGCGGTTCCCATCACGGGCTCACATGTTGGCTTGCAGGTAGTTCTGCAGCCCTATCTTATCGATGAGCTCGAGCTGAGTTTCTAACCAGTCGATATGTTCCTCCTCGGACTTGAGAATGTCGTCAAGAAGACCGCGACTTACGAAGTCGCTATTGGACTCGCAATAAGCAACAGCTTCTATTAGGAGTGAGCGCGCATCGACTTCCAGGGCAAGATCGTTTCGCAGCAGTTCCAAAACGTTCTCGCCGATTCGCAGCTTGCCAATGTCCTGCAAGTTGGGTAAGCCTTCGAGGAACAAGATCCGTTCGATCAGCTCATCCGCATGTTTCATCTCATCGATGGATTCGTGGTACTCATGCTCGTTCAGCCGGTTCAATCCCCAGTTCTTCAGCATGCGCGCGTGCAGAAAGTACTGGTTGATTCCGGTAAGCTCGTTTTTGAGCGCGTTGTTCAAGAATTCGATCACCTTACGGTCGCCTTTCATTAGATCTCTCCTTCGCAGCGTTTCGGGGGGAACTATACCTGTTTCTTGCCGGGCAGAGCAGTGTTTGGGATTTTTCCAACGGAATCGCAGTGGAGCGCGCGCTCCAGGTCACTCAGAGGGTGTGAGTAAACCGACTGCGCCTGCCGATAGCGGCGGCTGGTGCTCGCTTCTCGCCGAGCCAGCGCATGGGTCTGGTCGCGACGTGCTTATCCGCCTTGCTCCTGGGCCGCTCGCTACGGTTTCTTCACGACTATCGAAAGTGACATCATTCATGGGATAATTTTTGCATAGGCGCTTTCCACAAGCTATTTTCTCTATACTCTGTGGTGCCGTGGGTGCACTTTGAGAACGATTCAACGCTTGGTTTTGCAGGGCGCTGCCAGTATAGTTTCGCCAGCCGCGCGATGCCGGTAGGGTATGCGCAATAGTTTTCAAAACAGCTTCTTAAGGTCGTCGTAGGTAACAGCTCGGCGCACACGCAGCATTGCGGACGCATCCTTGGCGGTGATTCGAGATGGAGCGATGATCCGCATCGGAGGCCTTACCCTGGTGAAAAACAATCATGTCGGGGCGTTACAGTCCGGGATAGCAGGATGAGCAAACGCACGGCGCTTTATTCGTGGCACGTTGCGGCCGCGGCGAGAATAGTGGATTTTGCCGGCTGGAAGATGCCGTTGCACTACGGCTCCCAGATCGATGAGCACCACTGCGTTCGGACAGCGGCGGGCATGTTCGACGTTTCTCACATGACAGTTCTAGACGTTTCGGGAGCCCATGCACGTGGGTTTTTGAGGTATCTCCTGGCCAATGATGTGGCGCTTTTGGAGGCCCCGGGTAGGGCATTATACAGTTGTCTGCTGAATGAGGCAGGCGGCATTCTCGATGACTTGATTGTGTACTCGTTGCCTGAGGGCCGCTTTCGATTGGTGTCCAATGCGGCGACGCACGCAAAGGTTGTCGCTTGGATTACCCGCCATGGGGCTGCGTTCGGCATAGACATCGCCAAGCGCACTGATCTGGCTCTCATCGCCGTGCAGGGACCGTTGGCTCGAGAGCGCGTGTTGCGTGTGTTGGATACGGACTTGCGGATGCGGACTTCCGATCTGGCCTCATTTCAAGCGGCTTGGGAAGGGGAAAGCTTGGTTGCCCGGACCGGCTACACTGGTGAAGACGGCTTCGAAATCATGATTCCCAGGGAAAGAGCGCTCGATCTCGTGCAAGCCCTACGGGCGCGGGAGGTGAAGCCAGTGGGGCTGGCTGCGCGAGACACGCTGCGTCTGGAGGCCGGGCTGAATCTTTACGGCGCCGACATGGATGAATCGGTAACGCCGCTTGAAGCAGGCCTGGGATGGACGGTGGCGTGGCAACCCGAAGATCGGGACTTCATTGGCCGCGAGGCGCTTGCGGCACAGCGTGCCCAGGGGGTGCGGTGGAAACGCGTCGGGCTCGTGCTTCAGGCGGCAGGTGTCATGCGGGCTCACCAGCGCGTACTGACAGCCGAGGGCGGTGAAGGGGTAGTAACGAGTGGCGGATTCTCACCTACACTCAAGCGAAGCATCGGTTTGGCTAGAGTGCCGGTAACTGCCTCCCAAGAGCAGGCGGTGGCGGAGATTCGCGGGCGACGCCAGCCGATAAGCCTGGTCAAGCCGCCATTCGTGCGCCACGGAAAGCCCTGCTTCGGCGCTGCTGCTGCCTAAGTCTCTCCTTCAAACCCGCCTTGGGTCATTCGCGGAGTGTCGTTCTACCAACATGACGAAAAATAGGGGAAGCTTATGAGCAATGTTCCTGAAGAGCTGCGCTATGCCAAGACCCACGAATGGGTTCGCCAGGAGGATGACGGTACCTTGGTTATGGGCATTAGCGATCACGCTCAAGAGCTGCTCGGTGATCTCGTGTATGTGGAACTTCCTGAGGTCGGCCGTACGGTGCAGGCGCGTGAGGAACTTGCCGTTGTGGAATCGGTCAAGGCGGCAGCAGATGTCTATGGCCCGGTAACCGGCGAGGTTGTGGCAATCAACGAATTGCTGGTTGATTCCCCCGAACTGATCAACCGAGATCCCTACGGCGAGGGCTGGATGGTTCGCATTAAGCCGGAATCCACCGAGGAGATCGCCCACCTCCTGGATGCCGCCGCCTATGGTGCATTGGCGAAAAGCGAGGAGGACTGAGCAGTTGCGAAAAGACCGTAACGAGCGGCCGGGGAGCAAGGCGCACGGCGCGCAGCGGGCCGTCCGATAGTAAGGCGGGCAGCCGACACCAGCATTCTGCGCCGTTATCGGGAGGCGCAGTCGGTTTTAGAGCGAAGCGTTGCGTTCGGCGCCCGGCCAGGATGCCATGCTTGACGGCGAACAATACCGCCGCGGTGGCGAGCGCGACTGTCTTCGAGACGGCTTCTTAAGGAGGTATTAGCCCGTGCCCTTTATCCCACATACCGATGAGGAGCTCACGGCGATGCTTTCGGCAGTGGGTGTGAATTCCCTCGAGGACTTGTTTGATGAAATCCCGCCGGCACTTCACGCTGGAAAACTCGAGGGTATCCCCAGTGCGCTAAGCGAACTGGAGCTCAGTCGGCTGATGCGGGATCGCGCGCAACAGGATGGGGGCGCGATGTGTTTTGTCGGCGCCGGCGCGTATGACCACCATATCCCCGCTGCGGTTTGGGAGCTGGTCACGCGCGGTGAATTCTACTCTGCCTATACACCGTATCAGGCGGAAGCGAGTCAAGGCACCCTCCAGATCGGTTATGAATTTCAAACCATGGTGGCAAGCCTCATGGGACTCGAGGTGTCCAATGCCTCGCTTTATGACGGTGCCTCGGCGCTGGCTGAGGCTGTCCTCATGGCGGTACGTTTGCACCGTCGGTCGCGGTGTGTCGTAATGCCTTCCACGGTACATCCGATTTACCGATCAGTTGCACGCACGATCGCGCAGCGCCAGTCTATCGAATTCGTCGAGCTTGCGTTCGACAGCCGGGGAGGCCACATTGCGCCGGAAAGTTTGAGCTCGTTAGATGGCCGCTCCTATGCGGCGCTTGTGGTGCCGCAACCCAATTTCTTTGGGATCTTGGAAGAAGTGGATTTCCTCACGGACTGGGGACACGCGAATGGGATGCTCGTGATTGGGCTGGTGAATCCCCTTGCCATGGCTTGGCTAACGCCGCCCGGGCAGTGGGGCAGAAAGGGAGCGGACATCGCCTGCGGCGAGGGGCAACCGCTTGGCGTACCGCTTTCCTCTGGCGGCCCGTATTTTGGTTTTATGGCGAGCAAAAGCGCCCATGTTCGCCAACTGCCAGGACGCATCGTCGGGCGCACCGTCGACCTGGAAGGCAAACCCGGTTTCACGCTGACCTTGCAGGCCCGGGAGCAACACATCCGCCGGGCGAAGGCGACATCAAATATCTGCACCAACCAAGGACTGTTAGTGACCGCGGCCACAATTTACCTGGCGATACTTGGATCAGAGGGGCTCAGTGGCGTCGCCAGAACGTCTCACGAGAATTGTGTCGCGCTGGTGCAGCGGCTGACGGCGATTGCTGGCGTCGAGCGGGTGTTCGAGCGCCCGTTTTTCCATGAAGCCGTGCTTCGCCTGCAGGCGCCGGTGGCCGAGGTATTGCGGTCGCTGGCGGCCTACAATGTGCTCGGTGGCTATGACGTGGGGCGACATTTCCCACAGTTGGCGAACGGCTTGTTGGTGTGCGCGACCGAACAGCGCACGATGCGCGATATCGAGAGCTACTCGGAGCTGTTAACGCGGATCATGCGACACCGTACGGCAGCGAGGTGTCCCGTTCAACCAAAAATCTGATTCACAGATTTAATTCACCTGCAGAAGGAGAGCGCTATGGCGACAGTCACACTCCAAGGCGAACCGATTAACACCAATGGCGACCTGCCGGCAATTGGCAGCGACGCGCCGGGCTTCAGGCTGGTTGACAAGCGGCTGCAGGAAGTCGGCCTGGAGGACTTTGCGGGCAACAAGAAGCTGCTGAACATTGTCCCCAGCCTCGATACACCGGTCTGTGCGACGTCGACGAAGAAGTTCAACGAGTACGCGCGCGATCACCGCGACACGACATTTCTTATTATTTCAGCCGATCTGCCTTTTGCGCAGGCGCGCTTTTGCGGCGACGAGGGACTGAAGAACGTGGTCACTTTGTCGATGATGCGCTCTCGGGATTTTGCTCGGGATTACGGGGTCTTGATTGAGGATGGTCCTCTGGCGACTTTGTCGGCGCGCGCTATCGTGGTGCTGGACGGCCAGAACAAGGTGGTCTATACGGAGCTGGTTCCCGAGATCGGCGATGAACCCGATTACGAAAAGGCCCTAGCGGCGCTGTAGACGAGCATTGAGAAACCCACATCTGGATGATGAAGCGTTGCTGATCTTCGAATTATCCCGCGCGGGGCGGCGTGCCGGAACGCTAAGGCTGCCTGTGACGGAGACGCAGACTGCTATTCCGGAACGTTTTCTGCGCAAGCAGCCGCCCCTTTTGCCGGAGGTATCAGAGCTGCAAGCAGTGCGGCATTACACCCGGCTTTCGCAGCGCAATTTCTCGGTCGACACGCATTTTTATCCGCTCGGCTCTTGCACCATGAAGTACAACCCCCGTGCTGCAAATACGCTTGCCCTGTTGCCGGGGTTTCGGGAGCGCCACCCGGCAGCACCGCCCTCCCATAGTCAGGGCGTCTTGGCGTGCCTGTTCGAGCTGCAACAATACCTGCAGGAGATTACCGGTACGGTGGCCGTGTCGCTGGCGCCCATGGCGGGGGCGCAAGGGGAATTCGCTGGCGTTGCCATGATTAGAGCCTATCACGAATCGCGGGGCGACTCGGCGCGCAGTGAGATTTTGGTGCCGGATGCCGCCCACGGTACCAACCCGGCGAGCGCTGTGATGTGTGGTTATCGGGTCGTGGAGGTGCCTACCAATGCGGAAGGCGATGTCGATCGGGATGCTCTACGCGCACGGGTAGGTCCTCGCACGGCGGGGATCATGCTTACCAACCCATCCACGCTGGGCGTTTTTGAACGGGGCATTCTCGATATCGCGGCAACCGTCCATGACGCTGGCGCCCTTCTCTATTACGATGGCGCGAATCTAAACGCCATCCTGGGTAAAGCGCGGCCCGGGGATATGGGGTTTGATGTCGTGCATCTGAATTTGCACAAAACCTTCGCCACCCCGCATGGCGGAGGAGGACCGGGCGCTGGCCCCGTTGCTGTTGCAGAGCGACTGCGGCCGTTTCTACCTGTCCCCTTGGTCGGCTATGACGGCCATGAGTACCGCTGGCTCACCGAGGCGGACTGTCCTCAGAGCATCGGCCGACTCTCGGCGCATGGTGGCAATGCCGGCGTACTGCTGCGGGCCTATGTTTATATCCGCTTGCTGGGGTGGGAGGGATTAGAGCGGGTGGCCCGGTATGCGACCCTGAACGCCAACTACATGGCGGCTAAGTTGCGCGCGGCAGGCTTTGATCTGGCCTATCCAGGCCGGCGCGCCAGCCATGAGTTCATTGTGACCTTAAGGCGGCAGGCGCATGAGCTTGGGGCGACGGCGATGGACTTTGCCAAGCGTTTATTGGATTACGGTTATCATGCACCGACCACCTATTTCCCCCTCCTCGTGCCCGAATGCTTGCTGATCGAGCCCACCGAAACGGAAAGTAAAGAAACCATCGATGGCTTTATCGAAGCGATGTGCCAAATTGAACAGGAGGCCCGCCAAGGCATCGAGTTTTTGAAAGCCGCCCCCTATACGCTGCCAGTGCGGCGCTTAGACGATGTCCGAGCTGCGCGGCAGCTGGATGTTACGTGGTCGGCGCAACGACCGACAGATGCCGATTTTCCTTCGCCATCCCCCGGGGAGGCGGACACGATTCCAGCGCAGACGCCGCCAACACCCGTGCCCTTGCGTCGACGCGGCTAAGGCGCTGTGCTGCGTCCTAAGCCATTGTGCCGGGCAGGGTGCGCGGGTTCGCCGCGCCAATAAAGCATTTTGCACCCGGCTGCGATTGGGACGCGCGCGCTACCGGGGGTGTGGCCCTTGGCCACAGACGGGGCAGTGAGGATCTTTGCGCAGCCGCAGGGTCCTCCACTCCATCTGTAGCGCATCAAACAGCATCACGCGGCCCGTGAGGCGGCTCCCGATCCCGAGGAGGAGTTTCAATGCCTCCACTGCTTGCAGACTGCCAATGACGCCCAGCAGCGGCGCCAGCACGCCGAATGCCCCGCAGGACTCCTCGATTCCCGATTCGTCTGTGTAGAGGCAACGGTAGCAGGGACTATCCGGGCGCGCCGGCTCGAAGACGGTAATCTGGGCTTCCATGCGGATGGCTGCTCCGCAAACGAGCGGTGTCTGCGTGTCTACGCACGCACGATTGAGCTCAAAGCGTGTCTCGAAGTTGTCGCTGGCATCCACAACCACATCCGCGCGTGCAACCTCCTGCTCCAACTCGTCGTCATCCAGCGCTCTTGGCAGCGCCGTTACCTCGATGTCGGGATTGAGCTCCAGCAACCGATCGCGAGCTGACTGCACCTTATGGCGGCCCACATCCGAAGTGCCATGAACGATTTGCCTCTGAAGGTTGGAGAGCTCGACCTGGTCAAAATCGGTTAACGTCAGGTGGCCCACCCCGGACGCTGCCAGATACATGGCCGCAGGCGAACCGAGGCCACCGAGGCCGACGATTAACGCCCGAGAACTCAGTAATCGGCGTTGTCCCTCGACACCGATCGGCGCCAGCTGGATGTGCCGGCTGTAGCGGGTAAGCTGCTGCGGGTTCACGGGGCGATAGCCTCGGCAAACCGTTGCTGACCAGCATAATCGCGGTGGTCGGTAACGCCTTGATAGCCTAAACCGCGCAGCAGAGAGCACAGTTGCGGACCCTGATCGTAGCCGTGCTCGAGCAGCAGTCGCCCACGGCGCGCGAGATACGCGCGTGCCTGCCGGGCAATGAGTCGAATCTGCGCCATGCCATCCGGCCCGCCGACCAGCGCGGAGCGCGGCTCGAAACGCAAATCGCCACGCTCCAAGTGGGGATCGTTGTCGGCGACGTAAGGGGGGTTAGCCAGGATCATTTGATAGCCTCGATCGCCGAGGGCGGCGAACCAGTCTCCCTCGGAGAAACGAATGTTACCTAGACCCAGGCGTGCGGCGTTTTGCCTGGCCACAGCGAGAGCCTCCGGGGAGTTATCGGTAGCCCGGATCTGACATGCAGGACGCTCCTTTGCGATCGCCAGTGCGATGGCGCCGCTGCCGGTCCCAAGGTCCGCAATGTGCCAGGTCGCGGTGGGTGGAACAAGAGTCAGCGCTGCCTCGACCAGACACTCCGTCTCCGGTCTTGGAATGAGGGTAGCGGGAGTTACTTCGAGGTCGAGGGACCAAAACTCCCGCCGCCTTAGGATATAGGCCAAGGGTTCACCCGCTGCGCGGCGGCGGCAAAGTGCTTTGAAGCGCTGATAGTGCGCCGCAGTTATGGGGCGCTGTGGCCATAGATAAGCATAATGGCGGGGTTTGTTTAAGGTATGCCCAAGCAGCGTCTCTGCCTCGATGCGAGCGGCGTCCGAGTTTGGGGACAATACGTGCACGGCCCGCTCCAGGGCCACCCGCACGCAGACAGCGGTGGTCATGCTTTTCGCCAACAACAGCAAATCAGCCGCAAACGTTACTCGCTTAGGGACGCCAATTGCGCCGCCTGATGTTCGCTGATGAGTGGGTCAATCAGTGGATCCAGCGTGCCTTCCAGCACATCTGACAGCTGATAAAGCGTAATATTGATGCGGTGGTCCGTAATGCGGCCTTGGGGGAAGTTGTAGGTGCGGATTCGCTCGGAACGGTCACCGCTGCCGACCAGGCTGCGCCGTGTCGCGGCCCGATCCTGCGTCTGCCGATCGCGTTCTGCCGCAAGCAGCTTGGCGCGCAGCAGCGATAGCGCGCGCGCGCGATTCTTGTGCTGTGAGCGCTCGTCCTGGCATTCAACGACGGTATTTGTGGGAAGGTGCGTTATGCGGATGGCGGAGTCAGTCTTGTTGATGTGTTGCCCTCCGGCCCCCGAAGCGCGATAGGTATCGACTTTGAGATCGCTCGGATTGAGTTCCACGTCTTCAATTTCCGGGAGCTCGGGCAGCACGGCGACGGTACAGGCGGACGTGTGGATCCGGCCCTGGGACTCGGTTTCCGGTACCCTCTGGACGCGGTGGGTTCCGGATTCGAACTTGAGCCTGGAGTAGGCGCCTTGCCCGATGAGGCGCAGGATGACCTCTTTATATCCGCCATGTTCTCCGAGATGCTCGGTCATCAACTCGATTTGCCAGCCGCGCACTTCCGCATACCGTGCATACATACGGAATAAGTCACCGGCAAAAAGCGCTGCCTCATCCCCGCCGGTGCCGGCGCGAATTTCAAGGAAAATATTGCTCTGATCGGCCGGATCGGTTGGCAACAGCAGTCGCTGGAGCTTCTGCTCAAGACTGACGCATTGCTCCTCGCCTTGGTGCAGCTCTTCTTCAGCGAGCATCCGCATGTCGGGGTCGCGATCACGCAATAGCTCGCGGGCGCTGGCTATGGATTCCTGCACGCTACGATATTGGCTGTAGCACGCCACCACGGGCCTGATTTCGGCATACTCCTTAGACAACGCACGAAACTGGTCTTGATCTGCAATAATCTCCGCTCGCCCGAGGAGCGCGTTGACCTCTTCCAATCGGCTGCTCAATGTCTCTAATTTTTGACGGATAGATGACTTCATAAATTGCGATTCCGTCGTCGCGGATCGGAAAGCCCAAACAATATTTGAATGGCGTCGGCCAGCTCCGGATGCCCCTCTGATCCCGCTTGGCGCATCTTTACCGTAGGCGAGTGGATCAGTTTATTAGTCAATGCATTGGCGAGGCGATTGAGGATCTCTTCGGGGGGGTCGCCAGCGGCGAGCCGGCGCTGTGCCCAGCGCACGCTGTCGTCCCGGATGGCCTCGGCATAGTCTCGAAACGCACAAATGGTAGAAACCATGTCCAGGGTTCCGAGCCAACCCATAAAATGGCTGACTTGAGTGTCAATGATTTCTTCGGCCTTACGGGCGGCCTCGTGTCGGGATTCAAAGTTCTCTTTAATAACCGCACCCAGGTCGTCAATTGAGTAAAGGTAGACATCCTCAAGCGCGCCAACCGCCGGGTCGATATCTCGGGGAACCGCAATATCCACCATGAAAACCGGGCGGTGTTTGCGCTTTCGGATGGCCTGCTGCACGTCGCGAAGGCCAAGCACTGGGGTCTCGCTCGCTGTCGACGAGATGACGATATCTGCCTCCGCGAGGTGCGCCGGGATCTCGTCCAGGGCGATGGCGTACCCTCCGAACTCGGTTGCGAGTCGGTGCGCGTTTTCTAGGGTGCGGTTGGCGATAACCAACCGTCCCAAGCCAGACTTGACGAGGTGGCGAGCCGAGAGCTCGACCGTTTCCCCGGCGCCGATAAGCAGTGCTGTGTAGGGGGAGAGATCGCCAAAAATCTGCTGGGCGAGCCGCACCGCGGCAAACGCCACTGAAACGGGGCTCGATCCGATGGCTGTGTCGGTTCGGACACGCTTGGCGACGAAAAAGGCGTGCTGGAAAAGCCGTCGAAGCACTTGCCCGATGGTGCCGATCTTCAAGGCTCGGCGATATGCCTCCTTCACCTGTCCCAGAATCTGGGGCTCCCCTAGAATCAAGGAATCCAGTCCACTTGCCACCCGCAAAATATGACGTACGGCCGACTCGGATCGGTGGACGTAGACATAACGGTGGGCTTCGGCGGTGCTCAAGCTTCCTACCGCCGTGAACCACTCGAGCGCGTGGTCACCATTGGCTGCATGTACGCCGCAGTAAAGATCCGTGCGATTGCAGGTGGAGAGAATGGCTGCCTCCTCAACACCTTCGCAGGTAGTGAGCTCGCTCAGCGCACTGCTCAAACGTTCTGGCGGAAAGCTCACCCGCTCGCGAACTGCGAGAGGCGCGCTTTTGTGATTAACGCCAAGCACAATAAGTGACATGGGTCCTGGGTAATCATGAGCCAACAGAGCATGATCGGACATTGTTTTCTCGAATACAAGCAATGCCACTCACCACTAACCGTACAGTACGTGACTGGGGTATATTACAAAACAAATGGCGCACCTAAGGAGTCTATTCGGCTAAGAGCCCCCCGGTTTCACTGGGAAAGACGATATGAGGTCAATACGCTATGAGGCTGCTCCCGTTTATCACTCGTTTACTTGATCCCTCACCCCGGTCACGACTGAGGGGGATATCTTTGCTTGCCGCATATCTCGGGTGCTTCGCCTTCGTCCTCTCGGGCTGCGCAAATTCCGGCCCACTGGTAGCTCACGAGGAGCTGCAATCTGCAGAGGCTGCCGTCCGAAGTCCAGCGACAGCATCGTTCGCAGCAGTTGATAGCGAACAGGGGTTTTCCGAGCGGACCGTCTACGATTTGCTGGTGGCTGAGTTCGCGGCGCAACGTGGCGATCCGGAGTTGGCTGCCCAGACTTACCTTGAGGTTGCACGGCGCACCGGAGATGCCGGGATCGCGGAGCGTGCCACCCAGGTTGGGGTGTTCGCTCGGGATGAAAAGCGTGCGTTAGAAGCGGCGAAGCTCTGGAGCGAACTGGCCCCAGATACGTTGGAAGCGCGGCAGATTTACGCTGTGCTACTGATGCGTGTTGACCGTATCGACGATGCGGTTGCTCAGCTCGGGGCGACATTGGCGGACTCCAGCGGCTCTGCCCAAGAAAACTGGTATCAGATCAGCGATATTTTAGCGCGCGAGAAGGACAAAGAGCGCGTCATCCAAGTGATGGGGCGGCTGATACAAGAACACGATGGTGCCCCAGACTCATCGTTCGCCTTTGCGCATCTGCTGACTCGGTTCGGTGAGCTGAAACGGGCTGAGGAGCTCTTGGAGCAGGCGCTGGCGATGAATCCGCGCGATGTTCGGGCCGCAGTTTTCTATGCACAAGTGCTGCAGGAACAGGGCCGAACCGCGCAGGCGTTGGATGCTCTGGGTGAGGCGTTGGCAGCCAATCCGCAAGAGCGGGAATTGCGGATCACCTATGCCAGGCTCCTGGTGGGGGGCAAGCGCTATGAAGAGGCGCTTCGGCAGTTCCAACGGTTGGTAAAGGATTCGCCCGAAGATGCTGATTCCATCTATGCGTTAGGGCTTCTCCTCTTACAAACGAACCATCCGGATGAGGCGCGAACACAGTTCCAGCAGCTGATTAAGCTTGGAAACCGCGTTTCGGAGGCCTACTTCTATTTGGGGCAGGTGGCGGAGTCCAAGGACGACCCCGAGAGCGCGATCACCGCGTACCGCAAGGTGGATGGAGGCGAGCACTACCTGAGTGCGCATATCCGAGTGGCCGTGTTGCTCACAGAGCAAGAAGGGATACAGCGAGGCCAGCAATATCTTCACGCGCTGCCGCGGCGAAACGCGCAGGAATCGATCCGGCTGTACCGGGCGGAAGCCGAGGTTTTGACGGAAGCCGATGAGCTCGACGAGGCCATGGCGGTTTATGACCGGGCGCTGGTGGAGCATACCGAGAACACGGATCTGCTTTATGCTCGAGCCATGCTGGCGGCGAAGCTGGACCGGTTGGCGATCGTCGAGGCAGACCTGCGGGATATCCTGTCACGGGAGCCCAATAATGCCGACGCGCTCAATGCCTTGGGGTATACGCTCGCTGATCAAACGGACCGTTACCAGGAGGCGTTGGATCTCATTAAACGCGCTCTCTCGCTGAAGCCGGATGATCAGTACATCCTCGATAGCATGGGGTGGGTGCTGTATCGCCTCGGGCGCCATCAGGAGGCGGTCGGTCACCTAACCCAAGCGCTGGCGGCGAGCGATGAGCCTGATCCCGAAATCGCGGCGCATCTGGGTGAGGTGCTGTGGGTGATGGGCAAACATGCGGCCGCGCGCGATGTGTGGGAAACGGCGCTGAAGAAAACTCCGGGAAACGAGCGCATATTGGAAGCGATGAAACGCCTGCGCAGTGACCCAGCTAGGCGCTAGAGGTTTTTAGGGCCGTCGCGCGGCGGCAACGCAGATTGCCGTCCTAAGGATTGGTTATCGTTCATCCAGGCTACGCAATCGTCGGTCGGCGCGCTCGGTTTTGCACCAGCAGCTGGCTGTGGCCGTGGGCGCTGCTCTGCCTGCTGGCGGCAGGGTGTGCGGCGCTGCGCGAGCCAGCACCGGTGGCGATGCCAGAACAAATTTGGCGCCAGCGTATACAACAGCTTTTGGCGCTCGACAGTTGGTCCCTCACTGGCCGTATTGCGCTGCGCGCCGATGATCAAGCTTGGCATGCTTCGGTGCACTGGCTACAACGCGGCGATCACTATCGAATTCGAATTCGCGGTCCGCTCGGCGTGGGCGCTATGGAGCTTGCCGGGGGGCCGGAGGGTGTGGTGCTGCGCACCTCCAAGGAAGAGCGCTTTGCCGCGGATGCCCCCGAGGAATTGCTGCGAGAAATAGCCGGCTGGAGCATGCCCGTGAGTGGACTTCGCTACTGGCTCCTCGGCGTCAGCGAGCAACACGCTGCCATCGACGGGCTGCAGCTCGATGGTGGCGGTCGACTCGAATCATTGCGTCAGGGGGGATGGGCCATTGACTACCTCGGCTACGAGCAGATAGAGGGGGTGCAGTTGCCTGCCAAGCTGTACCTGCAAAATTCTAAGATCTCGGCCCGCATCGTGATCACCAACTGGGTCCTCGAATCTTGATGGGGCAAGCAGCCAGCTGGCCGGCCCCGGCAAAGATCAACCTGTTTCTGCGGGTTCTCGGACGGCGGCAGGACGGCTATCATGAGTTGCAAACGGCCTTCCAATTTCTTGCCTATGGGGACGAGATTCGGCTGTCGGTACGCAGCGATGGCCGCATACGGCGTGGCACTGATTTGCCTGGTGTTTCCGAAGAGGCGGATCTGAGCGTGCGGGCAGCGCGGCAACTGCAGTCCTTTGCCGGGACCGGGCTGGGCGTGGACATTGACATCGATAAGCGCATTCCACTGGGTGGCGGCCTTGGCGGAGGGAGCTCTGATGCGGCAACGGTGCTGGTGGCTCTGAACCAGCTGTGGCGGCTTGAGCTTCCAGTGGCTACGTTAGCCGAGCTGGGCCTGGCGCTGGGTGCCGACGTGCCCGTGTTTGTCCGGGGTAGGGCCGCTTGGGCCGAAGGCGTTGGCGAGCATTTGACGCCGGTAGAGTTCGACGAGCCTTGGTATCTGGTGGTGCATCCGGGCTGCCACGTCTCAACGGCGACAGTATTTGCCGCGCCTACATTGACACGCAACGCAACGCCGGCGAAAATTTGGGGCTTGCTGAGAAACGAAGAAGGGCTTGCTCGGCGGATCTCTGCCCAAGATCTGGTGCACCGAATCGGAAACGATTGCGAGACCTGGGTGCGAGCGCATTACCCTGAGGTTGATGCGGTGTTTCGTTGGCTGGGGCGGTTTGGACCGGCACGGATGACCGGTACGGGTGGGGCCGTGTTCCTGCTGCTGAAAGCAAAAAATGACGGGCGTCAGGTCTTGGGCCAATTGCCGGCGCACTGGCGGGGGATCGTGACCCAAGGGCAAAATCAATCGCCGTTGCTGGCGCGGGCGTTGATCGGCGAGAGTTCGTGACCAAACCGTCACGGGCGGGCCCGTGTCAAGGCGGACGAATGCGCGGGCAGCCGCGTATCACGCTCGATAAGCGAGGAGTGAGCACCGTCCTACGCCGCTATCGGGAGGTGCCGTCGGTTTATTCACAAGCGCTGAGCGCTCTTGAGGAAGAGGGATCCGATGGTGCCCGGCCGTTGTTGCTGTGCAAATACTTGAGATTAGGGGGCGTGGAAGCGCAAGGGCTTTGTCGCGCCATGATGTCCTATGGGACTGCCGCAATCGTTCAAGCAGGAAGACACGCTCGGGCGGTTCAAACGGGGTTCAGCGTTCTAACGTTTGCCGGCTTCTGCAAATGGGGTGTAGCCAAGTGGTAAGGCACGGGGTTTTGATCCCCGCATTCCCAGGTTCGAATCCTGGCACCCCAGCCAATTTGACGCCCGCACGATGTCGATAAGTTGGATGGATGAGATCCAGTTTAACAACGGTGCTCTGCGCAGAACGGATCACTTCAGCGTAGAAAATGTCCCGGATTCGGCCTCCATGATGGTGTTTAGCGGCAACGCGAACCGGCAGCTTGCCGCCGATATCGTCGGCTACTTGAACATACCGCTCGGCAAGGCCATTGTGGGGCGCTTCAGCGACGGCGAAGTGATGGTCGAAATCATGGATTCGGTCCGTGGCAAGGACATTTTTGTCGTCCAATCCACGTGCCGACCGGCCAGCGAACACCTCATGGAGCTGGTGGTCATGATCGATGCCATACGCCGCGCGTCGGCGGCGCGGGTGACAGCGGTCATTCCTTACTTTGGCTATGCGCGGCAGGATAGGAGGCCGCGGGCGGCACGCGTTGCGATTACCGCTAAGGTGGTCGCCAACATCATAGAGGGCGCGGGTGCCAACCGTGTGGTGACCGTGGATCTGCACGCCGATCAGATCCAGGGATTTTTCAACATTCCGGTGGATAATGTTTACGCTTCGCCCATCTTGCTTGGCGATATCTGGCGACACAAATACCCCAATCCCATCGTGGTCTCACCCGATGTGGGCGGCGTCGTTCGCGCCCGGGCGCTGGCGAAGCGTCTCGACGATGCCGATTTGGCTATCATCGATAAGCGCCGTCCCCGTGCCAATGAAGCCCAGGTGATGAACATCATCGGGGAGGTGGAAGGGCGCAGCTGTATCCTCATCGACGACATGGTGGATACAGGGGGTACCCTGTGCCAAGCAGCCAATGCGCTCAAAGAACACGGCGCACAGCGGGTCGTCTCCTACTGTACGCACCCGGTGTTGTCGGGAGCTGCCATCGAGCGCATTCAAGCTTCATCCCTCGACGAGCTGGTGGTTACCAACACCATTCCCCTCAATGAACGGGCGGCGGCCGAGAGCCGAATCCGGCAGCTAAACGTAGCGGAGCTGCTTGCAGAGAGTATCCGCCGCATTAGCGCGGAGGAGTCGATGGGCACCCTCATCATGGACTGAACAACGGCTGGGGCTGTTCTTCCCTGCATGCGTAAGGCAGCCTCGCGTCTGAAGGCGCCTGCCGCCCGGTGGCAGAGGTCATGAGCGGAGATCAAAATGAGCGAATTTGAACTAGTCGCAGAAGCACGCGCTGAACTTGGGAGCCGCGCGTCGCGTCGCCTGCGCCGGCGCGGTAAGACCCCGGCGATCCTTTACGGGGCCGACAAGGACCCGGTGCCGCTCCTCCTGGAGGAAAAGGAGGTAAAAAAGCAGCTTGAAAACGAAGCGGTCTACTCCCATGTGCTCACTTTGAGGCTCGGCGCGGCAGAGGAGCAGGCGGTGCTGAAGGCGCTGCAACGTCACCCGCGCAGTTCTGCCATTCTGCACATGGATTTTCAACGCGTTCGCGCCTCTGAAACGATCGCGATGCACGTGCCGCTGCATTTTGTAAACGAAGACCGCTGTCCGGGGAAACGAGCCGGGGGCATTATCTCGCACCTGTTGATTGAAGCCGAAGTAAGCTGTCTCCCGAAAGATCTGCCGGAGTTCATCGAGGTTGATATGGCGACCGTGGAACTCGGGCAGTCGGTGCATCTCTCGGAGCTCACGTTACCTGAGGGCGTTGAATTCGTGGCGCTCACCGTGGGGCGCGAGCAGGACCTGGCCATTGTCACCGTCCAACCTCCGCGAGGCTTGACGGCGGAGGCCGAGGAAGGTGCCGAGCCCGGTACCGAGGGCGGTCTCGGGCCCGCGGCTGGCGTTTGAGGTGCAGGCTAGCGCTCGCTGCTTTTCTGGGTTCATTTGGTTTTGACACCGATTCAACTGGTGGTCGGTCTCGGCAATCCAGGACCGCGTTATGCGGAGACTCGCCATAACGTGGGCTTCTGGCTGGTGTCGGTGCTGGCCGAGCGCGCGCGCAGCAAATTCCGGTCTGCCTCACGGTTTCTCGCGGAGGTCGCTGATTGTGACATCAACGGCCATCGTTGCTACCTGGCAAAACCGGTCACTTTCATGAACCGCAGCGGCCAGGCGGTCGCAGCGCTTGCGCACTATTACCGCTACTCCCCCGAGCAAATCTTAGTGATTCATGATGAAATCGATTTGCCGCCGGGGGTGGTGCGGCTGAAAACCGGGGGAGGAGGCAGCCATCGCGGATTGCGCGACATCATTCAGGCGCTTGGCAGCCGCGACTTTTTGCGCTTGCGGCTTGGCGTTGGCCATCCGGGGCGAAGCGATGAGGTAACCGCCTATGTGCTGCACCGGGCGCCGAGGGAAGAGCAAGCGCTCATCGAAAAGGCACTGGATCGCGCCTTGGAGGTATTTCCATCGATCATTGCCGGTGAATTGCAGCGCGCCATGAACGTCCTGCATGCCGAGCCCGATGTCCCCAAGCCGGAGCGCCCCGAGGGCGATCGCGCCACGCCGGCGGATCCTTTGGCCGAGCGTCCATAGAGTGAACGGGTAAGCGAAGTGGGATTTAAGTGCGGCATCGTCGGGCTTCCCAACGTCGGCAAGTCGACGCTCTTCAATGCGCTCACCAGTGCCGCCGTCGCCTCTGAGAACTACCCCTTCTGTACCATCGATCCCAATGTCGGGGTCGTGCCGGTGCCGGATGCGCGCCTTGGGCGCATCGCTGACATCGTGCATCCCAAGCGTGTCATTCCGACCACCATGGAATTTGTGGACATTGCCGGGCTTGTTGCGGGGGCCTCAAAAGGCGAAGGGCTTGGCAACCAATTTCTTGCCCACATTCGGGAGACGCACGCCATCGCCCATGTGGTGCGGTGTTTTAAAAACCCCGACGTTGCCCATGTGGCGGGGCGGATCTCGCCGCAGGATGATATCGAAACCATCAATACCGAGCTTGCTCTGGCGGATCTGGCCGCGATGGGTCGGATCATGGAGCGCGTGACTAAAGCGGCTCGAAGCGGCGATAAGGATGCTCCGTCGACTCAAACCCTGTTGGAGAAGATCTATGCCGCACTCGATGAGGGTATCCCCGTTCGCGCCCTGGCGCTGTTGCCAGAGGAGCGCGATCGGTTACAGGAATACCATTTGCTGACCGGCAAGCCAACGTTCTATATCGCCAATGTCGATGAGGCCGGAATAACGGCGGGCCCTGCGTTGCAGGCGGTGCAGGCCATTGCGGCCGCCGAGGGAACGGTTGTGGTTCCGGTGTGTGCTGCCGTGGAACAGGAACTCACAGCGTTAACCGAAGCAGAGCAGCAGGAATTTCTCGCAGACATGGGCCTCGACGAGCCGGGGCTTAATCGAGTGGTGCGCGCCGGTTATTCTCTGCTTGGCTTGCAGACCTTTTTCACTGCCGGCCCGAAAGAAGCTCGCGCCTGGACGGTGGCCATTGGCGTCACCGCGCCCCAAGCGGCGGGAAAAATCCACACCGATTTTGAGCGTGGTTTCATTCGCGCCGAAGTCATCGGCTATGAAGATTTCGTGCGTTTTGGCGGCGAGCGCGGTGCCAAGGAGGTCGGCAGAATGCGCCTGGAAGGCAAGGATTACCTGGTGCAAGACGGGGACGTTATCCATTTTCGGTTTAACGTTTGATCCGTATCGTGCTCGTATCGAAAAGCGCCGTGAGCGTGTCCCAACCGACCAGAAGCGAAAACGCGATCTCGAAACCTGCTTGCAACCGTTCACCGTGTTCCAGTATCTTTCCAAATCTACTGGCTATGTAGCTCAGTTGGTTAGAGCGCGGCACTCATAATGCTGAGGTCGGTGGTTCGAGTCCACCCATAGCCACCAGAAATCAATCACTTATATCACTCCTTTTCGGCAGCCGCTGAGCCAACGTGACGATAACGTGACGTAATCGCTGTTTTGCTCTCTGACGCGGGCTTGACTCCCGGGGCGTCGAGCAGTGCCAACGCACCCCTTGCGCTTTCCGGTGCAAGGTGGGCGTAACGCTCCGTCACGACGATCGAGCCGTGTCTGAGCACCGCCTTCACCGTGGCCAGCGGCACGTTCCTCATCACAAGCCAGCTGGCGCAGGTGTGCCGCAGGTCATGCGGGCGGAAGTCCGTAATTCCTGCTCGGCGACACGCCGAGGCAAACCCCTTTTTGATGTCCTTTATGCGCTGCCCAGCCTTGTCGGAGAAGACCCACGGTGTGGATGGACAATATTGCGCCCGGAAACGCGCGCGGGATAAGATGGCGTTACGCGCCTCCTCGTTTAGGGGTATCGTCTGTCGGCGTTTGCTCTTGTTATGACGGGCTTCCAGGTGGATGACGCGCTGATGCAAGTCTACCCGTCCCCATTCTAATCCTAGGAGCTCCCCCTTTCTGCAGCCGGTATGCAGGGCCAGCCTTATCCAGTCTGCAAGGTGTGGAGAACGTGGTTCCTGGTTCGCCGCGTCTATCACTCGATGATCAAGTTTTTAGTCCTTGACTTTCTAGATCATCGAATAATCAACCGCTTAGCGGAGGTGCCTGGCGCATGACTTGC
>JAGTVB010000349.1 GCA_018224385.1 Gammaproteobacteria bacterium
AGTGACGAAGGGCTGGCCCTCAACCAGGGGTTCGAGAGACCCGCCCCCTCGCCGCAGCCCCGTCCCTTCGTTCCTTTCGCCTGTCGGGCTTTCTGCGCCCTCGAGAGTCGGGTATCATGGGCAACCCCATCGGTTACATCTTTAGGGGCCGTTAGCTCAGTCGGTAGAGCATCGGACTTTTAATCCGCTGGTCGCAGGTTCGACTCCTGCACGGCCCACCAATTATAAAACAATAACCTACGATCACTTCATCGACCCGCATTTCTTGCCCTTTGCGTGAATTTTGCGTGACCCCCAGCCAAACAGCGGACCGTTTATCCATTGATCGTGCGTAATTCGCGAAAGGTTTTGCGCGCCTTGCGTGCCCCCCTTCTAGCTCACATTGAGCCGACGCAATACGACCAGTTCCGGCCTTCCCTGATCCCGTTCACACACCCGATTGGCGGCCTCGATAAGCCGTGACAACTCGGGCGCCGAGTAGTGGGTTGTCATCCGTCCCGACCGGTGTCCAAGCAGGTCCTGCCGATCCTCGAAACTCACCCCGGCCGCCCGAAGGCGCCGGCCAAAGGTGTGACGAAGATCGTGCACGCGAACTTGCGGTAACCCCGCGCGCACCCTTCCTCGCCGCCAACCGCTCGTCAGCATATGGGCGATCGGTTTGCCTTGATAGCTGAACACGTGCGTCGCGCGCGTTCCTCGCCAGGCATCCAGCACCGAACGGGCTACGCGATTGAGCACCACCAGTCGATCGTCGATTTCCCGACTGTCGGTGTTCTTCACTTGGTCGCTCGGAATGATGAACACGCTGGTGTTAAGCTCAGGCACCGTCACCTCCCACTGCCAAACGAGCTTACAAACCTCGCCATCGCGAAGCCCCGTGTTGACCACAAACAAGGCCATCTGAGCCAAGTGCTCCGGGAGTTCCCGAAACAGCCGGTCCTGCTCACTCCAGCTGATGGGATAAGGTTTACGTTTATTCTTATCCTGCAGCAGCTTGATCTTGGGCGCTGTCTGTAGCCAGGTCATACCGCGCTCATCGATCCATTCCGCCGCGGCCAAATTCAGGATGCGGCGTACGACCTTAAGCCCATGGTTGATGGTGCCAGGTCTCGCGCCTTCCTTGCGTCGGTACTCAATCCACGGTTGCAACGTTCCCATGTGCAACCGTTCAAGCCGCTGCTGCCCGATCCAAGGCAGCAGCGACTTCAGTCGCCCAACATCGTCATCGAGGCTGCGCTTGTGCTGATTCTCTAGCACAAACTTCGCCGCCGCTTGCTCAAAGGTTCGGCTAGGGCGTATCCCATACAGTGCCGCCTGCCGATTTTCCTCGATCAGCCTTGCGAGGACCTGTTCTGCCTCTTCGAGACGAGTTGCGCCAGTGCTCCAGCAAACTCGCCGCCCGCCGATGCGTTTGTCGATGTGCCAGACGCCCGAGCGCCAAACGAGCCCGGGTATTTTCTTGCGTCCCATGTCGTACCTCCTGCGTTCTGACCAGGACGCCCGTTGCGGGACTTATAGTCCTCGGCCCAAGCGTCAAGATCAAGACGATCGAAGGCAATGCCCTGCGTGCCAATCGGTATCTCCATGAGCCCCGGTCGCACCTCGGCATTGAAGCGGTTGATATCCATGCCGAGGTAGCCTGGCGCATCTCTAAGGCGTATGAAGCGCGGCAGTACCACAGAGGCTCCCATCTCACGTGGTCCTGGTGAATAAGGCTACTTTCGAACGGCCCCGAAAATTAAGAGCCTGCCTGTCGTCGACGCCGACCCTCTCCCATAAAATCTGACTGCACATCAGTTCGACTCCTTGTCCTATCACTCAGTGGCTCCTCATTGGCATCACTGCGCATGTCGCCTTGCATATTTTGCGTTTATCGAAACGGCTAATGTCCGGCGCATGCCATAATGGGTATTGCCTCGTGTCTCAGCGATCTTTGCTAATTGGTCACGACCGACGCCGAGTGCGGCGCCTCCTGCGCTGTCTCGCGGCCTTGCGCAAGCATCGGACTCGGATACACGCAGGTCGAAATCGAAAATCCCTTCGCGCTGAAGTGCCCCCGAGGCTTCCTCAAACGTGCTTTCGATTAACCCCACCAGACCGGGTCGGAGCATTACCTGGCTCCAGGTTTCTCTTTCATGACGTAACAATGCCTTCGGAAGAGATTTAGCGTGAAGGATTAACAACGAATTGACGGCTGCGGTACCAGCAGACGCGTGGCAAAGCGTCGAAACCCTCCTCACTTTCCGGGCGCGGTAGTCATCACCTAAACTTCTCTACCTTCATCTATCCCTGAGGGCATCCCAAAGGCAGTTATTTTACAAGTATAGTTGTATTCTACTTACAATTATAATTGTAACCAGTCGGCTTTGACCGATTGCACTGTCGCCTCGGGGTCTATCCAAATGTTCAACGCTTATTTGAGGAGGACGGCCATGAGCCAAAGACAACACCAGACCGTTGACAATGTCGTGTCGATCTTGAGGCAGGTGACCCGAGATGAGCGGCTTGCCCAGGAGCGAGGGCTGTTAGTGAATCGGCGCCGCCGAGATCGGGTCACCCAGGCGATTATCGCCATTCAGGTGCTGACGATCCTCGTGCTCTTAGGCCTGCTGGCCGCGACCCTCGGGTGGGGGTGGGGAGGCTGCTACGACGCGAGCCGCACAAACGTGGCCAGCGTCTCTTCGTCCGGTAACTGACCGGTTCGCGCCATGGACTCGTAGAGGGCGACTATAATCTTCGCCTTCTCGCGTGCGGACAGGGACGTCCCGGTTGCTTTTTCCACATCGGCTTGCATGAGCTCAAAACCGGCAATGACGGCCGTCAGGACAGCGAGATCAAGCGCGGCGTTTCCCTCTTTGGGCGCCACCATGGGGCCGCGTTCGAGCGCGAGCCATTCAGGGCGCACGCCGGTCGCCACCGCGATGTGCACCGCGTACCCGGTGCGCTCGGACTGCTCGGTCTTGAGCCGGGAGATGGTCTGCTGGCGGCAGGTGGTGCCCCCCGGGAGCCGTTGGATAGCGTTGGCCAGCGAGGCCTGTGAGAGCCCGGCGTGATCCAACGCTCGGTCGATGCGCTCGCTCAGTTTCATACCTAAAGCGTATCACATTTTCATGACCGTATGACTACTGCAGTTGTTTACAACTCACCAACCAACAACATCATTTGATAATAACAATTAAAAGAGTTTACAATTTCTGCTAGGGATCCGGCGGCATTGAACGCCACAGCCGGCCTTGTCGGGAGCGGTGACCTCCCGTCCGACGAGACTGGGCCACGGTACTCGCGCGTGCGGCCGCGGCGGGAAAAGTGGCGGGCAGGCCGATGCCGGTGTGCTGTGGTGACACCAAAGGCGGGTAACGTGTACGGGTTTGAGGCCTACGGCGGCGTGCCATGAGCGACAGCACGCCGCCTGTTAACGAAACAACGCGATGCGATCCAAGCAATGGGAGGCCGGTCGAGGGAGCGAACCGCCTTCCGTCAAGCGATCCGGTCGTGGGGACCATGATGACCGTCCCCCTCGATCAGATCCAGCCTTATGACCGCAATCCGCGCCAACAACCGAACCGCGCCTACGCGCTCATCAAGGCCTCCATCGAGGCCCGGGGGTTTCGGGGTGTGCTGCCCATCACGCGCCGACCCGGCGAGACCCACTACCGGATCGCTGAGGGGGGCAACACCACCCTCGTGATCCTCAAAGCGCTGCATCAGGCGGGGGATCCACGATTTTCCACCGTTCCGTGCCGCTTTGAGCCCTGGGTGAGCGAGACCGAGACGCTCATCGCTCACTTGGTGGAAAACGATGCCCGCGATGATCTCGCGTTCATCGACAAGGCTCAGGCGCTACGCGAGGCGCGCCACTTGCTGGAAGCGGAACTTGGGACTGCACTCTCGCAGCGCGCGCTTGCCAACGCGCTCACCAAACGGGGCTATCGACTCGATCACAGTGCCATCGCGCGCATGGACTACACCCTCGATGTGTTGCTGCCGGTGATTCCACAGGCGCTTCGCGCGGGGCTCGGTATGCCGCAGGTTCGCCGTCTGCGTCGACTGCATAACGCCGCCAAAAGCCTCTGGCGAGCACACGGATCAGCGCACGAGAAGCGATTCGAAAGGCTCTTCGCCGAGGCACTCGCGCGGACGGACCAGCCAGAGTGGGACTTTGAGCAGACCCAACGCGAGGTCGAGGCGGTGTTGGCGTATCACCTCGGTCGGGATGAACGGTTCATCCGCACGGAGCTAAACGCAGGGCGCTCGAGGCATGAGCCGCCTCAGCGCGAGGTCGTGGCGACCGCGAGCGTGTCTGGCGCAGTGGACGCGGCAGGCACTGCGGCGGGCACACGCGGCGCCTTGCCATCGCGCATTCCCACCCCGGCGTCTTCCGATAGACGAGACGCACCCGATGAGGACGAGATGAACGAGCCAACCGAGACACCGGACGCCCTAAAGGCGTCGCCTTCCCAAGGTGATGGTAGTGCCACCACCCCTCGATCACCCCTTACGGGCCCCGTCGACCCGAAATCTATTGGGACCCGGGACTCGGGAGGGCGTCGGCATCGTGCTGAGGTGGCAATTTCAGAGGGCTTGCTCGAGCAGCACGCCGCGCCCACCGATCTGAAGTCGCTGCGCGCCCGCGCCTGGGTGCTCGCCACCCGGCTCGCGGAGCGCCACGGCATGGGAAGCCTCATTAAGCCGCTTTCCGGTGAGGGCTACGGTTATCTGGTCACCGATGTACTGACGGCGAATCGTGAGAGCGAGAAAGGTGCGCAGACGGCGCTTCGCGACGCCACGCTCTGGTGGCACCTCGTCGCCTGCTGTGAGGGTTCGAGCC
>JAGTVB010000350.1 GCA_018224385.1 Gammaproteobacteria bacterium
GTGCGAGCGGTGCGAGGCGGCCGCGCCGACGCACGCCGGAACGTGACGCCAGAGCGGCCGCACCCTACACCAGATCGAGCGTATTGCCCGTTTGTGCTTTAGCGTGCCCTCTCGGCATCCCGCAGGGCCCTGACCTGATCATGATTGCGTAGCATGCCCTGATACTGGCGTTCCACCACGGCCCGGATGTCGGGCGGCAAGGCCTGACGTAGGCCACACGAGCGTTCTACCTGCTCAAGCTTCAGCGCGATTTAAGTTTTCACGGCACTTGTCGTTGGCAACTGGCCCCGGTGCCCGGACGCTCGCCGCGTGCCAGTGCGATCGTGGGAAACAGGGTCCGCTTGTACCTGCCGGTTGGGAGTGTCGGCCTCAGATCGAGGCGCTCGCACAACGGCGCCCCAGCGGACCGGCCAACTGTGTGCCAGCACACCGACGGTGACCGGGACTGCGTGTATAAGGTCATCGCAAACTCTGTGCCCCTTTTCATGATTGGCCCATGTTTTCTTCATTTTTCGATTCGGAGAATATCGATCAATATGCGACTGGCAAATTATATTCGGGCAGAAATCGAGCCGATTCTCCAGGATTGGGAGGATTTTGCGAAAAGCATCTACCCTGCCCGACACATGGACCAGGCCGGGCTGCGGGACCACGCCAAGGGCATGCTTCTGGAGATTGCCGACGATCTCGATACACACCAGAGTGAATCGGAGCAGACCGCGAAATCGAAAGGCGATGGGGCGGACGAAGGGCAGGAATCTTCGGCCGACAGGCACGGCGGCGAAAGACAGACCAGTGGCTTCAGCATCATGGAGACGCTTTCCGAGTTTCGGGCCTTGCGTGCGAGCGTGTTGTCACACTGGACAAAAGCTTATCCAGCGGTTATTGGACAACAGCTTGAAGACCTCACCAGGTTTCATGAAGCCATAGACCAGGCTCTCGCCGAATCGCTGGAGCAGTATGCGACCGTAAAAGAAATGGAAACCCGCCTGTTCGCCGCCATTCTGGCCGCATCGCCTGATCCGATTTGTGTGCTGGATCCTGAGGGCCGAATTACTTATGCAAACAAGGCCACTGCCGATCTCTTCGCTCTGGATCCCAAGGCGATCATCGGACAATCCACATTCAGCTTCTGGTGTGCGTTCGCCCCGGACTTCCAGCGCAATGTTGAAAAGGTAAATGCTGACCAGTCCACCTACCGGGGCAAGTTCCGCCACACTTTTGGATCTGGCCAGGGTGCCAGGTTCGAGTATCTGCTTGCACCCGTGCTGAATGAGCAGCGGAACACCGAGGCGATTGTCTGCGTTATCCGGGATATTACCGAACAGGCGCTCGCGGAGGAAAAGACATGGCACGACGCCCATCATGACTTTTTGACCGCACTGCCTAATCGACGGCTTTTCCTGGATCGCCTGGGACAGGAATTCAAGCATGCGAAGCGCAATAGCCTACCTCTTTCCGTATTGTTCATTGATCTTGATGAATTCAAGCAAGTCAATGATTCGTACGGCCATGAAACAGGGGACCGTTTATTGTCTGGCGTGGCAGAGCGCCTTACTGATTGTGTCCGGGAGGCGGATACGGTTGCCCGTCTTGGCGGCGATGAGTTTACGGTTATTCTCACTGGCGCCAAGCAAAGGCAGGATGTTGCTCTTGTCGCCCAGACGATCATTGATGCACTCGTGGAGCCATTCCTAATTGCACAACAGCATGTCCAGATTTCAGTCAGCATTGGGATCTCGTCCTACCCCCAGGACGCATCCTCGGCTCTGGCTCTGCTGGAAGCCGCAGACAAGGCTATGTATAGCGCCAAGGAATCCGGCTCAAACCAGATGCGGTTTTACGACATCTCCGATAAAACAGCAACGAATACGGCCTAATCCTCATTTCCCAGGAAACCGAAATGGCCAACAAATTTGAGCCACAGCACAATCATCTTCTTGATCAAGGTGCTTCACCGGCCGCAACTTGAGACTCTGAATTGCGAGTGCTACAGCGTGGTCAAGAAGGATAGAGATCGGCTATTTGATTACGTTCCGCAGCGCCAGATGATCACGAACACCGACTCCATCCGCACTGCGACGCTTTAAACGCAGTAGGCATTGTGGTCAGCGGTCGTTCCTTCTTGCGGTCCATTTCTTTCTTCAAGTCGGCCGGTAGCCTGCCTTACCCTGCGGGCAACTGGAGCCGGTGTGAACGCCGGGAAGTCCTCCGATACGAACGTAAAGGGGGCGCGCTCGGGCACTTTAAGGTTATTACCCGCGATGGCACCGTGACCTTACGAGGTCCCGTCGAGACGGATGCCGAACTGGAAGCCATCAACGCTCTGGTTGAAGCCATTCCGGGCATTCAAAGCATCGACAACCAATTGCAAGCTAAAAATTAAAAGGAAACCATCATGTCAAAAACTGTTATCTGTCTTGCCAAGACCGAATCCCAAGCCGAAACCATCATTCACCGTTTGAGTGACGCCGGCATTCCCACGAGCGACGTATCCGTACTGTTTCCGGACACCACCGGCAGCCGTGATTTTGCACACGAGCACCACACCAAAGCGCCCGAAGGCACCGCCATCGGCGCCAGTGCAGGAGGTGTCACCGGCGGCGCGCTCGGTCTGCTGGCCGGCATCGGCGCACTGGCCATTCCGGGTGTAGGTCCGTTCATTGCGGCCGGCCCGATCATGGCCGCGCTCAGTGGCGCCGCCATTGGCGCTACCCTCGGTGGCATCGCCGGCGCTCTGATCGGCATGGGTATTCCTGAAATTGAAGCCAAGCAATACGAAGCCAAAATCAAGGAAGGCGCCATCCTCATCTCGGTACATGCTCATGATGGTGATGTTGTCGACCGGGTTGAAAACATCATGGAAGAAGCTGGAGCGGAAGACATCAGCAGCACCGGTGAAGCCAGCGTGAGCGACGACGAGCGCGTGGCCGGCTAGGTGTCTCTCAAACGTTCTTATTGAGTTCTACCCATTGATCGCCTGAACCGGCGACGAATTGGGGAACAGACCACGTTGTTGCGCGGCGGAAGATGCCGTCACGAAAATCGTGGCCTGTTCCCTGCCCGTATCGAGGATCCGGTTGTGATTCAGAAGGTCCTCGCCCAATTGAAGAAAAGATACGAAACCTGTGGATCCTCACCATTACCCGAAACCCATCAATCGAGGCATCTATGAGCGCATCCGAGACGACCAACAGCGGTCCTGGAGTCCCGAGCCGAGGCATCCCGGACCGGAATGTGGACAATCGCTTTCAGGCCCCGTCGACCGCCCTCGCAAAAACCCTGCGGGACGGGCGTCGCGTGTGCCTGCGCGCACCCTGCGCGGGGGACCTGGACCAGGTGAAAGAGTGCTTCGAGCGGCTGTCCCCCGACTCGCGGCACCTGCGCTTTTTCATCGCGAAACGGGTGCTGACGGACGCCGAGCTCGATTTTTTCACCCTCGCCGACGGACAGGATCACATCGCCGTCGCGGCGCTCGAGTTGGGGGTCGACGGGCGGGAGGCGCGTATCCATGGCATGGCCCGCTGCATCCGCGAGCAAAAGGACTCCAGCCGGGGCGAGTTGGCCGTCGCCGTCGCCGACGATGTGCAAGGTTTGGGCGTCGGCCGCCTGCTGATCGAGCAGCTCGGGCGCGCCGCCCGCACCCAGGGCATCGAGCGCTTCGTGATCGAAACCTTAACCGACAACGTGGGAATGCGCGCTTTGGCCGAGCGCCTGGGGGGGGCGGTCCTGTCGCGCGACGTCGGCTGCGTGCACTACGAGCTCCCCACCGCGCTCGCGGGAGCCCCCGAGACGCCCGCGCCCGCGCCCGCGGCCGGCGATACGCCATGCCGAGCAATGCACGCCTGGGATATCCCGCTGCCGTGGCACTGGGCCAGCGAGGCGGATAATCCCTTCGGCTTGGGCCATTCTATCGTCGAGATAGTGTGGCAATGGACCTGGGGAACCTGGCGCGGGGGATTTGCCGAGGAGGAATCTTGACGCTTTAGCGTGCGCCTTGCGGAGTGCCTCGGGGGGCGGCCACTGGCCCACCAACGTCCTCGCCGGCTGGCTCGTGGGATCGCCTGGGTGCTAAACTGCCGCGCGATTTGACGCCAATACAAGCGCACGAAATCGTCAGCCCGATTGGCTCCAGCACACCAAAGGGATAGGCAAACCCCTACGGTCGCGGCGGTGGCGCTCTGGGTCGGGTGCAGGGGGATGCTGGCGGCCATCTTCGATGGCCTCGCGCTTCCTTCGGCCTGGAGTTGATTGGCGAACTCGAGGACGCCTGAGTCTTTTTCAACGACTCAGGCGTTGATGATGCGCACCGCCCGGCCGCGGGGCGCGTAGGTCTCGCTATCGAGACCGAAGACCCCCCAGTGGCAGGCTCACGTCCGACTACAGCCGCTCATCCGTCCCCGCTGACGGTCTGTTTAGGGTCGACACCGTCCCTCCAGATCGGCCCATGCTCGTGCTTCCTCAACCCCGAAGGAGGAGACAGACCATGAACGACAGTGAAATAACCGTTGCTCACCATCTCACCCCATGGAACAAGGGCAAGCTACCGCTCAAGCTCAGAGAAATGTGGGCCCTGCGGACACGACTGGAGTTGCCGGGCAAGATCCGGAAACTCGCCCTATTCAACCTGGCGATCGACAGCAAGCTCCGGGGCTGCGATCTGGTGCAGCTACGAGTGAACGATGTGGCCCGCGGTGGTGAAGTCCTGACCCGCGCCAGCGTGGTCCAGCAGCTGAGCCTGTTGCCCCCAGCGCGGGCAACGCCTGCCAGTGCGGCCGCACGCTGACTGCGCGGCGTCGGACAATGACCCGCCAGGTGCAGTCTGGCGCGCTCAGGGTTCGCGGTTGTGCGGCACGCCTGGCGGCAGGCGTTCAGTGGTCTGCTCGCGAACGCGTTCGCGCACACGGTGCCGGGTGGCGCCATCACGCTTTCGGCGCGGATGCACGCCGAGACGGTGACGTTCACGGTGCCCGACCAGGGTTTCGGTCTGGCGCCGCACGCAC
>JAGTVB010000351.1 GCA_018224385.1 Gammaproteobacteria bacterium
CGATGCTTCCGTGGTCCTAAATGGCGCCCAGAGCGGCATCGAACCCGGTATCGCCGACTACGTGGTGTTGCCGAAGGAGCGGGCCCTGCCCGCGGCCGGAAGGATGGAAGTGCTGCTGGATGCCTCCTCCGCGGATACGGTGCGCATCAAGTCCCTCGAGACGGACAGTGCTGCGGCGGTTGCCGGAATGAAAGCCGGAGATGCGCTGGTGACGGTGGGCGGGCGGCCCATTCGGGCACTTGCCGATATCAAAATTGCGCTATGGGATAAACTGCCGGGAGATCGCGTGTCGGTGCGCGTGCGGCGCGATCGTAACCTACTTGGGCAAGAGGACCGCGCTTTCGAAGTCGAACTGCGTTGACCGCTTTCCGCTCGCCCATCACCGGCAGTCGCAGAAAACCCACTGCCGCATAGCGCTGGCGGTCGGAAATAATTTCTGTATACTCAGTTCCCAGAAAGAGTCTTCAGCGCCCACCGCGCAACAAAGCCTTTTCTAAAGACAATAATCCTTGCGGAAACAAAAAAGCCCAGCAGGCCGGAGAAAGCTAGCGGGCATGTGAGCCCCGGAGTTGGAATGATGGAAAAAATCCAGACAGACGTTGCTATCGTCGGTGCTGGTGGTGCAGGTCTACGCGCTGCCATTGCGCTGGCCGAGGCTGACCCAAAGCTTCGCATTTCTTTAATTTCTAAGGTCTATCCGATGCGAAGTCACACGTGCGCCGCTGAGGGAGGCGCCGCGGGTGTCATCAAGCCCGACGACAGCATGGATCTTCACTTCAACGACACCGTCGGCGGAGGGGACTGGCTGTGTGATCAGGACGCGGTTGAGTATTTCATCAAGGAAGCGCCTAAGGAGCTCACTCAGCTTGAGCACTGGGGCTGTCCTTGGAGCCGGGAAGCGGATGGCTCGGTAGCCGTGCGACCTTTCGGCGGGATGAAGATTAAGCGCACGTGGTTTGCCGCCGACAAGACCGGCTTTCATCTGCTGCATACGCTGTTTCAAACATCGCTCAAGTATCCATCCATTCAGCGCTTTGACGAACATTATGCAACGGACTTGCTGGTGGATGCCGGTCGTTGTCAGGGATTGACCGCTATCGAGATGCGCAGCGGCCAGCTGCGGCAGTTTCAGGCGAAGGCTGTGATCATTACCACCGGCGGCGCTGGCCGGATGTTTCCCTTTACCACCAACGGCGCCATCAAGACCGGAGACGGAATGGCGATGGCTTACCGCGCCGGTGTGTCCCTAAAGGACATGGAATTTGTTCAGTACCATCCGACCGGCCTGCCCAATACCGGCATATTGTTGACCGAAGGTTGCCGCGGCGAGGGCGGAATATTGGTTAACAAGCACAATTACCGGTATCTGCAGGATTACGGTATGGGTCCTGAGACGCCTATTGGTCAGCCGGTTCTCAAGACCATGGAGCTTGGTCCGCGGGATCGTCTCAGTCAGGCATTCTGGCATGAGCAGAAGAAAGGCAATACCGTTCCAACCCCCTGGGGGGACTGCGTGCTCTTGGATATGCGCCACCTCGGTGAAAAGCTCATTGACGAGCGCCTGCCGTTCGTACGCGAACTCGCCACCAGCTATCTTCAAAAGGACCCGGTCCACGAGCCGATTCCTATTCGGCCGGTTGTGCATTACATGATGGGCGGTATTCACACCGACATCAATGCGGCGACGGTGCTGCCGGGGTTGTTTGCAGCGGGCGAATGTGCGTGCGTAACCATTAATGGGGCAAATCGGCTCGGCTCGAACTCATTAACCGAGCTTCTCGTGTTCGGTAAGCGGGCCGCGCTGAGTGCGGTAGAGTACATTGGCTCCGGGGTGACACCAAATGATGCGGCCATCACGAAGCAAGCGGAGCGAGTTCAGGGCCGAATCCGTACGCTCTTTGAGAAGAGTGGTGGAACGGAATCCATTTCCGGTTTGCGCAAGGAAATGACGGATAGCATGGAAGAGCACGCGGGTATTTACAGAACCGCAGAGGGCCTGCAATCCGCGTGTGCCAAGATTGGCGAGCTCAGGCTTCGCTATGCAGATATAGAGCTGCATGACAAGACGAATGTCTACAATACCGATCTGCTGCAAGCGCTTGAACTCGGCGCGATGCTCGATTGTGCAGAAGCCGTAGCGGTCGGCGCGCTGGAACGAAAGGAATCCCGTGGTGCCCATCAGCGATTGGATTTTGAAGCGCGCGATGATCAGAACTACCTGAAACACACGCTGGCTCATTATCACCCTAACGAGCCCCCACGGATCGAATATCTGGATGTGGTGATAACCAAGTCCCAGCCAAGCGTGCGTGATTATTCAGGAGCGAAGAAATGAGCGAACGGCAGATTCAGCTGGAAGTCTTGCGCTATAACCCTGAGACCGATAGCGAGCCGCGCTTCCAGACCTATTCGGTGCCCTGCGAGGCGGAATGGGTGGTTCTTGATGCGCTGAACTATGTCAAGGACCATCTGGACACCACGCTAAGTTACCGGTGGTCCTGTCACATGGCGGTATGCGGCAGCTGTGGCATGATGATAAATGGTGAACCCACACTTTCCTGCAAGGCGTTCCTGCGAGATTATCCGGATACTATTCGCGTGGAACCCCTCGTGCACTTTCCCATTGAACGGGATTTGGTCACGGTCATCGATGATTTCATGGAAAAGCTTAATCGCGTCAAACCCTATCTCATTCCCAAAGAGGCGCGAACGATCGCCGAAGGCGAATACCGGCAGTCTCCCGCAGAGCTTAAGCGGTTTAAACAGTACACACTGTGTATCAATTGCATGCTGTGTTATTCCGCGTGTCCCGAATATGGGTTGATACCGGATTTCATTGGTCCCGCAGCGATTGCGTTGGCGCACCGTTATAACAGTGATTCGCGCGATGGCGGGCGCGAGCAGCGCCAGCAGGTTATTGCGACCAAGGAGGGTGTCTGGGAATGTTCATTTGTCGGCGCATGCTCTGAGGTGTGCCCAAAGCACGTCGATCCGGCCGCCGCGCTACAGCAAGTGAAGATTGCGAGCACCGTGGATTGGTACAAAGAGCACTTGATGCCGTGGGGGAAGTCATGAGCCGTAAACCATACGTGCGAGAGGTTCCGAAGACCACCTGGTATTTCCGGCAGGGACGCTACATGCGCTACATGGGGCGCGAAGTGACCTGTATTTTTGTGGGTGCCTACGCGCTGTTTTTGCTGGTTGCAATTAAGCGCTTATCGGAAGGGCGAGCGGCATACGAGGCTTTTCTCGAAGGCCTCAGCAGTCCGGCGGGCATTCTATTTCAGGTCGTCACGCTTATTTTTGTTCTGTACCACGCGACGTCCTGGTTCAATTTGACTCCAAAGGCAATGCCTGTCCAGAGGGGTGAACAGTTCCTGCCAGGGGGCGTCATTGTTGGCGCTCACTACGCTGGCTGGGTAGTCGTGTCACTTGTTGTTTTGTTTTTGGCGGGGGTGTTCTAGTCATGGCAAAGTCGAACAAGCCCATCGTTTGGGGACTATTTGCTGCGGGAGGCACCCTAACCGCTTTCTTTCTTCCGGCGCTGATCGTCCTGACGTTGCTGGCGGCACTCGGTTATGTGCCCGATTTATTGGCGTATGAAAACATGCGCGCGTTTGCTGAGCACTGGTTCGGCAAATTGGTGCTGTTCGTCATAGTCTCTCTGTCCCTGTGGCATGCCGCACATCGCCTGCGGATTACCTTGCATGACTTTGGCTTCCGCAGTGATACGCTGATTGCCAGCGCTGTTTATTTAGTTGCGGCGCTCGGCACGATTGCAGCGATTGTCTATTTATTACGAATTTAACAATAACGACAAGAGGTTTGAGATCCCGTTAGGGGCCCTCCGGTAGCCTGGTGATAAGCGCTCAGCAGCACAGGTTCGCTGCCAGCGAAGGCAGCGCATTTTAGGCGCTCTGTTGCACTCCCAACGACGCTGCCATGCTTTAGGATGCCTAACGGCGGCACGCCGTAGATTCTTCCAGACAAATCTGCGTGCGTGCTTTCTGTAGGATTAATGGGATCTGTTTTGCCGACAATCGCCCACGGCATCGCTCATCGACCGGGTTTCGACCTGGATCCGAAGATCGCGATTGTAACAAGCCCGATCCTTTTTCTGCGGCCTCTGCGCCGTGTCGGCGTTGCAGAGTATCCCCAAAAGAGCCGCTCGAATACTGGGTCGACTTGCGGAGCACAGTGCGACGGCCCAGACCATCAGTGGAGAGCATTGGTATGGAAAAAACGATACCGATAGAGGGAGTCAAGACCTGTTCGCCGATCCGGCGTTATGAACCGTCAACGGATATACCGCTACCAAAGTATTTGGAGCAGACCTATTGGTGGGCCTACTTGCACCCAAATGCGGTGCGTGTTTTCGAACGCCAATGGCTGGTGAACTTGATTCTGTGGGGCAACTTTACGGTACTGCGCGATGCCGCCTTGGGGGAGATGGAATCACCGATTAGCGGTAATGTGCTGCAGGTTGCTTGCGTCTATGGCGACTTTTCTCAGCAAGTGGCGCGCCGCTTGGGACCACAGGGGCACTTGGATGTGATCGATGTGGCACCGGTACAGTTAGAGAACCTCATCAGCAAGGTGAAAGATTATTCTAACGTCTCCTTGCACCATCGGGACTCGACCGACCTTGGCTTTGCCGATGATAGCTATGATCACGTGGTGGTATTCTTTCTCCTTCACGAACAACCCGCAAGTGCACGTATCCGCACCATCGAGGAAGCACTTCGAGTGGTCAAGCCGGACGGTAAAGTCATTTTCGTTGATTATCATAGCCCAAACTGGTTTAACCCTTTTCGCTACGTCATGATCCCGATTCTGACTTTCCTGGAACCGTTTGCTTTAGACCTGTGGCGAAATGATATCGTTGGCTGGATACGCAAGCCATCGCGAGCGAAAAAAGTGCACAAAGAAACGTTTTTTGGAGGGTTGTATCAGAAGGTGGTCGTTACTGTTTGACTGCGCAGGATTGGGTGGCGGGTTCACCTTATAGCGGTTCTTCGTTGCAGGCCGCCCATCTCCCGGCCTCGAGTGGCGCCGTGAATCATCCCCTGTAGATTTGGGTCCGGCATCCGTGCCGAACACCCTTGTGGCCGGAAGATGGGCGGCCCCATCGGCGAACCCTGGCGGAAGCCGCTGAGCCGGGCTCTGGTATCGATCAACACCACCTTGGTTAATCAGGAATCATCTGCAAGTGTTTTCGGAGCGCGCCGCTATTGACCGGGTAGGGCAGGGCGGCATAGATCGAGAAGCGACTCCGTACTCGCTCAAACTGATGCAAGTACTGAGGTTCATAAAACACAATGACTTTTGTCTTGGGCTGGCGCTGCACCGCCGCCAGCAGGGATTCCAAATTGCTGGTTCGGTCCCGAAAGTCGGACTGGTAGTTGAACTCCGCCACGACGACTCTGGGTTGCGTCTTCTTCATCGCGGCCAGAGCCTTGCGCAACGAACGCGCGCTCAATACTTCGAAGCCGGCCTCCGCGTAAAGGGGAGCGAAGTTGGGATAGCCCCCAAGCTCAATGATCGACAGCAAAGTGCCTCTTGAAGATGGCTTGTTGTCCATCGCCTGCAGATTTCCTTCAGCTTTCGCAGAAAAATCAGTTTACACTATTCTCGATGGCCTCCCGGCGTCTTGGGCTGTCTGTTTGTGTACGTGATTGCTTTTGTTTGACTTTGGCGCGCAACGGGTGGCACACAATCAGAATGTTTTGACAGACCAACAATGAATCCGTATGCTGTTGATCCGTATACCATTGAAGCACATATGCGGCGCCGATTGAAGGGCCCTTATCGCCGCCCGACGAGCTCAGCACCTAACGCCGTCATGAGCAGTGCAGAAATTGGGTAAATCAGCCCCACCTCTGCTGGATAACTTTTGATTGGGAAAGCCCATGGGAAGTAACAAGAAGATTGTCTATGGCGTGATCATCTTGGGCACCCTTCTGGCAGCGGCGATCTCCCTGGTACCCCATTACAACGCAGGACATCGGTTTGCTTTTGGGCCATTTCTTTGGAGCATGGTGCCATATTACGCCTATTTGCTGCTGAGTGGAGTCGCCTCCGGTAAACGGCTGATATTGCCCGGTGTGCTGATGATCAGCATCGATGTTATCGCCAAGGGCTATCAAGCCTTCAACCGTGACTCACCCTTGGGTGAGGCGCTCGGCCTGTATATACCCGTTGTTTTGCTTGTGGTGTTAGCAGCGGGGTATGTTATCGGCGCTAAACAAGAGACGGGCAAGTCAGAAATCGTCAGATAGCATCATCGCCAATGGCAGATGCTGTGCTCAGAGGATGGTTTAGAACCTGCTGCGCTTGCCTTAGGGTCGAAGTTCAGTGTACACCTCAAGGCAAGGAGTCCTCGCGCAATGATGCTTGATGTTTATTTCGAAGATCAGCACTATCAGCTTGAGGTGGACGAGGCTCTTGTGCGCCAAGGAAAAGAGTTTTTTGAGAGGATAGATCGGGACATGGACGCCGGTTGGCAGATGGGTCCGTCTTTTGTTGACGAGCTCGGCGATAAAAACCGCGCCCAGATTGCGGCGTCGAAGCTCATGATCGCATTGGAAAATCGCAATGAGGCCATGAGTAAGGCGATGTCCGCCTACATTGTGTTTCGTCTGCCACGCGTCAGTGCTGTGCACATCGACACGACCGGGCAAATGCTCAATACCGAGTTTGTGATGAGGGAATGAGTAGCCAAAGTTGGCTCGGGCGCATAGCCTAAGAGGATGTTTTAAAACCGGCTGCGCTTGCCATAGCGACATTGTGCGGAAGGTCGCGATCCTCATCGTATCTCCCCTTGTACATCCCGACAGCTCGCCGCCGTACGCTTCGCTCTGGCGGCCCTCACGACAGTTTTAAAGCCGCTTTCTAGTTGCCGACGTAATCTCCTGTAAGAATCGGGCCGCTTCTTGAAATGCCTGCTTCGTACACTGGCGGTTGGCAAAATACAAGAAGCCGTGATAGGCATCCGGATATATCGATTTGCCAAGGAAAACCATTCTTGTTTTGACCCCTTTGCTCTGTAGCGCCCGCGCATATTGCTTGGATTGCTTCCATAGGCTGTCTTTTTCCCCAACGCAGAGGAAAGTGGGAGGCAGGGTGTGCGTTACATATTTTATCGGCGATAGCAGATTAGCGAGTTCCGTGAAAGGCCGAGTTTGATCCTCCGATAAGAAGTTACGCACATACGTTCTGATAAAGGGGAACCCGGTATGCATTACCGCATTAAAATTATACAAACCATAAAAGAGCAGCAGGCCTTTCAAGGCCGTTCGCGGAACGGTCCGTTCTACTCCCACATGATTAAATAGCTCGCGCTTTTCCAGCGCGCTTGCATACCAGCTGGCGTGCAACGCACCTGCGGAGTCTCCCGCCAAGACAATTTGCTGGCAGTCACCGCCATAATCGCCCGCATGCTGGTATGTCCAAGCGATGGCATTAGCGACGTCTTGTGTTTGTGCCACATAGCGATACTTAGGCGCGAGGCGATAATTTACATTGAATGTCACATAGCCGTAATCAGCTAGAGTACGGCAGATTCCGTTATAGCCGTTTTTATCGCCCACCAGGAACCCACCCCCATGAAAGTAGATCAAAACTGGGTAGAGGTGCGTTTGTTTCCCTCGTGGCTGGAAAATGTTGATTCTTTGTTTGCGATGCGTCCCATACGCCGCTTCAGCGTCCGGATCCTTGTCTCCTTGCCAGTTCCTCTGCAGAATTAATTGGTTACCAATGATGTCCAGAGAATGGAATAATGCCTTTAGGGCATAAGCTTTAAGAGCGCTGGCAGTGAAGTTTTGCTTAACGCTGGTCTGCGTTACCATGGGGCCGCCGATTGCGAGGCGCATCGATGATTTGATTGCGACCGATGGCCATGATATTCAGTTGAAGTCTTCAGCGGGCGGGCCTCCTTCATGACAACAGCTCCAGCTATCCGAAAGTATGATCCATCGCGTGGCGATCGGGGAGAGATCGCAACAATATGTTGTGACGCCGCCTTCTTGGGATCGCCGATCGATCCCATTTTCTCCGATCGATCGTGGTTTGCTAATGCTATGGTGACACCCTATCTCCTTTGGGAGCCTGAACACACATGGGTCGCCGAGTATGACGGCCATCTGGTAGGGTATTTGACCGGGTCTTTGACCGAAACATTTGGTTATGTGCGCGCTTATATGTTGGCCACTCAAGTCCTGGTGGAGCTGATTTCCCGGTACGTGACAGGCAGGTACGACGCTCACCCTAGAAGTAAGCGCTTTGTCGAGTTCGTCATCAATCAGGGATTGTTGCAAATTCCCAAGCACCCGCAGAATGCCGCACATTTCCATTTTAACGTTTCTGCCTCACATCGGCATCAAGGATTAGGGGGCCGGCTGTTATCGACGTTTGAGGAGACGCTCAAGGCCAAGGGTAAGCGGCGTTACTATGCGGAAGTCATGTCCTCAGCGACCGAGAAATCAGAGCGCCACTTCGCAGCACTGGGTTACCGAATCTATGATAAGGTAAAGACCACCATCTTCGAGCCTGAGGTGACTGATCTGTATGTGCTTTGCGTTGTACGCGACATTTAGAAGGTGCATTGAGACCATCGCGATCGCAGACCGTCGGATCTGCTGTGGAACGTGATGTTTACTGCGGTGCAAAGACCAGCTGATGAAAGGATAAGATTGCTATGCCCCATCCCACGTTTGAGCTCATCAGGCGAAAAGCCGTTTCCTCTCTTAACTTATTGGTGGAGGAGTATGAGCACTTACCGACCAGGGCGCGCCATCTACATCTGAATGCGGACGACAACAATAATGCATTTTTGGTGGCTTTTTCCACCGTGCCGCAGGACTCTACGGGCGTAGCGCATATCCTTGAGCACACGGTACTGTGCGGCAGTGAGCGCTATCCGGTGCGTGATCCATTTTTTATGATGATGCGCCGTTCATTGAACACGTTTATGAATGCCTTGACGGCCAGTGATTGGACGGCGTACCCCTTTGCGACGCAGAACCGCAAGGATTTTGACAATCTACTCAAGGTGTATCTCGATGCCGTGTTTTTTCCTCGGCTCAATCGGCTGGATTTCGCCCAGGAGGGGCACCGTGTGGAGTTTGTACAGCCGACGGATCCGAGCTCTGAGCTGACCTACAAAGGCGTCGTGTACAACGAGATGAAGGGCGCCATGAGTGCTCCGACGAGCCAGCTTTGGCAGGAACTGCAGTCGCACCTGTTTCCCACCATCACCTATCACTATAACAGCGGCGGCGATCCGGATGTGATTCCTGATCTGAGCTATGAGCAGCTGAGGGCGTTTCACCGCAAACATTATCATCCATCGAATGCCTGCTTCCTCACCTACGGAAATTTCAAGTTAGAGGAGCACCAGGCTCTCATGGAGCACTGGGCGCTGTCACGCTTTGATTTCGAGCCGCTGGACTTCTCGATTCCGGATGAACGCCGCTATGGGACTCCCCTGAGGGTGCAGACGGCGTATCCGCTCGAAAGTGACGAGGGGACCTCGGGGAAAACGCACGTCATGCTGGGGTGGTTGCTCGGAAGGAGCGCCGATCTTCGCGAAGCGCTGGAGAGTCACTTATTGACGGGTGTATTACTTGATAACAGCGCTTCCCCGCTGCGCAAGGCATTGGAGACAACATCGCTTGGGAGCGCGCCGTCGGAGCTCTGTGGTCTTGATGATTCTGGGCGGGAGATGGTTTTCGCCTGTGGCCTCGAGGGATCGGATCCAGGACGGGCCGATGCGGTTGAGCAACTGATTCTCAATGTGCTCGACGATGTGGCGCAGAAGGGGGTTCCTTTGTCCCAGGTGGAATCGGTACTGCACCAACTCGAGCTAAGCCAGCGCGAAGTGGGCGGCGGTCGTTTTCCGTACGGGTTACAGCTCATGATGCGGGTGCTGCCGGCGTCGATTCATGGGGGAGATCCAATCGCGTTCCTCAATATCGATCCGGTGTTGGAGGAATTGCGGGAAAGAATTAAGATGCCGGACTTTATCAATACGCGGGTCCGCTCTTTGTTTCTCGACAATCCGCACCGGGTCCGGCTCACCATGGTTCCCGAGCAAGGGCTCGCAGCCCAGCGCACTGCAGCCGAGAAAGCGCGCCTGGGCGCCGTGAGGGCGGCCATGAGCCAGGAGCAGGTTGCACGTGTGATCGAACAGGCGCAGATTCTCAAGGCGCGCCAAGAAGCAGAGGACAATCCGGAACTCCTTCCCAAGGTGGGGTTACCGGATATTCCTGCTGAGCTGCCAATCCCCGAAGGGCATGATGACGTTGCGGCGGGTGTGCCTCTGACGTGGTTTTACGCGGGAACCAATGGACTCGTTTATCAACAACTCGTGGTTGATCTGCCGCAGTTTGATGCGGAGCTGGTCGATGACCTGCCGCTATTCTGCGTGCTGATGGCCGAGGTAGGATATGGCGAGCTCGATTATCTCCAGGCCCAGGCGTGGCAAGCGGCAGTGAGCGGCGGCATCAGTGCGCGCGCGTCGATCCGTGGCCATATTAACGATGTCCAGCAGATCGGTGCGTACTTTGCCCTCGGTGGGAAGGCGCTGGCACGCAACCAGGAATCACTGTCGCAGTTGCTTCGGGAGACCTTTTTGAGGGCCCGCTTCGATGAGCTGACCCGGCTGCGAGAACTCGTGTCCCAAATACGCGCGTCTCAAGAGGCGAGGGTGACCGATCATGGGCATGTGCTGGCGATGTCCGCGGCCACTGCGGGCATGGGACCTTGCGGTGCATTGGCGCATCGATGGGAGGGCTTGGAAGGCCTGCGTCGATTGAAGCGCCTCGATGATGCGCTTGCGGAAGAGAGCGTACTTGAGGCGCTTGCCCTGCGCTTACAGCGTATTCAGGCGGCCCTTCTTAACTCGAGGCGCCAGCTATTGGTAGTGAGCGAGGAAGGCCACCAAGAATCCATTCACTCAGTGCTCGAGCAGGGTTGGAGCGAGGTTCCCCAGGGAAGCCCGACCGCTGGTAAGTTTGCAGCAGAACCGGCGCGCTTTGCGGTCAAGCAGGGGTGGACGACCACTACTCAGGTGAATTTTTGCGCTAAGGCTTACATGACTGTGCCGCAAGAGCACCCTGACGCCCCCGCTTTGACCGTTCTCGGTCCATTTCTGCGTAACGGCTTTCTGCATCGAGCGATTCGTGAGCAAGGGGGCGCCTATGGCGCTGGCGCGAGCTACCGTCCCGACACGGGCGCTTTTGGTTTTTCGTCATACCGGGATCCGCGGCTGGCAGAGACCTTGGCCGATTTCGACCGGGCCGTTGCATGGATAGCGTCCGGCGATCATGAGTTCCGCCTGCTGGAAGAGGCCATCCTCAGCGTCATCAGCGAAATCGATCGGCCGGATTCGCCGGCGGGAGAAGCCATTGGAACGTTTTTCGGGGCTCTGCATGGCCGTGATGCGGCACAGCGGCGCCGCTTCCGTCGCGCCATCTTGGAAGTCACGCTTGAAGATTTGAAGCGTGTCAGTCATGAGTATCTCGTGCCCGAGACGGCCAGTATGGCAGTGCTGAGCAATCACGAGACATTAATGGCTGAGGGCCAGCATCTGGGACTTCAGATCGAGAAGCTTTGAGGGACGCAAGGGAATAAAGCGGCGGCTTCCGCGGGGTGCTGATAAGCCGTTCTAAAAGTGTTGTGCCACGCCGCTCTGGGAAGCGCAGCAGGTTTAACACACCCTCTAAGAGGAATCGGTGTGGCGGTTGTCATCAGACGCCGGTAATAGCGGTCCACTCGGCTTGGCCGACGATGGGTGCGTAAACTCGATCTCAGCTTCAGGATGATGGGACTGAATAAGCGCCGTTACTTCATCCACCCGCTGCCTGGGTACATCTACCATGAATAACAGCTGACCGGCTGCAATCGCGCCTTGGAATGCGGCCAACTGTCGATTTGGAATGTCTTTGCTGATGAGGGCCGAGACCAGGGCGCCCAATCCTGCGCCCGCAAGGGTGCTGGCCACCAGGGCGGCGCCCCCGAGAACGAGCCCTGCAGGAGGGAAGGTGACGGCCAGCAAACCTCCCAGCAAGCCGGCGACGCCGCCTAAGCCGAGACCCTCCTCCAAGCCGTGCTTGAACTCCGTAGTTTGCAGTATGGAGGCTTCGTGTAATCCCTCGAGGGGTGCTGTATGGGATGCGATGACATGGGTATGAGATTCTTTGATGCCAATGTCTCGAAGTTCCTCGACAATGGCTTTGCATGTTGCCGCGTCGGGTACCAAGAAATAAAGTCGCCTGGTCATTGGTCTACTCACCCTATATTCTGAATACAGCCGCTCAGTTGAAATCTTACGCCGATTAAACGATAGCGGTTAGCCAAGGGGCTGGGAAGCTGTCGTCGGTGGTTTCTTGCCTTAGCTTCCTAACCCCCAGAATAGTCCAATGTGATAGCTGGCGCAGATGTCGGCGTCGGGGAAAAAGTAGCTTTCCTCACCACATCGATCCGGTCCATCGCCCGGATCGACGGGCATTCCGTGGCCCATGTTGCTAATAAGGTACATTTCCACCAAGTCCTTTCCTGATGAATCTTGGTAGGTGTTGCGAACATGACCGGAGATTGTCTTCTGCGTGTCAGCATCGGCATCGATACCGTGTGCGTCGGTCCATTGCTGCACGAGCCTCTCGGCGTTGGCGGGTTTGACGATGCGATCGGCACCTCCGTGCCAGATGGAAATGATTGGCCAGGAACCGCCCGCATTAGAAGCGCCCCTTACGGGCATGGGCCAGCCTCGGGCGCTGCTTTCCTCGCTTGCACGCATGCAGGCGATCGCCTGGAACAAGCCATCGGCCCAGCCATAGGGAACGGTGGCAATCAGGGCGCCGCCGGCGAACATCTCAGGATGCGTTGCGAGGAGAGCGCCAGCCATCGCACCACCGCCTGATACCCCGGTCACGAAGATGCGCGCTTGATCCACGCCGTGATCCGCAATCATGCGGTCGATCATCTGCCGGATGGAGAGCACCTCGCCGCTGTCACGCTGGATATCCTCGGATCGAAACCAGTTGAAACACCGAGTCAGATTGTTGCGGCGCTTCTGCTCCGGCAGAAGTAACAACACGTTCCAACGCATGGAAAGCTTGATCCAGCCGCTCGCCACGGCATGACCCGCTGCTGATTGTCCGCACCCGTGCAAGACGACGACAAGCGGCGCGCCGGTCGCTGTCTGGGGCGGGACATATTTCAACATACGCAAGTTCCCGGGGTTGGATCCAAAGCGCGTTACTTCCACCGGCTCCTCGAGGGCATAGAGAGCACTTGCCCATAGGAGCAGTGGAAGCGCCCTACAGATTTTTCTCATCATCGCGAAATGCCACCATACTTCGCGCGCAATTTCTCGGCCAAGGCTTGTGCCTGCCGAAGCTCCTCGGAGGTCATTTTACCCGCCGCCAGATCGCGGTTCCGCTGCGCTTGCCGGTTACCCCGAGTAGCGGCCAGAGAGAACCAAGCATAGGCTTGCCGCTCGTCCTGAGGCACGCCGTGGCCCATCCCGTACATGTAGCCGAGATTAGCTTGCGCCTTGTCATATCCTTGCTCAGCCGCTCGCTGATACCATTGCACCGCGAGTGGGTACTGCTGGTCCACGCCCTTGCCCTCGTCATACAATAGTCCGAGGCTAAATTGGGCCGGCACGAATCCCTGGTTGGCTGCTTTTTGATGCCAGGTGAAAGCCTGCTCGAGATCCTGAGGCACGCCTTTGCCGTGTTCGTACAAGAGGCCGAGGTTGTATTGGGCCGATGCCCATCCTTGGTCCGCGGCGGCGCGGTACCAGCGAGCGGCTTGCTCCAAATCCTGCGCTACCCCTCGCCCGTTCTCGTAAAGGAGCGCCAATCCGGTCTGCGCCGCCGGCAGGCCGCGAGCGGCGGCCTTTGCGTACCACTCGGCTGCTTTCTCGGGATTCATCGCGACGCCTCTGCCCTGGTCATAGAACAGGGCAAGATTGTGCTGTGCTGCCGTAACCCCTTGAGCCGCCGCTTCCTGGTACCAGTGGGCGGCTTGAGTCGGATCCTGCGGCACTCCTTTGCCTTGATCATGGCGCATGCCGAGCTGGTACTGGGCCTCGGCATATCCGTGTTCTGCTGCCTTTAGAAACCATACCGCCGCCTGCGCGTCGTCCTTCGGTACGCCGTCTCCCATGGCGTACTGCAAGGCGCGCTTGTAGTCAGCCAACGCAGCGTCTAAGGAACTCCCCGGTCCAGTAACTCCTGTCTCTGGAATGGTCCTACGCAGGGATATCATTTGATCCGCGTGTTGCGTGTGCGGATCGTTGGCGCGTGGCTCTGGGAGCGCTTTGGGCGGCTTCGCCGGCGGTAGCTTCGTCTGCACCGACTCTCTGACAGGTGCGGTCACCGCCCGTCTTGGTGCGTGCTGAACCACGGCTTGAGGCTCAGGCGTTGGCGCAGCGGCATTGTTTTCCACCGCAGTGGGGGCGGGCTCGGGCTCCGGTGGCGGCGGCCTCGCAGCGCTGGGGCTCACTGGGGAGGGCGGCTGCGCTGGCGCATCGCTCGGCTCTGGGGTGGCGGGCGGGGCGACTGGTGTCGGCGTGGGTGATGATTCGCTCGGCGCGGTGGCTGGTGCAGGGGAATCTCTCGCGATTCGCGGCGCAGCGGGCTCCTGTGCGGGCTGCTGATGCTCGGGCAGTAAAACGACAACAAGCGCCAGTCCGAGCACTACCCCGATCACGCCGACCGCACCAAATTCAGCCATTAGCCTAAGCCAACGGGGTAACGGGGGTAAGGAGAATCGCCGTGCCGGCGCCGGCGCTAGGGGCGGAAAGCAGCGGCGCCAGGTAGCGATGTCTTGCGGGCGCTCGCTCGCTGAAAAACGCAGGGCTTCATCGATTGCCAGCAGGAACCGAGGGCTGTATCTACCCTTACCGGCCTCAACGGCGGGCTTCAGGGGATCGCGCCGCCCGTCGATCTGTGTCTCGCCGCGCAGAATGGCATCCGCCGGGGCCTTATCTGCAACGGCTCGATAGAGTGTTGCTCCCAGCGCATAGATATCCCCCCAAGGACCCTGCCGATCACCCTGCACGTTATATTGTTCATAGGGTGCGTAGCCCGGTGTGACCAAGCCGGTAAGGGCCCGGGTATGCGTGCCCAGGGCCATCCTTGCCGAGCCGAAATCCAGTAATACCGGGCTGCCATCGGTACGAACATAGATATTTGAGGGTTTAATGTCGCGATGGATAAACCCTGCCGCATGCATATGTTCCAAACCATCGAGCAACGGGAACACGAGAGCCAAAAGATCCGTCTCATTAACATAGCGGTTGGCAGAAAAGAGCGCTTCGAGGTTATCGCCCTGCTCATACTCCATCACCATGTAGGCGGTATTGTTAGCCTCGAACACGGTGTGAACCTGAACGATGTTGGGGTGTTTAAAGCGCGCCAGGGCACGGGCCTCCGCGACAAATCGCTCGAGTCCCCAGCGGTACATCTGGGCGCGGTTATCCGTGATGGGATGGACCGAATGATCCTGCTCGCGAAGCGCCAGATCGATGGGCAGATATTCCTTCAGCGCCACCTGGCGATCCAAGTTTGTATCGGTGGCCAGATAGGTGATGCCGAAGCCGCCTTGGCCGAGCACCCGTTCGGTTCGATACCACAGCAGGCGATAGCCGCTTGGAAGCGCGTGACGATGCGCTTTGATACGTGGAGGAGCACGCCGTGCGCGGGCATCGGACGATGTGGGCAATGACAAAGGCAATCCCCCATTCTCGCAAGTGGCGAGCGCTATGCAAAAATTATAACCTTAATCAGTGGTTAAATTTCTAAGCGGATGCTTATTTGAGGGGGTTACTGAGGTAGCGCAGTGCCACTATGACAAGCGCAGTCGTTTTTGAGACAGCTTCTCTAGCGTGATTAGCGCAGCTTACAATCAGAGCATGCATAGTAATGTCTTCAATTCGAAAAACAGATCCACCGGCCTTGCCGACGACGTCTTCCAAAGCGGAGGTCGACGCATTTCTGCAAGAAGTAGCTTCAATGCCCAGGCCCCGGTCCAGCGCCGGGCGCGGACGGTTGCTGTTCGCTTTGGATGCCACGGCGAGTCGAGAACCCACTTGGGACCGGGCGTGCTACCTGCAGGCCGAGATGTTTAAGGAAGCGGCTGCTCTGGGAGGCCTGGATATCCAGCTTTGTTTTTACAGAGGTTACCGGGAATTTCACGCGAGCCCATGGTTCAAAGATTCAGCGGGTTTACTGGCTTATATGGCAAAGGTCCACTGCGTTGGCGGCATGACTCAGATCGAGCGCGTTCTCGATCATACGCTCGCGGAGACGCAGCACAGGCGGATCAATGCCTTGGTCTTTGTTGGCGATTGTATGGAAGAGAGCATCGATCGGCTTTGTGATCGAGCGGGCAAACTGGGCCTGCTCGGGGTACCTGCGTTTGTCTTTCATGAGGGCCACGACTGGGTGGCCGCCAAAGCATTTCAACAGATCGCCAAGCTTTCCGCAGGCGCCTACTGTCACTTCGATGCGACCAGCGCTCAGCAGCTAAGAGATTTGCTGCGGGCGGTAGCGGCCTACGCCGCTGGCGGCCGCCAGGCGCTGGAAGACCTGGGGCAGAGAGAGGGCGGTTTGGTCCGCCAGCTCGAACATCAGCTCAAGGGAGGCTAGCCGCTGTGGCGCCAAATTTGGTCTTGGGCTTGGTGCTATTTCTCGGGATCATGATGTTCATCAGCTGGCTGAAGCGTACCTCGCCGGCGACGCGCGCTCAGCTGGTGAGGACAGTATGGATGGCTCTTGGCATTGGCGTTCTGTTGCTGCTTGTGCTCAGGGGCAATTGGCTGGTGGCGGTGCTGGGTGCAGCGATTCCTTTGGTGCAACGACTGCTGACCGTGAAGCAGCTTTATGGAACAGTCAAATCCTTTCTGGGCTCGGGAGCGGGATCGAGCCAAGCAAAGCGTTCCGAAGTCGAGACACGGTTCCTGCGCATGGCGCTTGATCACGATACTGGGAACATGAGCGGCGAAATAATCGAGGGACGTGGCCAAGGCCGTCAGCTTGGCGCGTTAACACTGCAACAGTTGCTGGAGTTGCTAGACGACTATAGGAGGGCGGATCCGCAGTCGGCGAACCTCCTTGAGGCCTATCTCGATCGCATGCACGGCAACGACTGGCGTGAGGCGCAACAGGCCAATGAAGCGCCCGGCAGAGGCACGGCAGGCCAGGCGCAGATGACTCGGGAGGAAGCATACGCGGTGCTCGGGCTGGATGCGGGAGCCAGCCGGGCGCAGGTGCTGGAGGCGCATCGGCGTCTTATGCAGAAGGTACACCCCGATCGCGGAGGATCGAATTTTCTTGCCGCAAAAATCAATCAGGCGAAGGACATGCTATTGGGGGGCGTGGCATAACGAAGGTAGCTTTGTTGCAGGCGCTGGCAGCGTAGCACCTTCGCTATCGGCCAGCTGAGCCGTTTTCAAAGCAGGCACCAAGCGAAGACGGGGCCAATCATACAGGAGAAACAACCCGCGCAACCCCCTTATCACAAGGCGCCAGGGGTTGCGCGCGGAGGGGCTTGAGCTTACAGTTTCGCCTGGCTACCGGGCTGTGATTCGTGCTCTTGCCGATATTTCTCGATCATGTGGGCCATCTTATCCTTGGCCAGCAGTTTTTGCTTCTTCATAGTACCGAGGGTAAAGTCGTCCACGGGCAGGATACCGAGTTCAGCATTTCGTACTTTTTCTTTAAGCTCGTGATGTTCTTTGTACAAGTCGCGAAACTGCTCATTTTTCGTGAGCAATACCTGAACGATGGATTGGTCGTATTCGAACATGGCTACCTCGCTGCCCTAGCTCGTCTCGGGCCGTTTTCCGAAGAAAACTCAAAGTTCATTAGTGCCCTTTTGGGCACTCCTGGTAAGAGAGGCTGCTTCAAAAATGTCGTGCATGCCGGCAGAGTGAGGCGGTCGGGACCTCGCGATCGGAATGCGCACGGGAGATATTCCGAATGATTCGTCCCGGCGGTGTCAGCTTACAGCTATTGAAAATGATGTCGGGCCTTTTGTGTCGAGCCGCCGCGCACCGCACCGCTGCGATGGCAAGCGCAGTCGTTTCAAAACAGTCTCTAAACCCTAGCGTAAAAGCACTTCACCGACAACTACCGGGTTGGCTTTGGGGCCAGCGGGGTTTGCCAATGCACCCGGGTGTGTGCTGATCGTAGGATACTCAAGAGTGAGCTTCCGTCCTTACCCCAGCAAACAATTGTGCCATGGCTCACATGCAGGTAACACTGGTGCGTTCGATGTCACGCATAACCCATTGAGAAAAAGCTTGTTTTCTCAATTACGGATTGAACAGCGTGTTCTCTGGCGACCGAACAAGGTGAACCGTGCCATAATTGCCGCGCAGGCGGGGTGCCGCGGTTGCCACTGTTCAAAAGCATCCCCCGTTGGTTTTGTTCTGTTGCCGCAGGCTCTTGCCACGCCGGCGCTCGCGAGGTTGATCCCACGCCTTGAAGCACGAACAGGCAGGGATTGGCTAGCATGCTGCCGCCAGCGAGTATATTCTCTCCTAGGATGGCGGAGTTTCAAGCTTATGGCAAGGCTGGCTCAGGGGTTGGGACCAAGCCATAGCGAGCGTCCCGAGAGCAGGGCGGAGGGCGCGCAACGACCACGCAGAGCCGACACATATCAGCTCGATAGGCGAGGAGCGAGCACCACCCAACGCCGCCATCTGGAGGCGCAGTAGGTTTATTCACAAGCTCTCAGTGGATTGTCGGCGCTGAACTTATAGTTTACCGAGTGCAGTGCCGTTGCTCGACACGCAACGCTCCGTTGCCATGCCGGGCGCCGTTACGGCAGTGGCTCGTGACTCGAGGTGCCGAACATCCGACCGATGAACTCGGCATTAAGTAGGCGTAGGTGGATGGTTCGTCCACAAGGCGTTTAAAAGATAGGGAGAAACCGCGATGGTCAACGAAACAAAACAAACTGAGACGAAAAAAAGCCCAAAGAAGTCATCTTCTGCAGCGGCGGCAAGCCGTACCTCAACGGAAAAATCGCGATCGGCTGCTAAGGGGGCTGAAAAGCCGCCCGCGAAGACAGACACAAAGCAGCCGGTAACGCCGCTGGAAAGGTGGCGAATGATTGGCGAGGCCGCCTATTATCAGGCTGAAAAGCGGGGATTTTTGGGCGGCAACCCGATGGAAGACTGGGCGGCAGCAGAGCAGGAAATCGACGCAAAATACACGGTGGACATGAGCAAAGTCATGACCGTGTTTGATCCTTCAGAGATGTTCGATGAGCTCACCAAAGCTTTTGCGGGCGTCGAGCTTCCCGGTGTGGACGTCAGCTCAGTACTGGAAACGCAGCGTAAGAATGTGGAGGCACTGACCCAAGCCAACCGGCGGGCTTTTGAGACGGCGCAAGCGATGCTGGACCGCCAAATGGAAATGCTAAAGGAGGCGATGACGGAAGCTTCTGGGGCATTGTCGGAGCTGTCGGCAACAAAATCTCCAACGAAGGCCGCGACGAAGCAAGGCGAGCTCTTGAAACAGCTTATGGAACGAGCGCTATCAAATCTCCGTGAGATGACCAATATCGTCACCAAGGCCAATGAGGATGCGCTAAAGACCATCCGTAAGCGCGTTGAGGAGAGCATAAAGGAGATCCGCCAGGCTTCGAAACGCTCATCATAGTCGAGACGGTACTCGAAGTGCTCCCCCATCGAATCGCAGCGCGTAGTGGAGAAGCTGTGCGGGAACTTGTTGCCCCGAGGGCGGCGTGAGCTATTTTTCATAGCCGCCGCACGAGCCCGGGGTGGCACAGCGAGTGCCGCCCCGGTCGAGCCGCCGAGCGCGAGCTTATCGGTTAGCTCATGCGCTGTATCGCGAAAGCCGTGGCTTCACCGCCGGCGGCGCAAAGTGCGGCGATGCCGCGTTTCGCGTCGTATTTCTCCAACGTATGAAGTAAGGTAACAATAATGCGCGTGCCCGAGCAACCCACCGGATGACCGAGCGCACAGGCCCCACCATGTATGTTCACATGGTCGGCCGGGATGCCAATATCGCGCATTGCCACCATGGAAACGGTCGCAAAGGCTTCATTAATCTCCCAGAAGTCCACGTCGTTTGCCGTCCAGTTAAGCTCGTCGAGCAGCTTTCTGATAGCGTAGACAGGGGCTGTGGTGAACAGCTCTGGAACCTGTGAAAAGGTCGAATGGCCCATTACCTGGACCAATGGCGTTAGGCCGCGCCGTTCCGCTTCGGAGCGTTTCATCAAAACCAATGCAGCGGCACCATCCGAGATGGAGCTCGCATTGGCGGCCGTAATGGTACCGTCCTTCTTAAAGGCCGGCCGCAGCATAGGAATCTTCTTGGGATCCGCTGCTTGCGGTTGCTCGTCCTTATCCACCACCAGTTCCTTCTTGCCCACCTTCACCATCATCGGCACGATTTCTTTGCTGTAGCTGCCGTCTTCGGTCGCTTTCTTGGCCCTCTCCAGCGAGCGAATCGCGAAGTCGTCCTGCATCTCGCGGGTGAACTGATAAGCAAGGGCCGTATCTTCCGCGAATTCGCCCATCAGCTTGCCGCCGTGGTGAGGATCTTCCAAAGCATCGTAGAACATATGATCTTTCAGATCGCCATGACCTAGGCGGTATCCCTGCCGACCTTTCAGCAGTAGATAGGGAGCGTTGGTCATGCTCTCCATGCCGCCGGCCACCATAACAGTGCTGCCGCCGGTTTGAATAATGCAATCAGAAAGCATGGCTGCTTTCATACCCGAGCTGCACATTTTGTTAATGGTCGTGCACCCGGCAGAGGCGGGGATGCCGGCGCCGAGGGCCGCTTGGCGCGCCGGCGCTCCCTTCTGTCCAGCAGGAAGCACTGTGCCCATGATGACTTCGCTGACATCATGGGGGGCTATTCCACTTCGCTCCACGGCGGCCTTGATGGCGTCCATACCGAGCTGCGGTGCGGTGACGCTGCTCAGCACACCGTTCATTCCGCCCATCGGAGTGCGTGCGGCACCGACGATGACGGTAGGATCGGAAACAGTACTCATTAATCTTTCCCCTTCAGTTGGTGCGGTCGTGGCGTCGAGAAACCGGCCCGAGCCGCATTCTTTTTGAACCTGTGGCTTCCCATCCGCACACAGCATAAGCTGTGTGCGGATGGAGGCACACTCCTTGGAAGCGAATGCCTGTCAGGAGTGAAGCGCCGATTCGAGCGGACTGGAAAACCCATCGATCATGCATCGCTGATGGCCAATATGGGTAATGAACAGCATCTATGTAAGCGAGGCAAACCCGGTTTCCTTGTCAGGAAGATTGGGCCCTGACGGTGTCTTCTTGCACAAGTGCGTGGGCGCAGTGCTGTTCTAGCACGTGCATTTCCCCGAGAACAACATCGATATCGTGGCGTTGCTGTTCGAGTGCAGCGCGACGCACGCGAATTTTCTCGCAGACGAGCTGAAGTTGGCCAACCTCGCCACTTGGCGTGTCATAAAGATCGAAAATTTCCCGAATTTCGCTCAGCGAGAAACCAAGCCGCTTTCCCCTCAGAATGAGCTTGAGCCGCACTCGTTCGCGCGCGCCATAAATACGCGTGCGCCCAATGCGCGCTGGGGCCAGCAAGCCGGCATCTTCATAAAACCGAATAGCGCGAGGGGTCACGCCAAACTCGCGAGCGAGATTGCCGATGGTGTAACGCGCCATCATTCGGTCCTTCCCATTCTCCGCAGGCATCCGGTACGTTACCTTATCTTGACGTTTACGTAAACGTAAGCTAGCGTGCTCATGCTTTTGAAGGGCTCCGCGCGCAATAAATTTCGAACTGTGTGAGGAAAGAAACGTCTGGGGGCGAGTGGCCGGCGGGTTCGCTAAGCACTACCAACGCTGAAATGTGCCTTATCTTTGTTGCCTACCGGCACCGCGCGGATTACCCACTCATCATCGCTGCTAACCGTGACGAATTCTACCGGCGGCCGAGTGCCGCAGCGCATCACTGGAACGAAGCACCCACGGTGCTGGCCGGCAGAGACCTGAAGGCGTGTGGTACCTGGTTGGGAATAACGCGCGAGGGGCGTTTCGCTGCCATTACCAACTTTCGCGATCCTCGCCGCAACCGCGACGCTGCGCCGTCCCGGGGGCAGTTGGTGCGGGATTATCTTTGTGGTGACACATCCCCACAGGCCTACTGTCAGGCCATCTCATCGAGCGCCGCCGCATACAACGGCTTCAATTTGCTGCTCGGAAACCGACGTGAGCTTTGGTACTACTCCAGCGAGGGGGATGGGGCGCGCGCGCTCGAAGCGGGGCTCTATGGGCTTAGCAATTGCTTGCTCGACACGCCGTGGCCGAAGGTTGTCCGGGGTAAGGAATTATTTCGCCGTCTACTGACTCAGGAGCGCCTGTCGGAAACGGCTTTCCTGCACATGCTGGCCGATCGCACCTGTCCACCCGATGAACTGCTGCCCGACACCGGTGTGGGACTTCCATGGGAGCGCACACTGGCGCCGATATTCATTCGCAGCGATCACTATGGGACGCGCTCGTCAACGGTCCTATTGGTGACAGCCGAAGGCCGCGTGCAATTCACCGAACGCAATTTTGTTCAGGGGCCGAATGAGCACGCAACTCAGCGGTTCGAATTTTCTCTGCGTGCGGTGCCCGCGGGTGGATTTTCTGCAAAGGAGGCGAACCGCTCCGGTGCCGCTGACCCCCGGCGTGAGTAGGTCGGGTTTGCGGCTGGATGGGCCATCGTCATGGTTTCGTCAGCGGCACCATTCAGAGGTTAAATCCGCACCCGGAATCTGTAGGCAGCCAGTCTCCTTGCCTCGAGGGTGTGTCCGGCATGGATGCCGGACTCGAGTCTACAAGGATGTATTCACGACGTCCCTAGAGGCAAGGCGACTGGCTGGCCACCCGGACGAAACGATGACCATGACCGCTGGATGCGACCGGCGGGATGAGAGGAGCGGTGCGCGGGCATGCAATGTCCCTTGGGTAACAGTGGGTTTTTTCAGTCCGTTGTGTTTCAATAACCTTGCGCCAGCGTAGGGCTGCGGGGTTCGTGGCTGGTGCGCAAGGCGCCTTGGCGTGGCGGGGGGCATTCGGCAGACAGAGCTCGGGGGTTGTGAACAAACGGGATGCGCGCGGGCCAAGAACCCGGCGAACCATGCGCAACGAACAGATATGCCCGCTAGACACCCGCGGGGGCGCACCTGGTACCGCCCATCGGCAAGGGCGGTCGGTTCACTCACAAGCTCTCGCTGGCGACGGAAGTGATGAATACCAAGTTGCTTTGTGCACACAATTCCTGCCTGCTGGTGGTGGATGTTCAAGAGAAGCTCGTTCCAGCCGTTGGCGAGCCGGAGCAACTCGTTGCTAACTGCGCCTGGTTGATCGGGGTGGCGGCCGTCCTGGATGTTCCCGTGCTGATTTCGGAGCAATATCCGGCGGGGTTAGGGCCGACGGTGGCGAAGCTGAGGGCGGTTGCGCCCCAGGATGCGTGGATGGAAAAAGTGCATTTTTCCTGCGCCGAGGCACCGAGCTGCAAGGCTCGGATAGAGGCCGTAGGAAGAACGCAGCTGGTAGTGGCTGGAATCGAGGCGCATGTGTGCGTGCTGCAGACCGCCCTTGGCTTAGTTCAGGCTGGAAAGGACGTGTTCGTGGTGGCTGACGCCGTATCGTCCCGCCGTTCCCTGGATGCGGAGATGGCGTTGGGGCGCATGCGCGCCGCCGGGGTGCAGGTGGTGACGAAAGAGATGGTCCTGTTCGAATGGGCCCACCAGGCTGCCACAGCTCAGTTTAGGACGCTCAGCACCAAGTTTCTTAAGTAATTCGGTACCATGGGTAAGTGGGGGGATGACACGCGGCTTGGTCATTGGACGGTCGTGTCGGTGGCCGCAGCTGTTGTGCTTTTTTGGACTCCCGTTCCCCTTGTCGTCAATAGGTAAAAAGAAGTGCGGAGGTGGATATGAAAATTGCGGGACATGCAGCGGTTATCACCGGTGGTGGTTCAGGTATGGGTGCGGAGACTGGGCGACAGCTTGCCGCGGCCGGGGCGAAGGTCACGCTGCTGGATATGAACTTAGAGGCCGCCGAGGCGGTTGCAAGCGAGATTGGGGGGCTTGCCATCCAGTGTGATGTTGCCGATTCCGCCAGTACTGAAGCCGCCATAGCGCGGGCTCGGGAGGCCCACGGCGCCGCACGGATTTGCGTCAGCTGCGCCGGTGTGGCGCCGCCAAAGAAAATGGTAGGCCGCGAGGGGCCGATGCCCCTTGATAGTTACGTGAAGGTTGTCAACATCAATCTCGTCGGCACATTTAATGTCATGCGCTTGGTGGCGGCGGACATGGCCGGTTTGGATCCGGTCACTGAATCTGGAGAGCGGGGGGTTATCGTCAATACCGCCTCGATTGCCGCATTCGATGGACAGATTGGCCAGACTGCCTATGCCAGCTCGAAGGCCGGCGTGGTCGGCCTCACACTGCCGGCGGCACGTGAACTCGCGTCGGTGGGTGTGCGCGTGATGACCATCTGCCCAGGATTGATCGGAACGCCGATGTTGCTTGGGCTTCCGCAGAACGTGCAGGACAGTTTGGCCAAGCAGGTTCCCTTTCCATCGCGTCTGGGCCGCCCGGATGAGTTTGCCAGTCTCGTCATGCATATCGTCAGCAACGAGCTGCTCAATGGTGAAGTGATCAGGCTCGATGGCGCCATTCGAATGGCACCGAAATAACGAAATAGAGAGTGCTAAGCACCGGGGTGCTGCCGTCGTTTGCCACCGGAGCCGCCTCGGCGGCTTCCGCCGATACTTACCCCTCATGTCGTGAGCGCGGGGCGATCGCCAGTGTCGCGGCGGCCAGCGCGGATTGCCCCATCTTTGAACAGCCGCAGGCTGGCCCCGCACAGGGGTGAGCCCCAGGGACGGGGGTGACTAAAGCGGGAGTGTACACAGAAGTACGCGTGGGTTCTGAGCCAGCGCGCAACGCGGCTGTGGCAAGCGCCGCAGGTTTTAGAACATCCTTTTTAGGCCCATTAAGATAAAAAGACGCTAGGGATATGCCATGACCTACCAGAATATTCTCCTTGAACAGCCAGAGAGTGGGATCTACCTGCTCAGCGTAAATCGCCCCAAGGTGCTCAATGCCTTGAATGCGGAGACTGTAAGCGAGATGGAGTCCGCCATTCGCACCGTGAGCGATGACCGCAATGCACGGGTATTGCTGGTTACCGGCGCCGGCGAAAAGGCCTTCGTGGCGGGTGGCGATATCGCCGAGATGCAGGGCCTCCATGCCATGCAAGCCAAGACGTTTTCGCAGCAAGGACTTCGGGTGCTGCGTAGTTTGGAGCAGCTTGCAGTACCCACCATCGCCGTCGTGAATGGCTACTGCCTGGGAGGGGGTAATGAGCTGGCGATGGCCTGCGACTGGATTATGGCCAGTGACAAAGCGGTGTTTGGCCAACCCGAAGTCAATCTAGGTGTCACGCCCGGATTCGGCGGCACGCAGCGGCTGACACGGCGCGTGGGAACGGCGATGGCGATCGAGATGATCACTACCGGGCGCAATGTGAAGGCCGAGGAGGCGATTGCCATCGGTCTGGTCAATCACGTCTATCCTGCGGAGCAGCTCATGGATGAAGCCCTCAAGGTTGCCCGCACCATCGCGGCAAAGGGTCCGGTATCGGTGCGGCTGGCGAAGGAAGCGATTCAGCGGGGCCAGCACATGGACCTCGATAGCGCCGGATTGCTAGAGAGCGAGGTGTTCGCGCTGTGTTTCGCGACCACCGATCAGAAGGAAGGCATGACCGCCTTTGTGGAGAAGCGCAAGGCGGCATTCAAAGGCGAGTGATGGGGGTAGATTGGGCAAGGCGGCTCTTAAGAGCCGGGATCGGCGCGTGCGGGGGGCCGACGTTGAGCCATGTACCGGCCGTCATCCAATGACGCACGCAGACCTGTCGCGAAAGCTGATGCTTCGAGTTTTCCCGATACCCGCGTTTCGGGACAATTACATCTGGAGCCTTACTGCGCCCGGTAGCCGCTACGCAGCCATCGTTGATCCCGGCGATGCCTTACCCGTGATTCGCGAACTCGATGCGCGGCATCTCGAGCCATCGGCCATCTTGATTACCCATCATCACGGCGACCATGTGGGGGGTATCCGATCGCTGCTCCGGCGCTATCCGGACTTGCCGGTTTTCGGGCCGCGAAATGAGGGGATTGCGGGAGTTACCCATTACCTGGCGCAGGGCGACGAGGTCAGCGTGCCGGGCATCAATGCTAAATTCAGCGTATTGGAGGTGCCAGGGCATACGCTCGATCATATCGCTTATCATGGTCATGGCATGCTGTTTTGTGGGGATACGGTGTTTTCCGTGGGTTGTGGGCGCCTGTTCGAAGGTAGCGCGGAGCAAATGCACGACTCCCTTAGCCGGATCGCGGCACTTCCTCCTGACACCCTGGTCTACTGCGCCCATGAATACACTTTAGACAACATCGGCTTTGCCAAGTGGGTGGAACCGGAGAATGTGGATCTCAGGCAGCGCGAGGCGCAGGCCTTCGCGCTCATCGACCAGGATCGGCCAACGGTGCCGTCGACGTTAGCGCTGGAGCTAAGAACAAATCCCTTCCTACGCAGCCAAGTACCGTCCGTTGTACAGGCCGCGGAGCGTTATGTCGGGCGCGAACTCCCAAGGGCATCGGCGGTTTTTGCAGCGATTCGTCGGTGGAAGGATGAGGATTATGATTGAACATTCGTCGACTGCGGGCGAGCCTTGTGATCAGGGTCTCCCTGAAGTACATTGCCGAGGCATGTCTTGAGGCTTTTGGGAAGCTGTTTTGCGAGTTGCGCGCGCTGTTATGCAACGCTTTGATGGCAAGCGCGGTAATTGTTGCAGCGGCTTCTTAGGGATCTCCTTCCTTCCCGGTGGTACGGGCAGACGGCCTGGTTGTCGAGCACGATAACAAAGAACCTAGCAACGATAGGATAACGACCATGAGCGTATTTCAAGAACTGCACGGCAAGTACATCGAAGACCTAGAAGTAGGAATGACTGCCATTTACTCCAAGACCATTACCGAAGCGGCCATCGAAATTTTCGCAGGGCTTTCCGGTGACACCAACCCGACTCACCTCAGCAATGATTTTGCGAAGGAGGAGCGTTTCAAGGAGCGCATTGCTCACGGCATGCTGGTGGCCAGTAATATTACTGGGGTGCTTGGAACCAAGCTGCCGGGGCCCGGTTGCCTCTATATGAGTCAAACCATGAAGTTCTTGGCGCCGACTCGCATTGGTGAAACCGTGACCACGCGGGCCACAGTGACCGGTATCAATCTCGAAAAAAATCGTGTGACATTAAAGACCGACTGTTTTGTGGGTGACACACAGGTTCTCGACGGGGAAGCGTTACTCTGGGTGCCCTCGCGCGAGAAAATGTAGGCTGGCCTGCTCCGCCCAGCACGACCGGCCGTTGCCAGGCACTCGGTGGCGCGCCGGTGGCTAAAAAGATGAGGGTTTATTTTGCCGCGCCTAGGTCTCCTGCAGGCGGGGCATTAGATCGACGAGATTGCAGGGTCGCGTGCGGTAATCGAGCTGATCTCGAAGCAGGCTATCCCAGGCGGTCCGGCAGGCCCCCGTGGAGCCTGGCAGGCAGAAAATATAAGTGCCGTTGGCCACGCCGGCAAGGGCGCGGGATTGCAGGCTCGACGTTCGGATCTCGTCGAAGGAGAGTGCACGAAAGATTTCTCCAAACCCTTCGATCCGTTTGTCGAGCAGCGGCGAAATGGCCTCCGGGGTTCCGTCGCGCCCAGTCAGGCCAGTACCGCCCGTGGTGATGATGATGTGTACCTGTGGATCGGCGATCCAACGCGAGGCAACGGCGCGTATCTGGTAGATATCATCAGGCACGATCGTTTTCTCGGCAAGGGAATGGCCGGTCTCGGTCAGACGGCTGACCAATAATTGACCTGATGTATCGGTCTCCTCGGTACGCGAATCGGAAACGGTCATCACCGCAATATTCAGTGGAATCAGCGCTCGCTGCATGCCTGTATTATCGGTTGTGGACATTGGTTGGCCCCATGATGTTGTAGCGAAGTGAGTGGCTTGAGGTCAGCAACATCGATGACGACATCGCCCCAGTCCGGCGACGCCGTGCGTCAATTGATCATGGTTCACGACCTCAGGCCGATCCGCCCGGCCGTGGTGCTGCAAATGGCAAAGCGGTGCCGTGCCCGTAAGCATCACGGCCAAGTAGCCCTGCTTCCAGAATGCCCAAGGATCGGACCATGCTCTGCCAGGTCCTAGGAAAACAAGTCCGCTTGACCTGGAACAGTGATACGCTCGGCAGAGGAAGCCATCCGCAGAGCAAGTCATTGCCTTCCTGTTGCGGAGGCGATGCTTGGCATCCAATACTACGACCACGCTGGGTTTCTATCCAACGGAAAAGTCGCGTGCTATCGCTACCGGCGCCCTAGGATGGCCGCCCGCCGAGGATGCCACGCATGATTATCCTTATTCCCGCTGTCTAGCGGAATCATTCATGGTCGATCGGCGCTTTTTCCCTGGTCAGGAAAAGCTGCTCTCCATAACGCTGCTCGGCGCATGCGCTGGGCTTCTCTCGGGAGCTGCGGTGCTTTTGTTTCGGTTCACCATTGATGCCGGGCAGGCGATGCTTCTTCCGGAAGGAAAAGTCGGGAATTACGAGGCCCTGCCACCTTCCGTGCGCTTTGCTCTGCCGATCGCGGGCGCACTGCTGCTGGGATTTTTTCTTCACCGGGTGCCTAAAGGGACACGCCAGGTGGGTGTAGTGCATGTACTCGATCGCTTTTGGTCTCCTAACCAAACGGCGGTGCTTCCCCTTGGCAATGCCATGACACAGTTCGCGACGGGTTCATTGGCGATCGTAAGTGGCCACTCAATAGACCGCGAAGGACCGGGGGTGCATCTCGGGGCGGCGGCCGCAAGCTTGCTTGGTCAGCGCTTTGGCGTCGCCCAGGAGGATCTGAGGACCCTGGTGGCGTGCGGGATGGCGGCGTCCATTGCGGCGGCCTTCAACACGCCCTTGGCGGGCGTGGTGTTCGTGGTCGAGGTGATCCGTGTGCGCTATAGCGTCCCCCGCTTCATGCCCGTGCTTTTGGCCGCTGTCGTTGGCGGGGTCATAGCGCAAGCGTTTTATGGTCCGACGCCCGCATTTGAGGTGCTTCCGGTCAAGCTGGCATCGCTTTCGGAGTTGCCGAGCCTGGCTTTACTCGGCCTACTCATTGGGCTGCTCGCTGCCGCGTTTGTGGCGCTGTGTGAGTGGATTGCGGAACGCAGCCGGGAGTGGCCGATTTTGCCGGCAATGGCGCTCGCGGGGGCCATCACAGGCACGATGGCCCTATGGGTACCGGCCATCATGGGCGTGGGGTACGACACGTTGGACAGCATCCTGCGCGCCGAGTTTGGCGTGGGATCGCTGTTAGCTATCGTTGCGTGTAAGCTCGTGGCCACGGCAGTGGCGATTGGTCTTCGGGTGCCAGGTGGACTTATCGGGCCGACGATACTCATGGGCGCGGCGGCGGGAGCGGCATGGGGATTGGTGGCGGAGCTGGCCCCCCTGGGGCAGCTTGGTTCCCCGAGTTTCTATGCGATGATTGGCATGGCGGCGATGATGGGTGCCGCACTGCGGGCGCCCTTGGCCGCCTTGATCGCGCTGTTGGAGTTGACTGCCAACCCCAACATCATTTTGCCTGGCCTGCTGGCACTGGTGTGCGCCGACGGTGTGGCACGCGCGGTGTTGGGCAGAGACTCGGTTTTTTTCGCCCTGCTCAAAGTGCAGCCAACCCAGGGGAGAACATAGATCGGAGATCAGGGCCTAGGCTATCGGAAAGTTCAGATCTCAGCGCCGCCTGCCTTGTAGTCGTGGCTCTCGCTCCGGTTTTTTCACAATCCCTCAATTGCCACAGGCCAATCAACTGCCGGGCGCTTGGGGCCGCATCTTAAAGTGTCGCACCACCCGGATACCCACGGTGTCATACGTCTCATTGGGACGCCGTTTGCCCCGAGCCCGGGATCGAATACTGGGCGGTGGGCTGTGAAAGGAGCCTCCGCGTACGACGCGATGGGTGCAGTCGCCGCCTTCCCAAACGCTGCCGTCGGTTGGTGCTCCTTCGTAGGACTCATGAAAGCAATCATGTATCCATTCGGCGACGTTACCCGCCGTATCGTGCAGTCCGAAGGGATTGGCGGCAAATCGCCCTATCTGAGTCGGTTTTTCGGTATCAAGCCCTGTCTCACACTTCTGGCAATGGGCTTGGTTGTGCCCCACTTGAAAACCCCACCAATAGGGGGTGTCGGTACCACCTAGAGCGGCGTACTCCCATTCCGCTTCACTGGGCAGGCGGTACTCGTTGCCTGTCTCTTCCGAGAGCCAGCGTGTATAGGCGTGGGCATCCTCCCAGCTCACGGAGTGCATTGGGTAAAGGCTCTTGTCCTTTGACAAGCCGGCCGGAATACGGCGCTGAGTGGCCTTCGCGAAGCGCAGGTAATCTGCGATGGTGATTTCGTGCTTGCTGATGGCGAAGGGCCTTACAACGACCTCATGCTGGGGACGCTCCTCGGCAATGATGGACAAACTGGAGCTTCCCATCTGAAAGGCGCCACCGGCGAGCGCGATCATCACCGGGCCGGTGCCGCCGCGGGCTAATGGATCCCGAAAACTCGCACCGGCGAACAACTCCGCGTCTGATACCGGTCGAGGGCTGTCACCGGTCGACTCGGTGGCCTCAACCGGTGTGGGTGGCGGCCGTCGGCTCCCGTCTGTACCTGCCTCGAGTTTTCGTTGCAGTAGCTCGGGAACAGCTTGCGTCGAATGAGGGTCGGGTTGGGAGACATCAACAGCAGCGGTGCCTTCCGCCTTCTCTCCGCCCGGCACTTCCTTCTTGTCTGTTCCGATGAAGAAAAAACCCACGAGTAATACGGCAACAAAAAAAACAGCGATTACAGGGTATCGTGGGCGATCCGCGCCCGTCTGGGTACGAATGGGGTCCAGGGTCGTTGTCTTGCTTGTCGCGGCTTTCGTGGCTGGGGCGCTGGAAACGGTGCCCCGTTGATCTTGCTCCAACCGCAAGTTATTGATGGCGACTTGAGGACTCTGGGTTACGGTGGTTCCGCTCTGAACCAGGGACTCGCGCTGCAGGATGTCGATGACGATGACCGTGGTATTGTCTTGACGCGGTCGTTCGGCGTCTTCCACGGCTTTCAGCAAATTATCAACGCACTCCTTTGCAGATTTCGACCAAGCACAACACTGGACGATAATGTCGAGACTTAACGTATCGAGGCCGTCGCTTGCGAGTATGAGTCGATCACCTGCCCGCAGCGGCAGCGGTTTTTCAGGGCAGTCTATTTCGGCGATTTCCTCCCCAGTAATGGCACTCATGAGCATATTTCGAGAAAGCGAAGGGTCGGGTTCGAGCTCCAGCCCTTGCGCTTTCATACGGGTAAGATAGCCGCCGTAGCTATGGTCTTCGTTTTTCTTGACGAGCTCCCTGTCTCGCAGCAAATAGAGGTGGCTGTCGCCGACGCTGATCCACCAGAGCTTTTCCCGGGTTCCGGCCACGGCCACCAGGGTGCAGCCCATACCATCGAGAGCCGGGGTTTCCTGGATGGATCCCTTTAGGGCATCGTTGGCATTGGCAACACATTCGCGTAGGAGAGGTGGGAATTCTTGCTGCCCAAAGCCCTTCGTTACCGAGCCGTTGAAGGTAGAAACCACGAGGTTGGCAGCAATGTTGCCAGCCGCGTGTCCGCCCATGCCATCAGCGATGATAGCGAGCACGGCCGACTTGGAGGTGGCGCGCTCATCGTCAAGATAGGTCGTCAAGAAGGCGTCTTCTTGATAATCCCGTGCCCCGAGGGACTGGCTGCCAGCGATTTCGAAGTAGAGTTCCACCGATACTACGTGCTTGGGTGCGGGGGGAAGGATGACCTCGTGGTCTTTCTCGCTCGGGTGTGTCGCGTCGTATGTCCAGGCGGTGCCCATCTGCCCGGCCAGGATCGGACAAGCCTCGCTGTCAGCTCAAGAAACGAGCCGGATCACAAAAGCGCTTCTGTGAACTGCGGGTAGCGGAGCCTGTGGAAAAGTAGGCAAAACCTAAGTTGAGATATCGGCCCTCAGACGCCTTTCTTTAACCTGCATGGTCGGAGCGGCCGCGCAACGGCACAGCAGTTTCGGAAACCGCTTCCTGCGTGACCTGCGCCGCGTTCCTTAAGGCGCGGCCAGGAGCTTATCAGCAAGTTGCTGACCTTCGGCGAAATCGAGCGTACCCTCGTAAATGGCGCGGCCGGTGATAGCACCAATGATGCCTTCGCTAGCGACCTTACACAGCGCGCGGATATCTTCCAAAGACGTGATACCACCCGCCGCAATGACGTCGATGGTTATCGACTGAGCCAGTTGCACAGTGCTTTCGACGTTTACGCCGCTCATCATTCCGTCGCGGCTGATATCGGTATAGACGATCGCCTCGACCCCGTTCTGCTCAAGTCGTCGTGCCACATCGACGGCGTTGTGACTGGAAAGCTTGGACCACCCGTCGACGGCAACCCTTCCATCGCGGGCATCGAGTCCGACCATGATATGGCCCGGGAATTCGGTGCACGCATCAGCGACAAAATGCGGGGCCGTAACCGCTTTGGTGCCCAGGATGACGTACTTTACCCCGGCTTCGATATACGCTTCGATAGTATCCTCACTGCGGATACCGCCGCCCACTTGAATGGGCAGGTTCGGAAAAGCGGCGGCAATAGCGCCAACAATCTCAGCGTTCTTAGGCTGACCAACCATCGCCCCGTCCAAGTCGACAATGTGAAGTCGCCTCGCTCCCGCTTCGACCCAACGCCCGGCAACCGCGATCGGATCGGTGGAAAAGATCGTCTCTTCTTCCATCCGACCCTGGCGCAAGCGTACGCATTTACCGTCTTTTAAATCGATCGCGGGTATGAGCAACATGTCGAATATCCGTTGGTGAAAAAAGAAATAACAAGACTGATTATATTAGAGGGTGTCTGAACTACCTTCTGAATGACGCAGATATTAATCAGCGTTGTTTTGTCGTCAATGGGCCTCGTCCCAGTTTTTCCCAACACCGGCCTCCACTACCAGCGGTATCGAGAGATCTGCGGCGCGGGTCATGTGTGCGACAATCATTTGGCGAGCCTCATCAAGCGAATCGTCTGCCACCTCAAACACGAGCTCATCATGCACCTGCATGATCATGCGGGCATTGATTGAGCTTTCTCCAATCCAGCGGTCTAAGCTCACCATGGCTCGCTTGATGATGTCAGCGGCTGTGCCTTGCATCGGAGCATTGATTGCGGTTCGTTCGGCGTACTGCCGGCGCTGTGCGTTTTGCGATTCAATCTCGGGTATGTGCAGCCGCCGCCCGAAGACTGTTTCCACGTAGCCTTGTTGGCGCGCTTGCTTGCGAATGGCTTCCATGTAGGCCTTGACGCCAGGATAGCGCGTGAAGTAAAGGTCAATGTAGACTTGTGCCTCCTCCCGCGGAATGCCGAGCTGACGGCCGAGGCCATAAGCCGACATGCCATAGATGAGCCCGAAGTTTATCGCTTTCGCACTGCGCCGTTGGGCGTCGGTGATCTCAGAAAGGGGTAAGCCAAATACCTCTGCCGCTGTTATTCGATGAATGTCCGCTCCCTGGGCGAAGGCGCACTTTAGGCCCTCATCGCCGGATAGGTGCGCCATGATGCGAAGCTCGATTTGTGAATAATCGGCAGCTATCAATCGGTGACCAGGGGGTGCTATGAACGCCTGACGGATACGTCGGCCTTCCGCCGTGCGAACCGGAATGTTTTGTAGATTCGGCTCGGAGGACGAGAGCCGTCCTGTCGATGCTACGGCTTGATGGTAGCTGGTGTGCACCCGGCCGGAGATAGGATGAATACGGGTGGGAAGTGTATCCGTGTAGGTGGATTTGAGCTTAGAAAAGGAGCGATGTTCGAGGATTATCTTCGGCAGCGGATAGGTGATCGCGAGATCTTGAAGCACGCTCTCGGAAGTGGATGGCTGACCGGTCGGCGTTTTCGCAAGCACCGGGAGCTTCAGCTTGTCGAATAGGATGAACTGAATTTGCTTTGGCGAGCCAAGGTTAAACGGTTCGCCGGCAACCGCGCAAGCCTCTTTTTCGAGTAGGTTGATTCGCTGGGCGAGTTCCTTGCTTTGCTGACCGAGCAGCTCGGCATCGATGCAGACGCCATTCCTTTCCATACGTGAGAGCACGGGTACGAGCGGGATCTCGATTTCCGTAAACAAGCGCTGAAGATTGGCGTGTTGGCAGAGGCGTGGCCACAGTGTCTGATGCAGCTGCAAGGTAATATCCGCATCTTCTGCGGCATAGGGTGCGGCCTGCTCTAGCGCCACCTGGTTGAAGCGCAGCTGCTTGATCCCTTTTCCGGCGATGTCCTCAAATCTGGTGGTGCGATAACCGAGGTATTTGAGGGCGAGGGTATCCATATCATGTCGGCTCGACGTGCTGTCGAGCACGTAAGACTCGAGCATGGTATCGAATCGGACGCCTTGCAGCTTGATGCCGTAACGAGCAAGCACGCTGATGTCGTACTTCAAGTTCTGGCCTACCTTTGTGAGATCGGGGCTCTCGAGTAACGGGCGAAGAAGTTCGAGTACCCTGTTGCGGGGCAGCTGTTGTGGAGCCCCGAGGTAGTCATGTGCGAGCGGGATATAGGCGGCGTGACCCGGTTCCACGGAAAACGAAAGCCCGACGATTTCAGCGATCATATAATCGAGGCTTGTGGTCTCGGTATCAACGGCAAAAAGGTTAGCCTGGGCGAGGCGGCCGACCCACTGATGCAGGTGCTGTTCGTCGAGGATGGTCTCGTAGCGTGGTGCGCTATCGCCGTGCCCATCATTGGCGGTTTGGCCGGCGCTGAGGAGCTCTGAGAGCCACGTCTTAAATTCAAGCTCGGCGTATAACATGCGCAGCGCTTGGCTATCCTGAGGCCTTCGCTCAAGATCCGTGGGCGAGAGCTCAAGCGGGAGGTCCGTTCGAATGGTGATCAGCTTCTCAGCCAGTGGCAGCTGCGAGAGGTGGGTGCGCAGCGCCTCCCCAACCTTGCCCGTGATGCTGTCCGCCTCGGCCATCAGCCGCGAGAGAGAGCCATATGTCCTTAACCACTTGGCGGCGGTCTTCGGGCCGACTTTCGGAATGCCGGGCACATTATCGACGGCATCGCCGATGAGCGCGAGGTACGGCACAATGAGGGTGGCAGGTACACCGAATTTCGCCTCTACGGTGGTCGGGTTGAGCTCGCTCGCGTCCATGGTGTTGACCAGCGTGATGTCCTCGGTGACGATCTGCGCCAGGTCCTTATCGCTCGTCGATATGATGGTGCGCAGCCCTAATGCCGCGGCACCGGCGGCGAGCGTACCGATCACATCGTCTGCTTCCACGCCAGGGATCTCCAACAAGGGAAGACCGAGGGCTCGGACGACGGCGTGAATGGGCTCTACCTGGCGAGCGAGCTCGCCGGGCATTGGAGGGCGATGAGCTTTATACGCCGGATAAAGCTCGTCACGAAAGGTTTTCCCCTTGGCATCGAAAACGACCGCGATGTACTCTGGGTCATAATCCCTCAGTAGGCTGCGAATCATGCCCGTTATGCCGTAGATGGCACCGGTCGGCATGCCCTTGGAGTTGGTCAGCGACGGTAACGCGTGAAAGGCTCGGTACAAATAGGAAGATCCATCCACCAAGACCAGCGATTTGCGTCTCACCGTGTCGCTCTGATTAGAACTCATGCTCACGCGCCAAGGATAACCGTTTCATCCGGGTACAGCCATGAGCGGCAGCCAGAGCGCACATAGGAAGTCAAGGCAAGGAACGAAAAGATGACCATCAGAATGTTAGTGGCTTGCGCGGCGGCGGTTGTCGTTGTCTCCAATAGCGCGGCTGAAGAGTTCCCAGAGACGGGACCCGAGAAGTCACTTGAGCGGCCGCCCGCATTCTCGGAGGGTACGCGGAGCAGTACAGATAAAAAGGAGAGAACCGGGCCTCTCGAACAGCCGCCACCGTTGTCAGAGGATACGGGCAATGACGAGGAGCTCGAACCTACCGTTACCATAAAAGAGCAGGGCGAAGTGACCGTCTACGAGTACCGTCTGAATGGCTTGCTCTATGGAGTCAAGGTCGTACCGAGAAATGCTCCGGCGTATTACCTGGTCGACACCGACGGTGACGGCTTCATGGATTGGCGCAGGAATGACCTGACGTCACCGGAGATAAATCGAATACCTGCTTGGGTGCTCTTTCGATGGTGAACAAACCAATCCGTGGCACACTAGAAGAGGCTAAACCCCAGAGGAAGGCGAAGCGTCATCCGGACATCCGGTGCGTCGTCCGTTACGCCGATGTTCAAGCTTACATTAAGCGTGTTTATACCCGTGAGCTGGTGGGTAAAGCCCACGACGAAAGAACCGACATCCGCGTTTGAACCGATAATATTGTTCCCCCTTTGTTTGGTCTCGCCCAGAATGACGTGATCGTAGGCAAGGCTGAACGAGGCGCGTTGGTTGAGCGCAAACCCCATGCCGAAATTAAAACCAACGGCATCTCCCGGGTTGATTTCGCCGACATCACCCCCGATGTTTTCGCTGAGATTCCACAGGTAGCTCGCATTGGCGAAAAACACAGCCGGGTCGGACGGATAGAGGACGGTCAGACTAGGCTGGAGGGCCCAGAATCCAGAACCCGTGGGAAGTTCAGTTGGTAATCCCGTGCCGGGGTCGAAGTCGACATCGAATGGGCCTTTGCCGGTGGGCGCTTTGGCGCGGACGTTTCCCACAAAAAAAGGCCATCCACCGAGTCCTCGATTGAGCTGGTAGTGCAAGGCGAATTCCACATCACCAATGCCGTTGCCCTCCGCCGTGAAGACGTCATCGGTTACTGAGCCAATGCCTAGGGGACGGGTACGGGTGCTGTCGTCGCGAAAGACGTAGGGTACTTTCACTTCAGCCTCCAAGCGATTAACAAACCCGTATCGCAGCGTTATCGCCGGGATGATCGCATCGCGATCGATTTCGCGGATGTCGATTTGGCCAATGGATATGGCCGGTATAATGGTGAAGCCTTCCAGTGCCACGCGATTGCGCGAGGAATGGGAGTATTCCACGGAAGGCTCGATGACTAACTCGCCCTGCCGCGTGAGAACGCCCCCCACGTCATCGGAGATTCTTGCCACAACTGGCGGCTCTTCATTTTGCGATTCCTCAGGAGCTGTTCCCACTGTTTGCCTGCTTGTTGAGCCGGAATCGGCTTGCGCCAGTAGGAGCGGAGCAGGAGCCGGGATGCTCGATCCCGCGGAAGACTGGTTGTTTGCTGAAGGTTGGGTAAGAACAGCATCCCCGAGGCCGTGTGCAGGTGTCGCTAGCCGGTAGCGGAACTGATCTTGAGAGAAGGCCGAAGTGTCCTCTGGGCCCGGCCAGAGATCCGTTTCAAAATTTACGGTGGCAAGGCCGTAGCTGGAAAGCGTACCAAGGACGACAAGGGATAGCGATCGGCAGATGACAAGAGAGCCTGGCTCGTCCTTAATCATTGCAGCTCCTCAAATCAAACGTTCTGCGGCAATGGTTAATCGAATGCCCACGATGCGGATTGGTCAGAGCCGACCACGGCGCGGGCCTGTTCCAGCAAACTGCTTGGGATTCGATAGCAAATGACGGGGCGGTTTAAGGAGCATCTCCCGCGGCTGAACAAGGGTCACGTAAGCAACGCGCCCATTTTGCTATGAACAGTCGAGTGGGGGAGTGGGTCTTATTTCGGTTATGGCGAAATTCCCTTTCCATTGCTCAGCCTGCCTGCTAAGCGCAAAGAACGGAGCCCTTCAAGGCCATGACTTGCGCACAGAGTCCAACTGTCTGTATCGACGGTAGCCGGCTCGACTTGAGCGATGATCATGGAGAAGAATGGAGAAGAAATGAAGAAAAAGTAGCCGGGCACGTCCTTTCGCACCCACGAAAGAGGTGTGCCGTCCAAACGCTCTTATTCCTAAAAGTCACGTGCACTCTCAGCAATCCACCGTGCGGTGGATAAACCAGAACGCAGGGTGACAAGGTTAGAGATACGAATATCCATGATTGAAATATTCTGTATCAGCTGGTTATCTAAGGTGTTCTGGGTTAATGAGAATTGGCTCGAAGCATCTTTTAAGAGCTTCGACGTCATGCCATGGAATGCGTCAGTATAATCAATATCGCCATATTGTTTTCCGGACCCATCGGTAAAATAGCTGGATTCATTGGCATCAAGCGACCTGTCGATGTGAAGGTTGCCGTTAATCAGCGTGAGCTTCCTTATACCGAAGCTCACTTCCAATCCCCCCGGGGTACGAAATCCGCCCCGCAAACGATCCAGTTCAGAATCCGCCACTGAATTAAGGGATGAAAAACTACCATTGGCTTCTGTTTCAGCGCTGACAGATTTCGAAATAATCAATACTAAGGCAAAGCTAAAGTACATAAACAGGGAGCCCAATTGGCGTCGGCTGCCAGGGTGGTTAAGTGAGTGTGATTTGGTTATGAAGCTCATCGGTGCTTACTCAAAAGTCATTTGTGCCTGGCAATAAGAGCGTCAGACTAGCTAAACCTTGGTGACTTACTGCCATCGATAATGGTGCACGGGGGATAGCGTTCCATTCTTCTTGAGTATTGAAGTTCTGTAACCGCTGTCGCGGATTTGCACTCTGCACGATAAAGAGAATCCCACTTTTCCAGCTCTTGGTAAACTGCTCCCGTGGAATTAAAGTGATTCCTGTTGCCGGATCGCCGATCAGTACACGGTTTCTGTCCATGCCTTTAACGACCACAAAATGCAGGTACCCCTCCGTATCGGTAAGTGCGATGGCAGGAAGCCCAGCCTGAGCGAGTTTCTCTAATGAGATCCGATAGCCGTTGGCACTGTAACCCTTGGTCTCCAAGTAATTTTTCATGTCCAATAAAGAAAATCCCTCTCGGCGTATTTTTTCTGAATCTCCTGCAGCGAGCATGGCGTCAAGGACGATCTGTTCGTCTACCGGCTGGCCATAGTGATAGGTCAACAGGGTTGCCACCGCTGCAGCGCCGCAACTGTAATCATACTGCTGCTTGACGACGCGCTCGAACGGCTTGTCTTTGTAACTGGTTACGCGGACGGAGAACACTCCGGCGGATCCGCTCAGCGCCACCGTCCCGGCGTTGGCTCCCCCGAGAAAAAGGCCAAGCATGATTGGCGCCAA
>JAGTVB010000352.1 GCA_018224385.1 Gammaproteobacteria bacterium
GATCATTCACCCATGGAATAAGTGCTTTTTCATTGAGGTAAATATCCAAAATGCAACGTCGGATGGGCATTGAGACGTTAGGCCCTTTATGAGGAAACCGTATCGTTCCTGAGACAGTTTCAACTCTGAAAGCTACTGCATGAGCTCCTTTTAACTCGTCATCTATCCACGTTTCAGGCATCGCGAATCGCTTAGCGAACTCAGTCGTATATGTCCAAACGTTGATGTCTTCGTTATATGCTTGGCCCGATTTCTCTGTGAAGAATTCCTCATACGTCTTGGCCTCTGATACTTGAGACTCCAGAATGAATAGAATCAGCACCGATAGCAACTTCCATACTTGCATTTTTCTACCTCGATGTGTTTCGACTGAGTTGCGGTTTATGTTGGCCATTATGCTTTTTTCTAGCGCTCCATTAGAGACTCATCCGCATAGCGCAATAAAGGGCTTAAGAAATATTCAATGAGTCGCCGTGTCCCCGTTTTTATCTCGACACTCAGAGTCATCCCCGCCATCAGTGGTAGCTCCTTTCCATTGACCATAATTGCGGATTTCTCCAATGCAACTCGAGCTACATAAACCCAGCCGAGCTGCTCATGCTCGACCGCTTCTTCTGAAATTTTCAGTACCGTAGCTGGAATTGTTCCGTATTTAGTGAACGGAAATGCATCTACCTTGATTTCCGCGCGCTGGCCTTCTCGAACGAAGCCGATATCCTTGTTTTGGATCCAGGCTTCGGCTTCGAGCGGCGAATCTCGTGGCACGATGACCATCAGTACTTCCGCTGGCGTCACGACGCCACCAACGGAGTAAACATCAAGTTGCTGGACTCTCCCATTTACCGGTGCGCGCAGGGTTTGATACTGGTGTCGGGCGCGGGCTTTAACGAGTTCTTGTGTTATGAGGTCGAGCCGGCTCTCGGTTTCTACTTGTTCTATGGCAAGCGTCTTTGTGAACTCGGCCGCTAGCGCTGCGCGTTCAGAGCGGGCATGTTGTATCGATGCGCTGGATTCGACGAGTCGATGCTGAAGGGCCGCCAGGGTCTGGGCTGCTTCGATACGCTCCTGCTCGAGCCTGAGGTAATCGGCTTCCGCGACCAAGTGCTGGGTCGTCAAGTTCTTGAAGGCGGCGGCGCGCTTATTTATTAGTGGAAGCGTTTCTTCGAGCTTTTTGCGCTCTTCCTTGAGTGCGGCCCTGATCGCTTCTTGCCGCAGGATTGCCGTCTCCAGCACCGCATCCTTAGCGCGGCGCTCGCTGTATTGGCTCGCGAGCAGGCGCCGCTGGACCGTCACCAGGTCCTGAGGGAAAGATTCCTCAGCGTGAAAAAAGAGCCCTGGATCGTCAGCCTTCGAATCCAATGCGTTCCGTAACGCGTGGACGCGCATTAGAGTTGCCTGCGTTGTCATCCACTCGGCTTCTAGGCGCTTCAGATCCGCTTGCGGCGTGGTGGGATCAAGCTCCACCACCGGCTCTCCCTGGCGCACGAGCTGTCCATTCTCGACCAGGATACGGCGCACGATGCCGATTTCGAGGGGTTGGATAACCTTACTGTGATCGGCCGGGATTACCTTGCCGCCGGCCACGGCGACAATGTCAATCCAGCTGAACGTGGACCAGACAAGCGCAGCGATGAAAAACAGGATGATGGTCCCGACAATCGCGCGTGCCAGTGGCGATGGAGGTGCGTCTTGAATCTCAAGCGCAGCCGGCATGAATTGCAGCTCATCCCGGGATCGTTCTGGACTTTCAAGCCGCCGTCGCACGTGCCAGGCTGCGCGCAGTGTTTGCCAATGGACTGAAGGGCGACGGGCGATGCTGGACACTGGGTTCACTTAGCTCATAGCCCAGCGGCTGCGCTAATGAGGCCGTCGCTTTGCAGCGCATAAAGCCTTGCGTACCGACCAGTGCGGCGTAGCAGCTCCTCGTGGGTGCCTTGCTCTGCAATCTGGCCCCGTTCGATGACGAAAATGCGATGGCAATTCCTTACCGCACTCAGTCGATGTGCGATGATGAATACCGTTCGCCCACGCGCAATAGCCTGCATGTTCTGCTGGATAATACGCTCGGACTCGTAGTCGAGACTGCTTGTGGCCTCATCGAAGATGAGGATCTTGGGCCGGCCGATAAGGGCTCGGGCAATGGCGACGCGGCTGCGCTGTCCTCCGGACAGATTGGCACCATGCTCCTCCACCACCGTGTCATAGCCTTGTTTAAGTTCAAGAATGAATTCATGCGCCCCGGCAAGCTTGGCCGCTTCAATCACACTCTCCAGTGACACACCGGGATCAGTGAAAGCGATGTTTTCACGTACGCTCCGGTTAAAAAGAATGTTCTCCTGAAGGACCACGCCGACTTGGCGCCGAAGCCAGGAGGGCTCCATGAGAGAAAGATCAATGCCATCAATGAGAATGCGACCAGACTGAGGCACATACAGCTTTTGAATAAGTTTTGTGAGCGTGCTTTTGCCCGAACCAGAACGACCAACGATGCCGATCAGTTCGCCCGGTGCAACATCGAAAGACACGTCGTTAAGTATTTTTGGTCCGTCTGGAGGATAACGAAAGCAGACAGCCTCAAACGAAACGCGCCCCTCGACTGGCGATAATGAACAACGAGCTGAGTTGTGTTGCGGCTCCGGATGTGTATTCAGGATGTCGCCAAGCCGCTGCACCGAAATACCAACCTGCTGGAAATCGTGCCAGAGCTGTACCAGTCTGAGCACTGGACCAGCCACCCGCCCCGCGAACATGTTAAAGGCCACCAGTTGTCCAACTGAAAGTGCCCCACCAATGACCAAACGTGCCCCGATCCAAAGAATAAGCACGGTCATCACTTTGTTGATGAATGCGGCCACTTGTCCGGCGACGTTGGTTAAATTCGTGGCTTGGAATGCCGATCTGACGTAGCCCGCAAGCAGTTCTTCCCAGCGACGCTGCAATTGTGGCTCCGCCGCCATTGCCTTTACCGTTTCAACACTGGATACCGCTTCGACCAGGAAGGCCTGTCCCTCAGCGCCCCGGTTGAACTTCTCGTGCAACCGTGTGCGAAGCGCCGGGGTAATAAGCGCTGAAAGCAGGACATAGCATGGAACGGTGGCTAGAACCACCAGCGTTAGTAGCGGACTGTAGAACACCATGATGGCAAGGAAAACGCCTGTGAATAGCAGATCAATGAGGACGGTCACGCTCGAACTTGTTATGAATCTGCGAATGTTTTCAAGCTCCTTTACCCGTGCGACGCTGTCGCCGACGCGCCGTGCTTCGAAGTAGCTAAGTGGCAGTGCCAGCAGATGGCGAAAGACTTTCGCGCCTAGTTCGACGTCGATGCGGTTGGTCGTGTGCGTAAATACATAGGTGCGAAGGCCACCGAGAACGACTTCAAAAAGTGACACTGCGAGCCATCCGATGGCCAGGACATCGAGCGTGGTTAAACCGCGATGTACGAGTACTTTGTCGATAATGACCTGGAAAAA
>JAGTVB010000353.1 GCA_018224385.1 Gammaproteobacteria bacterium
GAGTACATGAGGATTCTAAGCCGCCGCGCAACGCAGCTATGGCAAGCGCAGTAATTTTCAAAACAGCTTCTAAGCATGAGTCCGGAGACGGCGATGGCAGCGACGAAGCCGTCTGCGAGTGACGTCCCGATATTTTGCACCCACGGCAACATCCGTTACCATTTATTTATCGAGGCACGAGATAACTGCACATCCGCAAGTGCGAATCTGAGCAGTTGTTTTGAAACCCCGGCGAGCGCCGGGTGCGCCAGCACGATCGCAAACGCCATAATTGTGAGTCCGCCTGTTAGGGAGCCGCGACACAACCATGATCGATGAGGTCCTGCTTTGCTCCGATCTCGATCGCACTATCTTACCCAATGGGTCGCAGGAGGAATCTCCTGAGGCACGGCCGCGGCTTCGCATCCTGGCGGCTCACGATCGAGTGGTGGTCGCGTATGTCAGCGGCCGCCACCAAAAACTGCTGAAAGAGGCTATCCGGGAATACGCTATTCCCGTACCAAACTACGCCATCGGCGATGTAGGTACCACGGTCTATGAGATTTCAGGCAACAAATGGCATCCATGGCAAGCCTGGGCCGATGAGATTGCCCCGGATTGGCAGGGATTGCAGGGTAGCCACCTCAACAAGCTGCTTAAGGATATTGATCACCTGACACTGCAGGAACCCGATAAGCAAAATACCTTTAAGCTGAGCTACTATGTTCCAATAGATATCGATCGACACGCCCTGCTGGACCGCGTCGGGGAACGGCTCAACCGGCACGGGGTGCACGCCAGCGTCATCTGGAGCGTCGACGAACTGAAAGGGATTGGCCTCTTGGACGTGCTTCCCGAACATGCAACCAAGCTCCATGCAATTCAGTTTCTGATGCAACGCAAAGGCTTTGCACCCGACGAGACCGTGTTTGCGGGCGATAGCGGTAATGATCTCCCGGTGCTCACCAGTGGCTTACAGGCGGTGCTCGTGAAAAACGCCAGCGATGAGGTACAACGGGAAGCGCTCGCACGAGTCGAAGAAACCGGACAACGTACTCAGCTCTATCTCGCCGAAGGCGGTTTCCTCGGCATGAATGGAAATTATGCGGCAGGCGTCCTCGAGGGTCTCGCCCATTTCTTGCCGGAGACGGTGGAGTGGATGCACGGAGACAGCTTATTAGCTGAGAGGCGGTTTTGAACAGGCGCAGGCGCTATCACGGCAAGATGCACAGCGGCATTGATCACCACTGGACTGGGCGCGCTATTGATGACAAGGCAGCCAGCTGGCCCGCCGCAGGGGGATCCGCTGGGACCGGCCGAGTAGCGCGCGGCGATGCCAACCCGAGGTGGATTTTGCGCCGCCGCGCGCCGCTATGGCATGCGCAATAGCGTTTGGAATCGTCTGTTTCGCCGCACCACAATGCACGTGATTCGGCAGGTCAGCGGTCGGCTTCCGAGCCGCCCCTTGGGCGTAGTCGCCCTGCTGGCCGACTGCGTTACCCTTGGGTTAATTCCAGCATCTGTGCAAGGCGTTCGAGAGCACCGCGTGCGCCAAAGAATGTCTATTTGTTGAGGCCAATGGAGATTAAGTTTGTGAACGTGGGTTTCTTGGCAAGCGTTCTCGCCTTGGTGAGCATTTGCGTTTTCCCTACCTCGGCATTCTGCACGCCCAAATTACCTCCACAGGACGTGGTCAAGAGCACGGCAGATCAAGTGCTTCGCGTTTTGGAGGCTGAGCAGCAAGAGCTCAGGGCGCATCCTGAACGCCTCTACGATGTCGTAAACGAGTATATCCTCCCGAATTTCAGCTTTCCCGCAATGTCGAGGCTGGTTCTCGGCAGACATTGGCGAAGCGCCACCGATCAGCAACGGGCGCAGTTCACTGAGGCATTCCGGTCCTTACTCGTTCGCACCTACGCCGACTCGCTAATCGATTATACTGGCGTGCCGATTCGGTACCTTCCGGTTCACATGGACGAAAAAGCCAAGGATGCCACGGTGCATACCGAGATCCAGCCGGCCACCGGATCCGCCGTCACCATCAGCTATCGGTTGCGGTTAATCAGCGAGGAATGGAAAGTCATCGATGTCGTCGTTGAAGGAGTGAGCTTGATCACGAACTACCGCACCGAGTTCAGTGCCGAGATCAGTCAGACTGGACTGGACAGCCTCATACGAAATTTGGAAAATCGCGCCCCGTCGCCCGTTCCGAAAGGTAATTGACACCATGCCTCCATGGGCTGCTCATGACGGCCAACGGTGAAATCGCTCCAGGATCGTGCGAATGGATGGCGGCAAACACTTTTCGAATCGTTTGCAGGGCGGCGACCCGTCTTCCTGCTTGAGCATCAATGGAAAAGCTGCAGAAAACGGCGACCATGCTGGGCTACCACTTTGCTTCTGCGCTCATCCGTTGGCCAACATCCGTCAGTCCGCGGCCCGGCGGTCATTGGGCGCCGCCGCGCGACTCACCGAAAGTGGCGTCAAGGATCGTTTCGCGACAGCGGTGTGATCGCCCTCACCTTCCCGCCAATCCCACGTGCGAACGTGCAGATCGCGCTGTGGGAAGGGAATTTCGATGGCCTGCTCACGAAAGGCCTTGTCGACTGCAAAATTAAGATCGCTCAACACCGACAGCCGCTTGGTAATGTCGTGAATAAAACAACGCAGCTCAAAATTAAGAGCACTGTCACCAAATCCGCGAAACCACACTAATGGTGCCGGAACGTTGGGGTGCTGTTTGACCACCTCTGGATGAGCGTTAGCAACTTCCAGCATCGTATCTCGCACCAGATCCGTATCGCTTCCATAGGCTACGCCCACCGGCAGGATGAGCCGTCCGTAGGGATCCCTCAGCGTCCAATTGGTGACCTGCGCGGAGATAAACTCCGAATTGGGCACAATCACATCGGAACGGTCAAAAGTTTGGATTTCAGTCGCTCGCACTCGCACCTTCTTGACGATACCCTCGGTGCTACCGACCACCACCCAATCACCGGGTCGCACCGGGCGCTCGAAGAGAAGAATGATTCCGGACACGAAATTACTGACAATGTTCTGTAAGCCAAAGCCGATTCCTACCGAGAGTGCCCCGGCAATTATGGCGAGGTTGGTGAATTGGACCCCCGCCAGGGAGAGGCCCACCAGCACCGCGACGGCCACGCCGACGTAACTGGTTAGCGTGACCAGCGTTTCACGAGCGCCGGCGTCGAGGCGAGTCCGACGCAGCCAATTCTTTTCCAGGGTGTTTTTGATGCGTCGCGATCCGGTCAGCAAGAGCGCGAACAAGAACAGCCCAGTGAGGACCTTGGAAGGCACGATGCGCACTTCCCCCACGGTAAATCCATCCACCAGATACTCTACCAGCAAGGCAAAGCCGGCATCAGACAAGCCCCAAACCCGAAGCAACGCCATCACAAGCGCACCCCAGGCAAGCAGCAACGTGAGAAAGCGCAGCCATACCAGCCCCGGCAGGGGTTCATCGGAGCGCAGACCCAAACGCCAGCGAACATGCCGTTGCCACTGATACCGCCCAGTCTCCAGCCCATCAAAAAGCGCCCCGAACGCACTTTGCACCATCCAAAAAGTCAGTAAAGCCGCCAAGGTGCCTATCAGGCCGAGCGACAAGAAGGTGGATAGATTGCGGTAACCGAGCCATTCCGCACCCAGAATGACCGCCAGTAAGAGCAGCAGTATCAGGCGAAGTTTTCGTCCATTCTGCTTGAGGGCGGGAATTTGCCCCACCATCCAAGTTAGCCACGCCCCATTAATGATCAGGAAACCCATGAAAATTGCTCGTGCAAACGCAAACACCGTCTCCGGCAGGCGTTGTACGAGTAATGTCATAAAGAGCAAATACGCCATGAAAACCAGGAACGCCAAGACCATTAGGCGCCTTGCCAAACGTTGCGCGAGGAGGTCTGGCAGCGGCGTGAGCTGCACCGCCCGCCCCGGAGGGGACAAAACGGTACGGATAACGGTCAGCGTTGCCACATAGGCAACAAGCCCATAGAAAAAAAGCGCCACAAACGGCTGTGGCGAGGCATCGTGAAATTGCATCGCAAGCTGAGTTGCGAGGGCACCGCACAGAAACAAACAGGGTGCGTAGTGCGCCAACGATGCGGCAAGGGCGCCTCGGACACGCGCGAAGGGGTGGTCCTGCTCCACATCGGTCTGATATCGATGCAGCCGTCTATTGGTTCTGATGCCAAACGCAAGGGCGATGGCGCCGATTATCGCCATCCGCCAGAGCGTCTCTGGGGTGAGACTCCGCAGCCCACTGAACTCGTCGATGACGCGTTGGCCACCGACCCACCACTGCCCCGGGTCTTTCAACATAGCCAGGATCAGTTCACGAAGACTGAGATCCCTGGGCAGCAGGCGTGCCGTAAGCAGAGCATTTTGCAGCCCGGTAAGCCTGTCCACCAACGCATCCGCGCGGCGGGCCAGCATGCGGCACTCGGTCACACGCCCCTGTATCAGAGCCTGCTCTTTCAGAAGCGAGCGACGTTCACCGCGCACCTCCTGTCGCTCTTCGGACGTCGCTTCACCCATCGCTGTGAGCGCCTCCTTGAGCTGCGCCAGTGTCGGCTCAAGGCCCGTGAAACACTGATTACTGCGCGTGCGTAAGCCCGTGACCTCCTTGATTGCATCGCCAATATCGCCCTCGGACATGGTGTCCTTTGCCAGGCGATTTTCTATGCGCTCCAACGCGGCCTTAATTTTGGCCACATCGACGCCAAAATCTTTCGACGCTACCCCCGTCGCGGCCCAGCTGACGGGCACATTGACCGCCAACCAAATGCAAATCAAGAAACGTAACGAAATCATGCGAACTGTTACCAGCGTGGCTTCACTAACCTATGATAGGACCAAAAACCTGCGGGCGCGGCAGCGGCTGGCGAGCCTCGAGGGACATGGGGACACAAAGCCCTAGTCGTCGTTTGGTCCGGCGTGCAGTCAACCGCCTTTGCCCCAAGGGACGTCATGAATACATCCTTGTAGTAATGGGAAACGCCTGCCGGCGTCGCTAACCAGGGGAGTCGATGAGGGCACGCACGCTCTGAACGCGCTGCGCTAAACTGACTGGGTCACGCTCGCGAACAGTAACGTGCCCGAGCTTACGGTTCGCCCGCGGATGCTTACCATAAACATGCAGATGGGCGCCCGGAATAGCCAGCAGCGCGTTGGGGTCGGGGAGCTGCCCGATAAGATTGATCATCGCGCAATGCTCCACGGGGCGGCAGGATCCGAGCGGCAGGCCGAGAATGGCGCGTAGGTGATTCTCGAACTGGCTGGTCTGCGCCCCCTCGATCGTCCAATGCCCGGAGTTATGTACCCGTGGCGCAAACTCGTTGGCGAGCAGCCGCCCATTGACCTCAAAAAGCTCCAACACCAGCACGCCGACATAGCCGAAGGCATTCAATAAGCGCGTAGCATACTGTTGTGCTACTTGATTTAAGGGATCTTCAGGACATGGCGCGGAGGAACGCAGCATACCGTGGCGGTGCTCGTTCTCTACCAGGGGGTAAAAGGCCGTCTCGCCCCCGCGCGCGCGTACGGCGATAATCGATAGCTCCCGCTCGAAGGGTACATATTCCTCGACCACCAAAGGTTGACCGGCAAGCTCGCGCCAGGTTGTCGCCAGGCCGCGCCGATCCTGCAGCAGACGTTGACCTCGCCCATCATAGCCCAACCGACGCGTTTTCAAGACCGCTGGTAACCCGATGTCTGTCAGTGCCGCATCGAGTTCGGCAAGCGTAGAAATGTTGGCGGTACGGGGCACCGGGATATCGAGCTCGCGAAATAGCGTCTTCTCTTCGGCCCGATCCTGAGCAGCCCCCAAGGCCTCAAGCGGGGGGAAAATGGGTACGCGATCGGCGATGTATCGCAGGGATTCGACGGGCAAATGCTCGAATTCGTAGGTAAGACAGTGACAATGCTCGGCGAGCCACCGCAGCTTCTCACCATCACCGTATTCCCCGACCAGCTGCTGGGTCAGCGCCAAAGCGCAGGAGCCCGGATCAGGATCCAAAGTCTGAACGGTCAAGCCGAGCGGGTAACCCGCCAGCGCCAGCATACGTGCCAGCTGACCGCCGCCAATGATCCCAACAGCCGTCATGGGGGGGTCCTCGGATCAGAGATTGCCAACACCGCTTCGGTCTGGCGGCGGCGGTAAGCGTGCAATGCCTCTTTGATCCGGGGGTAGCGCGCTGCCAGGATACTTGCCGCCAGCAAAGCTGCATTCACAGCGCCCGCCCGGCCAATCGACAGCGTGCCGACCGGCACCCCGGCGGGCATCTGCACGATGGAAAGCAGCGCGTCCACACCTTGCAATGCACTTGATTGGATGGGCACTCCGAGAACTGGTAAGGCGGTCTTGGCGGCGGTCATCCCCGGTAAATGTGCCGCGCCGCCTGCGCCGGCGATGATTACTTCGATGCCGCGGCTGTCTGCGGCTGCTGCGTAATCGAACAGCTGGTCCGGGGTTCGATGGGCGGAGACCACGCGCACCTCGAACGTTATGCCCAACTGATCAAGCGTGTCTGCTGTGTGGCGCAGCGTCTCCCAATCGGAAGTTGAGCCCATAATGACACCAACCTTCCCCGGAGCGCGCTCCTCCGGCGACGTTTCAGCGTTCATGAATTTACCTGTCCAAGCCGCGGCAGATGGTCATGACGGCGCCTTCCCTTGCCTGCATAGCCGCTCTGCGAAATTTCAGCAATGCGTGATTTGCGCTCGATGCGTAAAGCCTGGCACTTCGCCTGGGTTCCATCAGAGCAGAAAAATGTCCCCTAGAAACAGCTCAAAGAGTCCAAGCGCAAGTAAAAACGCATTAATGATAACGGGCACAATGACATGTACCCCGAACGCCTGGGGGTTACGATCACGGCTAATTTCCTCTTTGTGGCGAAGTCCCCGCGACCAGACGTAATAATCGATCGCCCCGCGTCGAAAGCCGAGATAGGTCCGCAGCAAACCATACGCGCCAAGTATTGCGAAACCTAGCCCGATCAATTCCCCCATGCTTCTCCTCAAGCGCCCACGGCAACTCTGTGGGGATGATACCAAACCTCACGCCCACAGGCGGCGGTTCTTTGAGCTTGAAGGCGTTGAGGCCAGCATACCCGTTGCGCCCTTATTGTGCGCTGCAATATCATGATGCCTGCAAAGCGCCCCTAGAGCAAACGTCATGCGCTATCGGTAAAGCCGCTTGCAAGCTGTTGCAGCACTGTCGCGAGCGCCCGAGTCGCCCCGCTGCACGGCAGCGGCAAAGTCGCCTGGAGCGATCGGAGTGTATCAAGAAAAATTAATATTGGGAGTCGCGGCGCAAGGCCGTCATGGCAAGCGCGTAAAGCCTGAAAGCGGCTTCTACGAGGGGGCAGAAACTGCTGTCATCGCTCAACGTAACTCCGCAGACAGCGTCGTCATAAGAAGGAAGCGCAACTATGCGTGAAATTGTCGAGCAACTTGAAAAAACCCGCGAGCTGGCAAGGGCGGGAGGTGGTGCCAAGCGCATCGCCTCTCAGCACGAGAAAGGCAAGCTGACGGCACGAGAACGGATCGAGCTATTGCTCGACGCCGATTCTTTCGAAGAGTGGGACACGTTTGTCCAGCATCGCTGCAACGACTTTGGCATGGAGCGAACCCGCATTCCAGGCGATGGCGTTGTGACTGGACACGGCACCATAAACGGACGGTTGGTGTTTGTCTTCAGCCAAGATTTTACCGTGTTCGGCGGCAGCCTCTCGGAAACCCACGCCGAAAAAATCTGCAAAATCATGGACCACGCACTCAAAGCCGGAGCCCCGGTCATCGGCCTGAACGACTCGGGCGGGGCGCGCATTCAGGAAGGTGTGGCATCGCTGGCCGGCTATGCGGAGGTGTTCCAGCGCAACGTGGACGCCTCAGGCGTCATCCCGCAGATCTCGCTCATCATGGGGCCGTGTGCCGGCGGAGCGGTCTATTCGCCAGCGATGACCGATTTCATCTTCATGGTGAAAGACACCGCCTATATGTACCTCACCGGCCCGGACGTACTAAAAACCGTCACGCACGAGACAGTGAGCCACGAAGAGCTGGGCGGTGCCATGACCCATGCCAGTCGCTCCGGCGTAGCGGACGGCGCCTTTGAAAACGATATCGAAGCCCTGCTCTTTGTCCGCCAATTGTTTAATTTCTTACCCTCTTCCAACCGGGTTCCCCCGCCGCTGCGCCCCACCTACGACCGCATCGATCGGGAGGAGCCCTCCTTGGACACCATGGTTCCAGACAATCCCAATGAGGCCTATGACATCAAGGAGCTGGTCCTGAAAGTGGTCGACGAGGGGCACTTCTTTGAGATCAAACCCGATTTTGCCGAGAATATCATCACCGGCTTCGGGCGCATGAATGGTGCACCAGTGGGCGTGGTCGCCAATCAGCCGATGGTGCTGGCCGGCTGCTTGGACATCGACTCATCCCTCAAAGCAGCGCGCTTCGTGCGCTTCTGCGACTGCTTCAATATTCCTCTCATTACCTTTGTTGATGTGCCGGGCTTCCTGCCGGGGACCGCTCAAGAATACGCCGGGATCATCAAGCACGGCGCTAAGCTCCTCTTCGCCTATGCCCAAGCAACGGTGCCGAAGGTTACCGTAATCACCCGCAAGGCCTATGGCGGCGCCTATGTCGTGATGGCTTCCAAGCATCTGAGAGGGGACGTCAATCTTGCGTGGCCCACGGCAGAGATCGCAGTCATGGGGCCCAAAGGCGCTGTGGAAATCATTTTTCGGGATGAGCTCGCTGATCCGGAACGAATTGCCACGCGCACCGAGGAGTATCGGCGCAAGTTTGCCAGTCCGTTCATCGCCGCCGAGCGCGGCTTCATCGATGACGTCATCATGCCGCGCACCACCCGCCCCCGTATTTGTCGAGCGCTTGCCATGCTGCAACACAAGCGGGCACTGGCCCAATGGAAAAAACACGATAACCTTCCCCTTTAGTAGGGATCCACGCACATGTTCAAAAAGATCCTCATCGCCAACCGGAGCGAGATCGCTATCCGGATTCACCGCACGGCGAGCCGTATGGGTATTCAAACCGTGGCGGTGTATTCCGACGCGGACAAATACAGCCGCCACAC
>JAGTVB010000354.1 GCA_018224385.1 Gammaproteobacteria bacterium
CTAATCCATTAATTCCAAACACCGCCCAGAGGAAGCAGTACATTATAATTTAGGTACTTACGGAGTTTATTTAACATAATATATATTCTACGCACCGGCACGATCCGACCTCGATAGGACCATTGTTTCCAGCTTTTGGTAAACCTCTGCTATACGCTGCGACACTGCATGCCAGGCGTAGCGCTCCTTTGCCTTGACGAGAGCCGCATGACCCATCTCGGCGCGGCGCTCATCACTTTGCCCTAAGATGTCAACAATGCGCCCTGCGAATGCCTTGGGATCAGTTGGCTCGGCCAGGTATCCGTCAACGCCACAAGTCACAATCTCTTTCGGGCCACCATGAGGCGTTGATACCACTGGTGTCCCGGACGCAAAGGCTTCCACCAACACCAAGCCGAAAGGCTCATAAGGACTTGGGCAAACGAAAACATCGGCGGCCGCGTATCGACGCTTCAAGTCGTCATCGGAAAGACGCGGAAACCACCGAATATGGCCAGCCACATTTCGGGCTTCAGCTTCGGTTTGCATGATCCGCTTGTAGGCTGACTCCTCCGCCGATGGATGCTCTGGGCCGCCTGGCAGTAAGAATGTGACACGTTTATTTAAATGCTGTAATGCCTCAACAACGTACGGGATAGCCGCCACAAGTTCGAAAAAACCTTTGCGAGGATCGAGGCGCCCCACTGTGAATACTAAGAAGTCCGTTTCGATGCCAAGACTCGCTTTAAGAGTCGCTTTGTTCTCCGTCGGTGTAAAGGCATCGATATCAACCCCGCCCGGTACGATATGGATCCTATCGAGTTCAGTGTCATAGCAATCAACAAGGGCATTCCGTTCCACTTCGCTCAGAGCGATAATGCCGTCTGCGGCGTGCAGGACATGTCGCTCCGCAGGAATGCGAATATGATATCGAAAGCTGGATCCGTCACTCGTGGCATCCGGAATCCGATCGCGTTTAAGCGCCCCCAAGGAGTGGCTCGTGAATACTAAGGGTTTCCCTAAAGCAAGGCATGCGCCAAGGGCCGTCCCTCCCCCATCCCAATAGTGGCCATGAAAAATGCTTGCCTGTTCCAGCCAAGAATGCTGATCTGTGATCACCTGTTGTGTAAATTCCGACAGATAGGGTCCCATATCTTCTTTACGCAAGAAGACCGGGGGACCCATCGGATAACGAAAAACCACGGCTCGATTTTGAATCACCTCATGCTCGAGCTTATTGCCGTAATGCCGGGTAAAACACCGGACCTCATGCCCCTGTGCAGCAAGAGCCATGGCGACCTGCGCTTCATACACGCATTGACCACCGGCATCCGGCTCTCCCGGTCGAGCGAGCGGATCGCTGTGCGGGCAAAAAAAGGCAATTCGCATGGCTTTCTCCATGACGTCTCAACCGATGAGCTGCACCATCTCTCGAATGATCCGTTCCTTCAAACCCGTAAGACCGGCCATTTCCTCGCTTTCTACCGTGACCGCCAGGTGTGGCACATCAGCGCTCGGCAGGACGTAAGCGCGGCCACCTTCAAAATTTAGCCTGACACCCTCCGGCACGTCGGTAATACTCACCTCCGGACGACGTGCGAGCTCTCGCATCACTCGTCCCATTTCATCCCAAGGACACGGGAGAACCAGCGTATCTCGGTGACATGCGGGATTCTCACGCTCAAAGTCAAGCAAGCTGGTTCCCGCCATACCCAGAAACTCAAGCAGCCGCAGTACGCCGGCAACCGCGTCAAACCCAAGATAGTAATGACTGAACTCAAGCCAAAGGTCGGTGCCGCCTGTGCGCGCGGTAGCTTCTTCAAGGCGTGCTGCTGGCTCTTTACGCGTCAACACGACTTCGCGACCGCGCTCCTCTGCCAATCGACGCAGAAATGACGGATGATCCGGTGCGAGATACACCGGTTCCTCCATGGGTGCAGTGCGAATGAAGGCCGACGTCAACAGCTGCTCGGCGCGATCAGCAGGTAGCACGGCACCCCCTTCATCCACCAAAACAAACTGCTCGGCATTCCGGCGGATCAGGAAGGCTATAGCATGGTTAAGGCGGGCAATGCTTGCCACCTCCTGTGTCACGCCCCCCTCTTCGTCAACATGTAATCCACCGGCATGCAGATAGCGAACGCCACTGCGATCGAGTAAATCACCCAGCACGCTCGAGGTGCGCTCGTCTTCTGCATAAAAGATGACTTTCTCTCCTTTACGGCGTAACGCGTCAAAATTCAATCGTTCCAGCAAATTTTGCAGGTAATGTTCATGCTCGCCGCCCGGATAAATTAAGCGCCCGACTTGGTCCATGGAAACTTTAGGGAAGTCAGCGCGATGAAAGGTTGCCTCCACTTTGCGTCTCGAGCTACGGCCTAAGGGCAAACCCGCATGGGTGTACATCTCAATGAGGGCTACATTGGGATGGTCATCCGCTATGCGAAGGTGCACCCCGCCGCTTACATCCTGTCCGAATGCGGTCAGAAATCGAGTTATGTTGCCAGTGCTTTCACGTAAATCATCCACGTCGACGCCGACAGAAAGCAGCCCTGAAACTAAAGCACGTTTAGTTAATCGGCAAAACGGGTGGGCATCGCGGCTCACAGCGACTTTTCGACCCTTTTTTACCCACGTGCCGTAGGCTTTTCCAAGGGTGGCGGAAAATTCTGGAGTAATACGCAGGTTAGCGAGCCCGGACACGCCGCGCGAACCGAAAATAGAGGGGCGTACGAAGGACTCCCAAATCACGTTCTCAAGGACGGTGGTACCGGTTTCAATGTCTTTTTCCGGCCAAACGAGCACTCCTTGCTTGATAATGACGCCCCGCCCAAGGCGACATCCCGATCCAATAACGACATCGTCACCTATTTCACACTGCGCCTCGATAATGGTTCGGTGTGCTATCGTAGCATTTCTTAAATCACTTGCCTCACCAATAAAACTGTTTCTTCGCACGATACTCCGATGAACTATCGCGTGCCGTTCTACTTCCACATTACTGGCAAGCACTGTATAGGGACCGATGCGTGCTCCACGTCCTATGCGTACATTGTCGCCAAACCAGCACGGTGCGTTGATCTCAGCATCGCGATGGATATCCACGCCCTCCCCTACCCACACGCCTTCTTGAATAAGATCTCCTTCGATCGGCAGTCCCACCTTGCCATCCAACAGATCCCAGTGCGCTTGACGCAGCTGGTCCAAGGTTCCGATATCGCTCCAATAGCCGGTCGCCACGTAACCGTAAATGGGTATTCCCTGGGCGAGCAGTGCCGGAAATAAATCTCCTGAGAAATCATAAGGTTGTTCTTTCGGGATCGCCTCCAGCACGTCCGGCTCGATCAAATAGATACCCGTGTTGACGGTGTCGCTGAATACCTCGCTAGGACCAGGCTTCTCCAGGAAGCGTTGTACACATCCTTCGTCATCGGTCATAACGATGCCGAACTCCCCTGGATCTCTCACCCGAGTAAGGCAAAGACTGACCTTAGCTTGGCGTTCTCGATGAAAATTAAGAAAAGCCTGCATATCAAAATCGACCATGGCATCACCGCCGACCACCAGGAACGTCTCGTCCAGGTAACGCGCAGCGAGTTTCACGGACCCCGCGGTACCGAGGGGTTCGGTCTCGACGGTATAACGCATGTTTAAACCGAAGTCGCTGCCGTCCGCAAAATGGTCCCGAATAACCCGCGGGCGATAATGCAGCGTTGCCACCATATCCATAATGCCAAAGCTCTGCAGGTGCCTCACAATGTGTTCCATAATTGGCCGGTCGAGCACTGATACCATAGGCTTAGGTAGCGTCTCCGTAAGGGGCAGCAGCCGTGTACCCTGGCCACCCGCCAATATCACTGCCTTCATATTGCTGTCTCCCGAGGTGTACTGCTCCGCGAGCGAATGGAATCTACTAAGGATGGATGCGCAGAGAGGGCATATACTGCAGACGTACTCGCTTACCTTGGCTACAACACATTGTAAGCGGATCCACGTATGAGCATGTGCTGAATGTGCTTCCGATGGGTAAGCCGCGAAACTCCTGGCCCACGTTGGTGGGATGTTGGACCTTCCCATGACGCTACCGGTTATGCTACGCGAACTTGCTTGACGAGACAACTTGGTTGCTGTTCGGAAGGTATTGATATTGTTTTAGTTTTGAGCCGTGGAGGCACTTTATGCAGTTGATCTGCATAGAAAAGAATTGATGGTGGCACCCCCACAACGGGGCCACGAAGAGCGCCAGCATTTCATGTCTTCGGCCTCGATGAGGTAAGCCTGGGTACGGCTAACACGACGACGCATCTCCAGCGCGCATACTTGGCTCTCCTTGGCGTCGCAGGATGTCGTTGAAGTGCGCATCACGGAAAGGCAACATATCGGCAGTGCAAACGGCCAAGTCATTAGCCTTGGTTTCGCGGGTACCTTGCTCACCGATTTGGCAACGCAGGCGTAACGGAAGCAGACGTTCTAGGATGCGAACAGCGGGCCGTATGCGCCCGAACAGAAATGACGATGTTGTGCTCTCTGTTGGCGGTCCCGAAGTGCTCTTGCGATGCGGCGGCGCGACGGGTTCGAAAATACGCGATAAGTCCGAAATACTCCCATCACGCAATAAAAATTCATAACGAAAGCATAAGGGTTGCCCATGAAAAGTAGCGACACGTCTGAGGTAGTTCAGCGGCTTCGGGATTACTTAGTATCTCACCGTCAAGAAGGTTTTCACTTGTTGCACCATTATGCTGGGATGGGTAAGCCACTGCTACTACGGTCCGAGATACAGGATGCGTTTCGGGAGCTGTGCCAGCAGTGCGATGGTGATGAGTTAGCCGGCTCGCCGCTGGCGCGGGTGATTTCCGGCACTCAGGATGCCGCGGTCCAACCGCCTTGGATCTATCTTGCTGTACGGCCGTATGTTGCCCGGTGGGAGTATCTTCGTATCCACCTCGACACCATGAGCGTTGAAGCTGTGGCCGTGCAGGAATACTTGCGGTTCAAGGAACGCCTGGTCAACGGGCACGCCCATGACAATCCCTGGACTCTCGAAATTGACCTCGATCCTTTCGCGCGGGGATTCCCACGACTTCAGGAAGCGCGTTCCATCGGACGAGGTGTCGAGTTTTTGAACCGCCATCTGTCCAGTGGTCTTTTTGATGCATTAGGCCGTGGAGACCGGCGCTTACTTAATTGGCTGAAGGAATTAAGATGCCGCGATCAGAAGATGCTGTTGAACGAACAGATCGGCGATATCTCGGCCCTGCGTCGGGCGCTTCGCTACGCTGATGACTATCTCGCCGGCCACCCTCAAGATGCTGGCTGGGAGGAAGTCGGTCGGGCATTGCGTAGCCTGGGTTTTGAGCGCGGCTGGGGACGCAGTGTCGGCATCATGCGCGAGACCATGAGCTTGCTTACTGATATTCTGGAGGCCCCCGATCCGGGCACCTTGGAGCGCTTCCTCAGCCGCATGCCGATGGTGGTTTCCATCGCCATCATTTCCCCCCATGGTTATTTTGGTCAGGCCAATGTTCTGGGTCGACCGGATACAGGGGGGCAGGTGGTCTACATCCTGGATCAAGTTCGTGCCCTCGAGGCCGAAATGTGGTCACGCCTTCATGCCCAGGGACTCGACGTTGAGCCGCAAGTCATCATTGTTACGCGGCTTATCCCAGACTCCAATGGCACCACGTGCGACCAGCGACTAGAACCTGTTGCCGGGACCCGCAACGCACGTATCCTGCGCGTACCATTTCGCAATCCCGCCGGAGAAGTCATTCCGCATTGGATCTCTCGCTTCGAGATCTGGCCTTTTTTGGAAGGTTTCGCGTTGGAAGCCGAGAAAGAGTTGCTTGCTGAGCTTGGCGGGAGACCTGACGTCATCATTGGCAATTACTCTGATGGCAATTTGGTGGCATCGTTAATTGCCCATCGATTACGGGTTACCCAGTGCAACATTGCCCACGCTCTGGAGAAAACCAAGTATCTTTACTCTGATCTGTATTGGAAGGACAACGAGCCGCAGTACCACTTCGCCTGCCAATTCACGGCCGACCTTATCGCCATGAATACCGCCGACTTCATCATTACCAGCACCTACCAAGAGATCGCCGGAACACGGCACAGCATTGGGCAGTATGAAAGCCATATGTCGTTCACGCTGCCGGATCTTTATCGTGTCGTAAACGGCATCGACGTGTTCGATCCGAAATTTAACATAGTCTCTCCGGGCGCTGATGCCTATGTGTACTTTTCTTATGCCGAATCCTCGCGCCGCCTGGTCCACCTCAAAGATGAGCTAGAGACACTTATTTATGGTGAAACGACTGGATCTAATTCGAGAGGCGTGCTGCAGGAGCATGGTAAGCCTTTGCTTTTCACGATGGCCCGCCTTGACCGGATCAAGAACATCGCCGGGTTGACGGAGTGGTATGGATGCAATGCGAGACTGCGAGAACAGGCTAATCTGCTCGTGGTTGCTGGGCATGTGGATACGGATGAGTCGGGGGACGACGAGGAACGGGAACAGATTGGCCGCATGCACGCACTGTTTGACCGCCACAGCCTTGATGGGCAGGTGAGATGGCTGGGCATCCATATGGAAAAGCCCATGGCAGGCGAGTTATATCGTTATGTTGCTGATACCCGCGGTGCATTTGTGCAGCCCGCCTTGTTTGAGGCTTTTGGGCTCACTGTTATAGAGGCCATGTCGTCTGGGCTGCCTACATTTGCAACCTGCTATGGCGGCCCGCTCGAGATTATTGAAAATGGAATTTCAGGATTTCACATAGATCCGAACCATGGCGACAGTGCGGCCGAGCGGATGGCACAGTTCTTCGAGCGCTGCCGCACCGATGAGGGCTATTGGAAACGCATTTCCATGGCCGCGCTGGAGCGCGTCGAGGCGCGTTATACATGGACGCACTATGCCAGTCGAATGATGACGTTATCGAAAATCTACGGCTTTTGGAAGTACATGACCAATCTAGAGAGGGATGAGACAAGACGCTATATCGAGATGTTCTACACCCTACAATTTCGGCCCCTTGCTAGCACGATTCATCACGGATCTTAGGTTTCTTACAGTACCTTTAGTTTGGGTTTTGGTAGATCCCGTTCCATGCAACGCACGCAAGAACCTTAGCCTTGACCGACGCAGGAGATTGCCAGTAGTGTTCAGGCGGGAGCGAGGACACTCGCAAAATGCTATTGCGCTTTGCTAGCGGGTCGTGACTCATCTTTCAGATCGCCATGGGCAAAAGGGGTTTCGCGCGGCGTTCGTCCACCCCCGGTCATTTATGACGCTCATACTCCTGGGCTTCATGGTGGTGGCACTGCCATTGTTCGCGGGACTCGTTATCTCATCAATTCAGGTGGGCCGCCTAGCACGACAGAGTCAGGACGCCGTGTACCGGGTGGTCCAGGCGACGCAGGGCGGCCGAATTCTCGTCGAGCAAGTAACCGCGATGGAGCGCAGCGCCCGACAGTATCTCGTGCTTGGCGATCTGTCCCGACTACAAGCCTATGCGGCGACGCACCGAGAGTTCCAGCGCATCGTCAAGGAGCTTTCTCAGCTTCATCCTAATGAAAGCCAGCGTTCCCGGCTGCTGGAATTATCCGCAAAGGAAAATGCCATCTTTCGAGAAGTATTCCATGAGCAGTCGGACGCCGAAAGCAGTCAGGCAGCGGTGATGCAGTTTGCCGGGCTTGCGCAATCGGCGCGCTTGATTCTGGCAGAGAGTAGCCGCCTGGTGACAAGTCAAGTAGACGCGATGCGGGGCATGGCAAAGCGAGCGCAGCGGCTGCTCTTCTGGCAGGCGCTTGCCCTTATTCCATTGAGCGCTGCAATGGCAGGAATTTTCTTCGTGTTGATTACTGCGCCGGTGCGTCAGCTCGACCGGGCCATACATCGCCTGGGGAGAGGTGAATTCAAAGAGCCGATACGCATCATGGGTCCACGGGATCTAGAGGAACTCGGTGAGCGGTTGGACTGGCTGCGGGATCGCCTGCGTGCGCTCGAGGAACAAAAAACTCGATTTTTGCAGCACGTATCCCATGAGCTCAAAACACCGCTCACGACCGTGCGGGAAGGGGCTGAGTTATTGGCAGGTGAGGTGCTTGGGCCACTCAACAAGCAGCAGATCGAAGCGGCCGCGATACTCCAGCAAAACAGCCTAAAGCTGCAAAGGCTTATCGAAGACCTGCTGGCATTTAGCCGCTTGCCCGATGCCCGCAGCGTTACATTGTCAAAGAATAGGGTACGTCTCGACCAGCTCGTTGAGGCGGTCGTCGCTGACCATAAACTTGCTCTGCGTAGGAAGAACATCACGGAACGAATGCAGCTTGAAGCAATCGCCGTGCATGCGGATGAAGAAAAGCTAAGAACTGCCATCGACAATTTGATCTCGAACGCAGTCAAATACACCCCTTCACGTGGCCAGATTCGGGTGACCCTGCATGCCAACGCACAGACTATCCAGCTCGATGTGTTTGACTCCGGCACTGGCATTGCCTCCGAGGATCGAGCACGAATCTTCGATCCGTTCTATCAAGGCAAGAGTCAACCCGCCGGCCCCCTGAAGGGAACCGGCCTTGGCCTTGGCATCGCAAGGGAATGTGTTCTTGCCCATGAGGGTGAGATTACGATGGTTGACGATGGTGGTGGGCATTTTCGCCTTTCTCTTCCCGTCGCACTGCGAGAAGGTGCATGATCAGCAGGACCCAAGGCGTCAGATGGCGGGTATTCGAATTAGTACTCGTGGCAAATCTGACGGGATGCACGGCGACCCTGGACTTAGTTTTCCCTCCCACCATTTCGACAGCGGTCGAGGACCACTCGCAGGAAACAGTGTCGTCCCTCGTTCGCCGTCATAGGGCGCTACAGCGATTGCCGTCGTCGCGGCTTGCCCAAGCGATCGACAGATCCAAAGCACGCTTTTTGAAGAATCCGAGCCTTAAAAGTTATCAAGAACTGGTGTCCTTTATGGCACTGTCCAATGTGTCATTTGCTGACAAGGCGGCGATACTTGAGTTACTTCACCAAAACGGGCAGGCCTTCATTTCTGCATCAACCGATGATCTGCATTTCGTTTCAGAAAAGGCAGTCTTCGATGCGGTCCAGCAACTGAAGCATGCGCGGGAATCGACCGCAGCAATCTCAAATCGCGACCAGGAAATCGCCCAGCTCGAGCGCACCGTAAAAGGTTTGGTGGCCGCCCGCGACCGTTGCCATACTAATGAGGCCGCTCTCGAACGCCAACTCCAGTATATTCAGAGCTGGGCTTTGAAACTGAGAGGCCAACTGGACGAACTCGGAAGAATTGAGCAAAGCATCGAAGACCGCAGACAATCCACACCGTTAGAGTTGCCGAAGCAAGATGGCCAAGCACAATAAAGGAAAATTACTTCTGGTTGATGACGATCTCGATCTCTTGCGCCTTCTCTCGATGAGGCTGGGGGCCGCCGGGTATGACACAGTAACCGCAGAAAGTGCTGAGGAAGCATTGGCCCGGCTCGAAATGAGCCCGTTCCAGGTCATGATCACAGACTTACGCATGGAGGGGATGCAGGGTATGGCCTTGTTTGAAGCCGTTCATCAACGCAACCCCACGATGCCGGTAATAATCCTGACCGCTCACGGCACCATTCCCGATGCCGTTGCAGCCACTAAACGCGGGATCTTCGCCTATCTCACTAAGCCGTTCGATGGCCAGGAGCTACTTGAATCGATCGGGCGCGCAATGAAGCTCTGCGGTGTGGAGGCGGATATGAGCGCGGACGAGCATTGGCGCCAAGGGATCGTCACCCGCAGCTCTGTGATGGAGGATTTGCTAGGGCAGGCTAAGTTGGTGGCAGAAAGCCAAGCAAGTGTCTTGATCTATGGGGAAAGTGGCACCGGCAAGGAACTGCTCGCGCGAGCGATTCATGAAGCGAGCCCCCGCCAGCATCAGCCTTTTGTCGCTGTTAATTGCGCTGCTATCCCCGAATCTCTGCTCGAATCTGAGTTATTCGGGTACAGCAAGGGTGCGTTTACAGGCGCCGTTCGTGATCAGCTCGGGCTGTTTCAGGCCGCTGACCACGGCACGTTATTCCTCGATGAGATCGGAGATATGCCGTTGACCCTGCAAGTAAAGCTGCTGCGGGCAATTCAGGAACGACAAGTGCGTCCCGTCGGTAGCACCCAATCGGTTTCGCTTGATGTGCGGTTGGTCTCGGCGACACACCACAACTTAGAGGAGGAAGTTGCTGCCCAGCGATTTCGAGAAGATCTCTATTACCGCATGGTCGTTGTCACCCTTGAGGTCCCACCGCTGGAGAAACGGCGCGAAGACATTCCGCTGCTCGTCGCGCATTTTCTATCAGAACTGTCAAAGACTGAGCGCAAAGAAGTGCAAGGATTTGCGCCTGATGCGCTGGAACTCTTGCTCAGTGCACCTTGGCCCGGCAATGTACGCCAGCTTTTCAACGTGGTGGAGCAAACGTACGCTTTATCCACGACGCCTCTGATCCCTGCGTCCCTGGTTCAGAAAGCGTTACGTGAACAACCGCCAGATTACCCTTCGTTCGAAGAAGCGCGGCTGCGTTTCGAGCAGGAGTATTTGGTGCGGCTCCTAAAGATAACTAAAGGCAATGTGAGCCAAGCAGCACGCCTCGCCCAGCGAGGGCGCACAGATTTCTATAAGTTGATGCGACGTCATCGCCTCAACCCGGGAATGTTTAAATCGCCGGAATGATGATGGAGCTGTAAATTGTTCGCCCTAGGCTACATTAATAATGTTTATTAAACAGTGAGTTAAAGACTATTTCAAGAGATGGTGTTACTCACGGGTAACACTGACGAATAGGTCCAGCTACCTTACTCTTGAAACTTCATATATAGATCAACATGTTACGTCATTCTACTATTTGGCATGTTAGCTGCAAACTCATGCGCAAGGCAGCAAGTGGTGCCTGCCTCGGTGTAACCCGAGGCGACTAAAAAAGTAGTGTTGCCAACACACTCTGTAATTCTGCTCACTGAAGGAGAAGGTTTGATGTCTAAGAGAATCCTTGTTGCTCTGTCTCTCGCCGCATTGACTAGCGCGTCCGCGTTTGCGGCCACTTTCGAGGAAGTTGATGCTAACCAAGACGGAATGATCTCGGCCGAGGAAGCACAAGCGGCCGGAATCGATGTGACCACGGCTGATGCCAATCAGGATGGTGCTCTCGATCAAAGCGAGTTCGATGCGGCTATGGGCGGCCACAGCCAATAACAACCGCGCGCTCGGTGAGGAGCAACCGCTTCTCACCGAACGCGACCTCCATGGAACGCTCTCCGTTATTCCCGCCTGATCCCACCCCTCCACATAAACTCAACAGTTCCGCACCACAACGTCCAGACGTATACTCTCCTATAGAGGCGCTTGGGCGCAAGGAAGCTTTCAGCAAAGCGAGACACGGCAACAATAGGCCCTCACGTTCTGGGGCTGGTTGTTTACGGAAACCGCAAGCTACGACGACTAAGGGTGGACTCCGCTATGCACCTATTGGGCACGTTAAGTAGCCTGTGGTTCGGGTGCCGAACTAACGATCGCACTGAGCGCAAAGGATACACCATCGGTATCGCGCCATGCTGAGGAGTCGGCTGATTCGATGATGACGGTGAGTTGAGCGTATGCAGTGGCTCATTCCAGTTGCGATGGGTTTGTGGGCCGTATGGACATGGTCACACGAGCACGAGCGAGAGCGGAAAAAGGAACGGGCAAAAATGGGAGCATTGTATGTCAACCCGTTTCTGTCCGCCTGTGAGGACCTGCAAAGTCGTATTTACAGCATCCTGGAACTCGATGGCCTGGGCTCCCTGCGCCAGCGTTACCCTGAGGGGCGTTATGCCGACGAAACGCTTTACCTCATTGCTCGGTATTTTGGCTGGGCTGTGACTCTTCACCGCTATGGTCCCTACGCCCAAGATCCGGTCGTGATGGGCCTTACGGAGGCCATACGTACTGCTTTCGCCGTCGCCGACTCAAGGCATCCAGTAGGGCCTTTTAACTTTTTTCATCCCGAACAAAAAGCGCTTGGCAAGCTGGTGATGCATCGAATCAAGGGCGAGCATGGGATGGAACTCGATACCATCTCCTGCTATGCATTCCAAGAGCGGCTAACGGTGCCACCCCTTTCGGAGAGTGCGTCCATCCGAGAGAGCGTGCAAGCGCTGCGCGCCACGGAGGACGTAACAAGGCTACCGGGACGTGAAAGGTTGGAAGAAGCCCAACATTATCTGGTCGATCTCTTAGGCTACCTGGAAGGTAGGGAAGGGTATTCCCTGTTCGCCGGCGAGCGTAAGAAATGTGCGTGTCCGACACTAGAAGATGCTCCGGTTGGCTTAACACCATTGCCTGCGACCTCTCATGCTTGAACACCCCGCCAAGGGATGCTGCTCGTTCCCATTCCTCGCCCTGGTGATATACGAAGCAACATCACCGGCCAACTCGGATGCAAGCGATCGCTTGTTTCAACCGTCGTACGCCCAACTATAATGTCGCGAGCGTGGGCAGACGCAGATGCACGGCGGCGAGCAACGGGCGTGTACAAGCGAGAGTACAGGAGGATTTCGAGCCCGCGCGCAACGCCGCTATCGCAAGGGCAGCCGGTTCCAAAACATCCGGTAGAAGCGGCGATTCATACCATGGAGCAGCAGACGGTCGGGGCAGTCATGGTTGGCCAGCTGTTGGAATCATAAGTCAGCTAAAGCGCCGGCAACGCACAAAGACCCGGAGTGTATCGGGCAACTGCTGTCGAACCGAGAGATCCCTCTGTTCCGAACCCTCCATACAGACGCGACCACCCGGGGGCTAAAAGCGGCCTTGCTGACAGCCGTCAGCCGAAGCGATGTGCGCAATGGTTAATGAACTCTCGCAGCCTTTGGTTTCAGGTTCGCGTTTTTCACCCAACGCCAAGGTTTCTAGAACGTCTAGGAGCACAAGATGGCCCTCGGGTCATCTTGTGCTGAGCCGCCGCACAACGCTGCACCGGCAAACACAGCCGTTTTTCAAAAAAGCGCTTCACCTACCCGCACTCTCCCTCATGTGCGCAGAAGCGTTCTCGCCGGCATCCAAAACGATAACCTCCACCCGCCGATTTTGTTGCCGTCCAGCGGCGATAGTGTTGGAAGCTACAGGGTAGGCCTCACCATAACCTTTTGCTGTAATGCGCATTGGATCGATGCCTTGCCTAATCAGCGCGTCTTTCACCGACTCCGCGCGCTGCTGCGATAGTCCTTCATTGTAGTTGTCGCTGCCAACGTTGTCGGTATGACCTTCGACGATGAGGTTGTGATCGGGGTGTTGTTGCAATACCGAGGCTAAACGTGAAATTTCCCGCTGCGCGCCCGGTTTAAGCGTCGCCTTATTAAACTCGAACAGGACGCTGTCAAGCGTCACCACAAGTCCCCGAGAAGTACGCTTGCCGCGCAAGTCCGTCAGCTCCTGTTCCAGTTCCTGCACGCGCTCTTCAGCTTGCTGCTGGGCCGCCTGGGCCTCCCATTTTCCTGCCTTGGCCATCAGCACGTCGCGCTCTTCGCTCAGTTGCTGTCGCTTCTCGATGGCCATTCGCTCATTCGCTCTGGCCTGAGCGGTAGCGACCTGCTGTTGAGTGACGTAAGCCAAATGATCCACGTACTCACTGTCGCGTTCTTCTTCCCAAGCTTCCTCTGCCCGGTAAAGCGATTGTTGCGCTTCTTCAAGGGGTTTGGAAGCATACTTAGCGATTTGCGGATCCGTTTGTGCATTGTTGACGGCCGTGCGCGCCTTCTCGAGCGACGGATTGATTTCTGGACCTGCGCAGCCGACGAGTATCGCACTCCCCATGGCTAAACAAAGTCCTAATTTACGAGAGTGGCTATGAGCTTTCATGCAATTCATAATCTTATATCTCCTTCGTGCGTGTCCCATTGCACTGCACTGATCCTTACTCGGCCGGTGCCGTTCGGGCGCGCCTTGCCTGCTGGCGCAGTGCGTCTAGGCTGCTCTGAACATCGTCAACACTCTCTTCCGCCACGCTCGCTTGCGCCTGCGCCTCCGCGAGCTCCGCATCCACTTTAGCCTGCTCAGCGAGCACTTCCGCTCGTTGGTAGTTCTCCGCGCGCAGCGCTTCCTCGGCCGCACTGAGTTTCTCTCGGGCCTGCGCCCAAGGAGACGGCGCATAGGTTGCCGCCTGCACTTCATTGGCTTCCTCGAGGGCGGATCGGGCTGAGGATAATGCCGTTGTGGACGATTCCTTCACCTGTTCGGTAGTCCCGCAGCTCACCAGAGCACCAGCGAACGCCATCGGCATTAGTGCATATAATGAGCGTGTCTTGAGCTGAGAACGCCTCATGGATTTTCTCCCTTGGTAAATGTAGCCTCGACAATCAACCCGGCTCGCCATCATCCCGGCAGTGCATGAAAAAGCAGCCCACCAGCAACTATCCCGGTGCAATGCGCGCAGACGCGTTTCAGCATCCGTACCCCACCTGAGGACGGGTTTGTACCACATAAACTGCGTCGCCCTGAACTGCACCCTCAATATCCTGTGGCGCCCCCATGGTGTTTCCCACTTCGGTGGCAACGCGCCCGATTGCACTTAACAGGCGACTGCGAAAATCGTCGTCGAAAACCACGGGCTCATCGGTATAATCCAGGATGCGGGACTGAGGCGCTTGCGCCAGGAAACTATCGTACAAACCCGCGCCTGAAAACGCTTCCAGATCCTCACCATTGGAGTCGGAGCGGAAAATTACGCCCTTCCCGTCGCGGGCTTCGCGTTTGCTTGGATACGAAAGCAGATTTATCTGGCCACCGGATTTGCGGTAAGTAAAACTCAGTGCACGGCCGGGTGAATTACCGACCAGTGTCTCGCCCATACCCACGACAACCTCAGCGAAAAGTTCTTCATCATTTCCGGTGAGCGGATTCACGGTGTGAGCTACAAAGGCGTAATCGGCTTCGACGACGTCCTGAATCAGCACCGCCATCGCAAGGTCTTCATGCGCAATACCGAGAGCGACTCTGGAATAATAGGCTCTATCGTTCCATTTTGACGCCCACACCCGCTTTACTGCCGACCAAATCTCCTCCCAGGAGACGGACGGCAGCTCGTGAGCTTGCCAAGCGGAGCACAAACTATCTCGGAGTGCTTGCGGCGCCGAAAGCTTTAAAATAGCCGCCCGAATCGATTCGAGAACCGGCCGCCCCTCCGTTACCAGACGTTTCTCCGCGGCCGCTAATTCTATCGCGACACGTTTATTTTCTGGCGCCTCCAGCACCGCTTCAAAAACCCCAAAGGGCAGGGCCATAGAATGAGGAGTGCGGATCCACTCGGGCAACCGGCGGCGCGCAATGTGTAGCCGCGACGACTTCCCGCCGACATTGGCATCGTTAAAATCTACCAAAGAGACAAGCCACGACGTGAAACCCCGGCGGCGCACGACTTGCTCGCCGGCTCGTTGCCGCGCACACCCGGGCTGGCTGGCCTCAGTGATCTCGTTAGTCTCCTGCCACTCGATCTCACCCGCTGGGGTGGTTCTCATCTGCACCTGGCGATCGTGCAGCTGCTTGAGTTGCTGGTAAACCTCGGCACTGAAACAGCTTGCAAACAAGATGCGGGCCTCACGCGCGCGGATGGCAACATGAGACATGCGATCGGGCATATCGGTAGTGATAATAGCGCGTACCTTCTCGGGGATCTCTTCCTCTCCCGTGACGGTGCCGGCAATAACGATCCTGCTTTCCAAAAAACTCTGTCCCTGAATATCGAGCAAGCTCTCGACGAACTGCACACGACCCTCTACAGCGCGCACCGGACAAATGATCTCCCAGGCGCCAAGGCCGGCACGCTTTCGCAAGGCGGTACTCATTTCTTTCAACGCTTGATCCAGCGCGAACCCGAAGCTCCCTCGAATGATTTCTTCACTAAAGAGCGCGATCGTCCATGCCTCGGCACCGATCGCCTGTCCCAGGAATTCAGCTTTCGGCTGAAGACACCGATAGACGTCTTTGCTCCATTGCGCTAACGTGGCACTGAGTCGCTCGCTAACCGCTTTCGCCTGTAGCGCCCAATCCTTTCCCTGGCGTTGCATTGCAAGCACCTTCTCGAGGTGTCTGCGGCAATACTGAAACTCCTCCCAATGCACCGATAGGCTTAAATTGCGCAAGAGCAACTGCGCCAGTGAGAACAAGGTTTCGTCATCGAGTCCGCTGGACACCTGCTGCTCGATGGACAGTCGCAAGGCCTGCTCTAGTGCAAGATCCAGGTAGACCAGCTCACGGACCACATGCCCCTCACCGGCAGAGGCAATCTGCTCATGCAGCGCCTCGCGCAGATCAGTGCTCGCGCGCACCTGTTCCAGTATTGGAGCCTCTTCATGCCAAAGCGCCAACAGCCTATCGAGCTGCTGGTTCCGAGAGCCGTCGAGCAACCCTCTTGCCGCGCCGATGGCGCTGTCCAAATCCGCTCCAGAGTGGACTGATTTCAAGACTCTGAGGAATTGCTCGAAGTCATGAGACAGTCCATCTTTTTTTTCCGCATAGAACTGTGGATCGGTCTCGATAGGACGCTCCAAACGGCGCAGACGATCCCGGGAAACACCGCGCGCTTCAAGTTTTTGGTAAAACTGCGCAACGTCTCCGCCACTGTGCAAGAACGTAAGATAAGCCTCACAAATGACGACGTCGTCGGGCGTGGTATTGTTGTGCAGCTTTTGATGCCACTGCTCCAAGAATGTGCCATGTGCCTCCGCAATGTGGTGGCGATGCATGATATGCAAAATCTCATCGCGCACCCGCTGGCCGTCTCCACCGCGGCCGAGGGTACCAAGCGTCGAGCGTATCCAAAAGCGGCTTCCTGGGAAGCGACGGTAAATATCAGCCAGCCGCAGGGTCAAGCGCGCCTGCGCATGGGCGAGCTCGCGCGGTTTGGTGTTGTAGCGTCGCTGCCAATCCAGCTGACGGATCGCTGAATAACGCAGCCAGACAAAAAGCAGCGCCAATGACTCAAGGTCGTCTTCCACCCCTTCCAACAAGCGATGACACAAATTAAATCGATGCATGAGCGTCCACGACTGCTTGCCCGTTTCGGCGCCAATAATTTCATCAGCCAAGTCACGCGCTGTAGGGGAGGCAAATGGATCGTCACGGCCCGTTTGCTGGGCCAAGGGGAGATAGGCATCGCATCCCTTGCTCTTTATCCAGCTATCTTCGGCAGGATTGTAAAGCAGGCAATTGAGACCTCGGGGCAGCGGTTGTTGCGTCGCTTTGGGTAGCTGGATCTCCAGCCAACACAATCCACTCCGCTCCACTAAGGGGCTACGTACCGCCTTACCATCGAATTGGGTCGTGCCGTCCGGCCAGGCCGCCCGTGGCGGCAGCGTCCATTGCTGCCGAAAACGCTCTGCCAAACCCCAATGCAGCACCACAGGCGCCAGAACATCCGTTACCAACCAGATTCGAATGGCGGTGTCCTCTTCGCCGACAGCGGCCGCGAGGGTCTCGCCTTCACCCACGTCGAAACAGTGTCTTAACCAGTTGCCTTCCTTCGTTTTGTCTGCAAGCGCCTGCTCGGGAGGCTGCACGTTAGTGCTGCGAGAAAGGAAAATCCGGAAATTCTCTCCGCCATCTTTGAGCCAACGGTTATCGTCAGGGAAGAAAAGCACAAACGGTAGCACGGTCCGAGGAGACACACCTTGCAACCGAATCTCGGCGATCTGCTCATCCTGAGCAATCCGCGTCAAGGGTGTTTGTACCGCATGCTCATCGAAAGGCTCGCTTCTCGGAGGCCATGATTGTTGCGGTGGGCGACGCCACACACCTGCCCTGCTGGCACTCAAACCCCAATGCAAGCGGCAGTCGCGGTCGGTAGTCACTCGAAAAGTTAGTGAGAATCCCTGCTTAATCGCTTGCTTATTGATAAGAATGTGGACATCCTCAATGCTAAATCGATCCTCGCTCAGGCGACCAATCATGACGTCCTCTCCCGCTTCCCGCTCACGCTTCAGGGCATTGTTGGGCAGTAAAAAGCTCCCGCTAGAACTCCTCTGCGCCTGACCTAGCTGCGGTTGCGCCACGGCGAACGCCTTGCTCCGTAGGGGCGGCGACATGGTTAAAAAGTTCTGAGAATCAAATATGGGGTCTTTTGATTGCCGCTTAATGTACCGCCGCAATTTTCGGGAACTTTTAAGCGGCACACTATTGGGACATACCCGCACCAACAGACTTACCTTGATAGCGCCCGCGAAAGGCGCGATCATCGCAACAGCGTCCCGACCAGCAGCTGCAAACGGAGGCTAGACCATGTCAAGCCAAGCTTTTGATGGCATTCGCATTCTTAGCATTGGTCCCATCACAACGCCGCTTGAGGTTGTTCCTGGCGAGCGAACAAAGGTCACGATGGAGGGCGGGCAAATAAAGCTTGTTAAATTAGGTGAAACCCTGAGTGTCACTCAAGGAAGCAGTTTCACGACAACCAGTATCCCCGGGCGAGGGGGTAGTGCATTCGTAAACGCCTCCGTAACAACCCGTGGCTCCGTGGGTTCAGTCTCGGCGACAATTCGGGGCGAAGCCGCAAGCGCCACAGCAGACAGCGACGCAGTCACCGCGCGTCCCGGTGAAAACGCTCAGGCACCAGACAAGATCACGATTTACGTACCCGAGGGGACGGCAATTCAGGTAAAAAACTATATAAACGGGACGTTACGGGTGGGAACCATTAAGGGCTCACTGGCGATCGATCAAATGGTGAACGCGCAAATTGCAGTAGAAGAAATTACCGAGCTCGAGATAAAAATGCTGGTCAACTGTCATGGATACATTCACGCTACCGGGAAGGTAAGAAGCGGGATGATGGTGAATTGCGATGTACGGATCGATTGACAAGCTTTAAAGAGTGTTTTAGAAACCTGGCGGCGCACCGTATAGGGATAGTCCTAATACAGCCCTGCCCGCAAACGCTGCATACTGATAAATTTTCTAAATGATGCGCAAAACTCGATGCTCACACCAGAGCCGATACCCTCAGGAGACCATAATGCAAGCCGTCATCAGCAAAGTATGCGCAATCTATCCGACGGAACAGGCAGCGCGCACGTCGATCAATTCACTCCAACAAGGAGGATTTTCTGCAGAGCAGATCCACTTGGTTGGTCCTGCTCCAACGCCGCAGGGGGGCATGCCAGCCACAGCGGCGCCTGATGTGCTCGATATTGAGGAAATGCTCAAGCGACTGATAACGAGCGACGTTATTTTGGCCGGTGGGACCGCAGGAGCTGGTGTGGCAGACACCCTTACTGTGAGTAGCAGAGTGATCAGTCTGTTTCTGGCCACCCCGGTGTTCCTATCCTTAGCGGCCAAGAGCCAGGATAATACCCTAAATTACGGCGATCATGCTGGAGAATCTATCGATGTCAGTGAAGAAGATTTTGCGACCATTGCCAGGCGGGCGATAGAGGCAGGGCACTGGCTTGTTTTGGTCGATAATAGGGATAAGCACGAGGCAGAAAACGGGCGCAGAATTATGGAACGAACCTATGACTAGCGATCACTTGTTTACTGCTCACGGCGAGCGTTCTGAAACCGATTGCAAGACCGTAACACATACGGCAGCGGCGCTGCGCGCATCGGCTCGAAGTTTTGATATTGCTCTATTTTTCTAACGCCGCCCTTAATCCGTCGGTGGGTAATGGTGTAGGCTCAGAGTTCGCTTTAAAACCCCGGCGAACGCAGGGAGCGGACGGTGGCGCGGAGCCGGGGTGCACGTACATCAGGGAAAACCCCTGCCCCCTCACCGGAGCGCGCCGGCTGGCCTGCGGCAGGTGCGTCACCAACCGTCCCCGAGGTTGGCGCCCTGGCGTACCAGCTCCGCTTGCACGGCCGCGACGGGAACCGACCGAGGCCGTGTCTGCCCCAGGGCCGCCAGGGCAGCACACACACCCGCTGCCTGCCCAGTGGCCATCGACACCGGCATGACGCGATAGGAGGAATGCGCTTCGTGAGTGCCCGAAATGCACCGTCCGGCGACCAGCAGCCGCTCGACTGCTCGAGGCAAGAGACAGCGCAGCGGGATATCATAGGCGTCCCCCTGGGGGAGCCGCTTGAGCAGCGTACCCGAACCCGTCGGATTGTGAATGTCAATGGGATAAGTACTGCGCGCAATCACATCCGAAAACTTGCGGGCTTGCAGAACGTCCTCGGCGGTTAGCTGGTAATCACCGACGATCCGGCGCGTCTCGCGAACACCAATATGCACCCCACTTTGAATCGTGTAGGCATTCGCAAATCCAGGCACGTAACGGCGCAGGAAGGCAGCGATCTGGCGCATTTGCTGTCGGCTCATCCACTCGGCATAACTCAGATCCCACACATCCGTGCCGAATACCTTCGTAACCCGAGTTACATTGAGCGTGACCTCGCGTTCATGAGGAGTAGCGAAAAACAGAATGTTTTCCCGTGGGAGGTCGAGTTCTCCTGCGGCGGTCGCCTGGTGAACCAAATCCCAAAGCCCATACACCCCGCGCCATTGATCGGGATGTTCTCGTACGTAGGCATCGAATGCCGCGCGCTCGAATTCCCCCATGCGAAACATCAGGGTCATCGGTTGCACCAAGCCGTCCGTTGATCGCCCCACCTCATAGGGAGCGCCCGCGCGCGCCGCTAAATCACCGTCACCGGTACAATCCACGATAGCCCGCGCGCGAATCGCTACTGGGCCTGATTTAGTCTCGAAAACGGCTCCCGATAGTCCTTGCTCGGTCAGCACGTCACTGGCAAAGGCATGAAACAAAAATTTGACGCCCGCCTCATCGAGCAATTCAAGGGCGATCAGCTTGAATAATTCCGGGTCAAAAGGAACAACGTACCCAGTATCAAGGGAGGGAGGTATGGCTCCACCGGCGGCCACCAAGCGCTCTAGGAGACTGGCGACTGCGCCAGCGATGACAGGGTCTCCTGGCCCATGATCAGCGGGTAGAAGACGCCCGATTGGCGTTTGTTGACCGGGTGCGCGCTCGGTGTAAAACGACATGAGGGGCATCACCAGCGCCGCTGTAGCATTGCCTCCAAGAAAGCCATAGCGTTCCGCTAATACTACCTCGGCACCGGCCTGAGCAGCCCCCAGCGCTGCGCCGATGCCGGCAGGCCCACCACCTACCACCAAGACTTCCGTCTCGCCGGCAAGCACGGCCTGACGGGGTGGCAAAATGACGGTTCCAGGAGCGAGCGGACGTTGCCACGACGGCATGTTCAATCCATACGTCAAATTGAGCAATTCGATAGGCAGCATAACCCTATCAGCGACTTGCTGCGTGTGCCTAATGCCTGAGGATCTGGGTCAGCAGCTCATGGGTCCGCCGCGATCGTGCCTGCAAACCTGGCACGGCCTGTTCGATACGCCGCTTAAGCGAACGGCGCCGATCCCAGCACTGATCAATGTGGGCGATAAGCCGCCCCGCGTTGACCAGCTGTAATGGGGGCATCTGCATGCCGAGATCTTCGAGAAAACCCTCAACCTTCGAGGCGTAGGGCAGTGCCACGAATGGCGTTCCCTGAAGCGCGGCAAAGATGAGAAAGTGCAGGCGCATCCCCACAGCAAACTCGAAGCGCCTCATCAGGGTCAATATCTGACCGGGCGAATATTCCCCTTTCAGAACAGTCGCCCGCTGGGGTCGCAGCATCTTCGACACCACTGCATGGGAGTGTTGCACGTCAAGCACCTGACGTTCCATTGGTACCAAAACCACCTCGGCATCAAAGCGATCCACCATGAAGTCAGCAGCATCGGCCAGCAGGCCATGGTATTTCACTTCGCTGATATCGGGTGCGGCACTGCCTGGCTCTCTGACCGACATGCCCACCAGCCGGCGTTCTCCCTGAAGATTTTCGCGTTCCAGCGCCTCGCTGGGGAAAGGCTCGGATTGCAGCAGTAAAGCGGGATCGGCGGTGATCAAGATCTCCTTGTCAACACCCGCCGCCTCTAACACGTGCCGGGCACTACGCTCGCGCACGGTCAACAGCGCGAATTTGCTCAGTGTCTCCCGCACCGCTTGTTGGACCAGAGGCTCATTCAGTCGACCGGCGCCAACAGCAAAC
>JAGTVB010000355.1 GCA_018224385.1 Gammaproteobacteria bacterium
GGCTGGTGGGGGAGCCATTCTTCGCCTACGCGGCGCACCACTACATCGGCCAATACCCCTCTCGGTCCGGAAACCTGCATGACTTCGGGGAATACCTGCCCCAGTTCCTGGCGGAGTTTCCACCTGCGACGTGCCTGTCCTACCTGCCTGACATGGCCCGCTTGGAATGGGCCCGCCACCAAGCCTTTCATGGCGCGGAACATCCGCCGCTCGCACTGGAACGCCTGGCCGCAGTGCCGGCAGAGCGCTACGGCGACATCAAATTCGTTCTCCACCCCTCGGTTCGTTTGATCTGTTCTCCGTTCCCGATCCTACTCATCTGGGAGGTGAACCAACCCGACCATCGAGGAGGCGAAGCGACCGTGCATCTGGACAGCGGCGGGGGGCAATGGCGGGTAATGCGGCGCACATTGAGGGTGGAGATGCATGCGCTGAGTGCAGGCGAGTTCGCCCTGCTGAGCGGTTTCGATGGGGGGACTCCCTTTGAGCCTGCCTGCGAATCAGCCCTCGCGGTGGAACCGACGCTTGATGTCACGGGCTGTCTACAACAGCTCGTGCTGGCCCAGACCGTGGTTGATTTCAAGCTCTGAACGGGGGCAAGGAATGAATCCCACGAGCGGCTGCGAATGGATAGGTAAGCTTCCGTAGTGACCGATCCTTGTCTCTGTATTTGCCCGGATCAACGATCGGAATGTCCTCCTTTAATCGAAAAAGCGCCGACCCTATTATGTTCTCTAAGGTGATCTAAAAGAGACTAAACACGACACCCCTACGGATAGGGATAGTGTCGAACGGAACGAATCGATTATTGGAGAACGGAACATGAGAACGCATACCCAAGACCACGGCAACAAGCTTTATGAACCGCTCCTCGTTGGCGGCATCCTGGTCGTACTGGCCTACACGGCAATGTATCTCCTGGCCGCAAGCCCGGTGCTCATTCGTGCGCTTGGCCCCATGTTCGCATCCTGAGCCGCATCGCGGCCGACGCCATAAGAAGCCGCACCCGCACCAGCGGAAGCCAGCCGAGCACCAACAGCACATCCAACCGAGCAGTCCCGCCCTGCCCTAAATTCAAACAGGGCGGGAACGATGTACCACCCGTCGGCCGCCGACGACCCAGCGTCAAGTAATCTGGGTTGAATCCCCAGCGGGCACTGCGGTGCGGTTTCCATTGAGCACCGGGTAAAGGCGGCGGTGGGACGCACTTCATTTCTGATCAAACCGTGCGACGCATCAACACGCTGGGTAGCGTCACGCCCGTTCCGATCCGCACTTCGATTGAGCCAACGCTGTCAAAGCCGAGTGCGCCGTAGAATCCCACCGCATTGAGGCTCGCATAGCACTCCAACTGCTTTATGCCGGCGAGGCGGGCTTCTCGCTCACAGAGCGCCAAAATGGAGCGAGCGATACCGTGGCCTATCCAGTCCGGGTGGGAAGCAAAGTGGCGAATATGCGCTACATGTCCGTGCACCATACCGCTGCCGGGTGTTTCGCGCGTCCAGCCGCCGCAGCCGACGACCTGCCCGACTCGGGATTCGGCGAGGTAAAAAGTACCCGATGCCAGGAGCTTGGGGTTTGCCGTTGTCATCACTTCCAGAGCTGCGGCAAGCGTTGCTTTATCGTACGCCTGGCTCATCAGGAGCGGATACGATTCCTTGAACAACGCGGTGACTGCCGCCGCATCACCGGGTCCAGCCACCCTAATGAGGTATTCCTGCTTGGATTCCTTGATCATCTCTATCGACCCGTGTCCCTATCTATGATCGGAGCCAAGCGCAGCGTATTCAGGAAGCTGTCCAGGATCGCCTGAGATTCCTCCGAAGGGGATTTCCACTCCGCCCTGGCGGCTTGATCAGCGCATAATGTGATGGGCGGGCTTGGTGCCTTCGCCTCCAACGCCGCATGCCCCGCACCGCAAACGCGCAGCAGAGCGCAGCGACGTTCCTTCGTCACCCCCTGGCGTCAGGATTTGAAAACCAACACGGAGTTTTTTCGAGCGCCCAAAAGGAGAAGCCACCACCCTTGTTTCAGGATGGTGGCTTTCCATCGGACGGACCCAGCGCGTGGCTAGTCAGCCTTAACCCGCGCCTTCGCCAAAAGCGGAGGCACTGCCTCAGCGCCGATCTTATTGGCGCGCGAAACGAAGTCAACTCCCATCTGGGCGATCGCTTTGAAGTCGGACATCAAGCATTCGCGGAAGGCCCGCAACACGTCACCCTGCTTGGCCATTAGATGCTGAAAACCTTCCATATCCTTCACTTCAGCAGCCGATTTCAGTTGGCTCACCCCGAGATCCGAGTAGGCCTTCAGGCTGTCGATCTGATGTGCGGCGAGCTTCTGGACCGTCGCTACAGCCTCTCGATTCAGCTTCTGCGCAGGTTTCAGCACTCCCTTGGTGGATTCGGTTAGCGCAGAAAAGGTTTCGGTGATCATGACAGATTCTCTCCCGTATTCGGTCTGATTGCAGAAAGTATGTTGCGTCGCAACATCGTCAAGATATAAGTATGGTGCATTGCAGCATATTTCAAGTCCCCTGGGGAAGAAATGTTCTGCTAAAGGGCACCCATCATCCATTATTGTCGAGTATTGGGCGTACCCGTCTCTCGACCGTCTGCTGAATACGGTACTCAAACGGGTCGGTCTCGGCGCGCTAGCGTTCGCGTGCATCGTGCGCCAGTCAAATCTCGTCGAATCTGGGCGTTAGTACAAGAGCAAAATGGCGAAGTAGTGGCTAACGCTGCCGATGATGACAAACAGATGCCAGACCCCATGGCACCAGGGGTACCAATGGTCGAGGACGAAGAAGATGACCCCCGACGTGTAGAAAATTCCACCCGTCAGGAGCCAGCCGAAGCCCTCCGGTGGCAGGGCGGCAATTATCGGGTCCAAAGCAAATACACAGAGCCAGCCCATGACCAGGTAGACAATCAGTGGAACCACCCGTGCTCCCGGTCCGCGGGGCGGCAAAGCTTCCAAAACGATACCAAACACCGCCAGCCCCCAGACGGCTCCAAACATCCACCAGCCCAGTGCGCCCTCGAGCGCCACCATCATAAACGGGGTGTAGGTCCCGGCAATCAGAAGGTAGATGGCCTGGTGGTCCAGCACTCGGAACACCCTTTTCGCCGGGCCAGATAGGCTGTGATAGAGGGTGGAGACGAGATAGAGCAGAAACAGCGTAACGCCGTAAACGCTGTAGCTCACGATCCTGGTGGAATCGCCATCCCGAGCGGCGTGGGTCACCAGCACAGCGCCGCCCGCGAGCGCGAGTGACGCGCCGATGAGATGACTGATACTGTTAAACCGTTCGCCTTTGTACATGCTGTTTCGATTATGGGCGTCGTCACTGGGGGGAACGAGGCGGTAAAAAGAGTGCGCGCTCGGTTCCCATTGCCTGAAGGCACAAGCATATATCGCTCGATGAGCCCCGCGATACGCACGATCCGGCTGTTAGCATAAATGCTCGCCTCCCAACCCGGCAAGGTGCAGTCCGCGCGATGGCCCCTACCTACAGCGAGGTACAGCCCTATGAAATCCGCGCGAATTAAGCCCGGAAATGGTGGCGCACGGGGATCCCTGGCATTCGAGCAAAGGGAAATGATTCCGCGTACCGGTGTCGATGGCGCTGCGGCGGCTGCTGCGGGGCAAGGCCACGGGAGCGCTCAAAGGCAGGGCATCACGTGAGGAACGACTGCGAGGAGTGCTCGCCGGATACCTGGATAAGAGTGACCGCAATGCCCCGAGTTGCCGGCAGCCAGAGATCGACGATCTCCGGGAGCGTGTCAGGGTTGCGGCAGGCGCGGAGCGCTGCGGATCGGAAATGCTCGACTTAAACTTAACCCGCTGAGGGCAACGCATTTCCCCGCCCCGACAAAAGCCCAGCCAACAAGCCGGGCTTTTGTTACATTGGTCACGCAACGAGGTGCCGAATAATCCGGCCAGCCGCGTGAACTGTCAGGAGTTTAGAAACGCTGACCGAATGAGGGGCGATCGGCCTTGGGCTTCGCTTGGTTGACTGTGATGTTGCGCCCCTTCATGTCAGTCCCATTGAGGGCACTGATGGCTGCATCAGCCTGCGAGTTGTTGCCCATTTCCACGAAGCCGAAGCCCTTGGATTCGCCGCTGAACCTGTCGCTGATCAAGCGGACCTGGGTCACTTCGCCGAAGCGGGCGAAGGTCTCGCGCAGATCGGCGTCGGTGATGCTGTACGGAAGGTTGCCTACGTAGATGTTCATATCGAACTTACTCTGAAAATTTGTGCATTGGATTGACGTGACACTATCGAAAAACAGCAAGCACAAACCTTTCTTCGATAGCGAATGCCGTTGTCGGCACAGCGAGGCAGGGAGCTACGAGTCTCGGGGGGAAATCGGTGGGATTTCGTCGAAATAGGCAAGCGCCTTATGCCGATCCGAAGATCGGCTGGTCCTCTCAGCTGCAAGACTAACAGGTATATCGGGAGAAATCACGAGAATTCTCGCCTCGTGATTTTCAGGGCGGAACGCACTTCTGGTCGCAAGCGAAAAATTAATGCGGCTGGACGGCGCTCCCATTAACAGCTCAGGGAGCCTAGGCGCGAGAAGAATCCGCGGGTCTGTGATCCCCATCAACCCTCACGGACGTCTTGGCAAGCGCTAACAGCTCGCTGTCCGAAACCTGCGTCAGGTCCGCCGCGGCATCCTTCATTTCCCCGTGTTCCACGGCGCGCGACAGCACTTCGGCTCGGGTGGCGCCACTGCTCTTTCCAAGGAAAGGCTTGAAAATAATGTAATTTATGTCCCGCAATGACATGTATTGCATGAATCGCCGTATCAGCCAGAAAGTCTGACGAGGGTAATGCGTGAGCTTGTAAAGGAACAAGTACTTGAATCCCTTCTTGCGCAGGGCGTGGATCTCATCTCCAGACATGCAGGTCGGGTCTATCTCAGAGCACTTGAAGTACTTGTACCAGTCGCTCGTATCGTCCACCAGTCCACGCTGGACATACTCATTCCACAACGGGGATCCACGGTAAACGCAGAGACGGTTGAATCCAAAGGTGTCCAGGGGCAATTTGGCCGCCAACCGAAAACCTTTCATCATGTCGTCCTGGGTCTCGTCTGGGCTACCGACCACAAAGAACCCGTGCACCAGCTCGATGCCGGCTCGCTTGGCGGCAATCACCGCCTCGCTGATGTCTTCGATAGTCTGCTTTTTCTTCAGACGATCGAGCACCTTCTGGCTGCCGCTCTCGATGCCAAACATGATGGTGCGACAGTTGGCTCGAGCCATGAGTGGAAAGAGCGGCTGGGCTACGGAATCCACCCGGCCCTCGCATCCCCAGCGTATGCTCAGTCCTTGTTCGATGATGAGTTCGCAGATTCGCTCGATCCGCTTGGGCTGCAGTAGAAAGTTGTCGTCGACAAAGTAAACCGAGCGATACCCATTCGCCTCGAGGTGCTGCAGCTCGGCCACGACATTCTCGGGAGTACGCGGCCTCCATTTATTGCTACTGAAGTTTGGGATATCGCAAAACACGCACGGCCACGGACAACCCCGGGAAGTCTGCATGGTGGTAAACCGATCCGTCGAAAGTATAACGGGAACATCCAAGGGCATGGATTCGACAAAATCCAATTTCAGGCATTCCCGGTCGGGGATCGGCCACTGGTCCAGATTACGCTCCATGATCCGGTCTGGATTACTGATCACTTCACCATTCTTCTCCCACGTGAGGCCAGCAACACTCCCCGGATTGTCAAGCGCTTCGAGCAGATCAAGCAGCAACTGCTCACCGTCTCCGCGACAGACGAAGTCCACGTCCGAACACTGCCGCTTGACTCGCTCGGCGTTCAGCGTCGCAAACACACCACCAAAAGCGAGCTTAACCTGCGGCCAAGCGGAACGAATCTGACGCGCCAGAACTTTCGCATAGGGATAGCTGGTGGTGCTCAGGAAACTCAGTCCCACCAAGTCAGGCTGCGCGGCGCAGATCGCCTTGACAATGACGTCGTTGGGGGTTTCCGGGTCCGCCTGGTCAAATACCGTGCATGCGTGGCCTGCCTCTTTCAAGACGGCCGACAGCAGCATCACGCCAATCGGTGGAAACCCCATCACTTGCCGGTTGCCGTTGGGGGATCGGTCCCCCTGCTGGATCGCGTAGAACTGCGGATCCCGGACGTGAACCAGCATCACTCGCTTCGTGTTACTCATCATGCGTTGAAAGGAATCCTTGATCGTAGAGGTCAGCCACGCTGAGTGACGACCGGGTGAAGTACAACCGGATAATCACGGCCTGCTCGCGCCGCACAGTAACGCGTGACCGATTTTGGGTCAATGCAAAACGTAGCTCCGGCCGTTTCTGTGAGCCACCGGCGCGGGTTCGAGCTCACGGCGGGACTCTTCAGTCCTCGCCTGGAGTCTTAATCTCGTCGCCTGAAACACCCATAGGCAACTTGGGTTATTTATATTGATGTATGTATAAATATTATATATGATGCGCTTCATCCCAAAGGGACATGTAGAAATCACATAAACGAGACGAGGAGTAGGATCATGCCTAACCCAACCAGTTTTAAAAGCGGCGGCGATGCCAGTGCAGCAGCCGCGGGTCTACAAAGCAATTTCGACCAGACGGCACTGCAAAACGCGGGTAAGGACCTCGGCGTCGCATTGCCGGATATTCAAACGGACGAAGACGTGACGCTGCAAGGCCAAAACGTCCAGGCAGGTGCCTTTGGAGGTTTCGGCGGCGAAGATAACGTCAATCAAAACATTACCGTGTAAGTAACCTACGCGCACTAAACACTTCCCGAGGGCATCCAGTGGTCCTAACCGGCCGCCCCTCGGGTAGGTCTGCGGCAACACCCACCGCCTTCAGAATTTTCGCATCCGTACGCCAAGCGGCACGTGGCGGCCGCCGCTCGGGCCCAAAATACCTCTAACCGCAGCCCGGGCACGCGAACGGCTCACGCTGACGCTGGAGACGGTGGTAATATCTGGTCTGAAGCATGGCGTGTCGGTGCGGCCGCTGATGAAGCGCTGCGTGCGGCACGAAAAGGCAGCGCCGTGCAGAAACCGGGCCTATTCGAGTCTGCCAGTGCTCCCCGTACGCCTCATTGGGCCCACCTCCTCGATGCGCTAACCCAACACACCCATGATCGAATCGCTTCTGCTGACGGCCGCGCGCGTGTGCACGTTTCAGGAACAGCGGCAGCTGACCAATGCCAGCGGTTTTTTCTTCCAGCGCGACGCGCGGCTGTTTCTGGTAACGAGCCGGCACGTGGTGAGCGACGAACCGAGCCGGCACTTTCCGGACCGCATCGAGATCGAGTTACACGTCGACTCGCACAACCTGGCCGAATCCACCGGATTCTCGATTCCGCTTTACCGCGCCGGCAAGAGCATCTGGCGCCAGGGGGTCGACGCTGCCGGAGAAATCGACGTCGCGGCGATCGAGATCGAACGCGCGGCACTCCCGCCGACGACCCTCTACCGCGCATTCACGCCGAAACACCTGCCCGACCGGTTTGATCAGGTCGAGGTCGGGACCTCGCTCCTCGTGGTGGGCTTTCCGCTCGGCTTTCACGACACGCTACACCACATGCCCGTGGTGCGCCAAGCGGTAGTCGCCTCGTCATTCGGTCTGCGCTTCGAGGGCGAGGGCTACTTCCTCACCGACGCCCGCACCCACCGGGGCACCAGCGGGGCGCCTGTGGTGATGCGCATGTCCCACCTGGATCCGACGCACGGCGACCTGCCGTGGATGCTGCTCGGCGTGCACTCGGCACGGCTTGACGCCGGCACACGCGACCTGAAGCTCGACGAGGCCTTGGGGCTAAATTGCGCTTGGTACGCCGACATCCTGTTGACGCTCACCGCAGGTTGAGAACGAATAGCGTCCCGGAGCGTGGAGTCGTAGCGCTAGCGTGCCCGCTCGACCCGGGTTATACAGGGCGTGGAGCGGGCCCTTATGCAAGGCTCGATTGTGCACTGCGGTCATGATCGACGGGGTTCGTCCTCACGTTGACACGCGCACCTCCACCGTGTGTTCCCGGTGGTCGTCGACCAGGGCAATCGCGCGGTCGTCCTGCTCGACGCCATCGACCGTCACGCCCATCACGCCGCTCTTCCCATCATCACCGGCCCGCGTCTGTTCGATGGCGATGTGATAGACCGTCTCCCGGTAGCGGTAGTGGATCTTCAACGCGCCCCAGTGGGCGGGCAGGCAAGGCGCGACGTGCAGCCGGTCCACTTCCAGCCGCAGGCCCAGCAAGGATTCCACGATGAGCCGGTACATCCAGCCCGCCGAGCCGGTGTACCAGGTCCAGCCGCCACGGCCGATGTGGGGCGCCCGCGCGTACACGTCGGCCGCGATCACATAGGGCTCTACCCGGTAGATCTCGATGGCTTCCCGTGAGGCCGCGTGATTCGCCGGGTTGATGAGGGTGGTGAGTTCCCAGGCGCGCCGACTGTCGCCCAAGGCCGCGAACGCCATCGCCGCCCAGACGGCGGCATGGGTGTACTGGCCGCCGTTCTCCCGCACGCCCGGCACATAGCCCTTGATGTAGCCCGGGTCCAGGTCCGACTGGTCAAAGGGGGGATCGAGCAATTGGATGAACCCATGCTCTCGGCGCACCAGCCGCTCGTCCACGGCCTGCATGGCGATGCGCACGCGCTCGGAATCGCCCGCCCCAGACAACACCGACCAGCTCTGCGAAATCGAATCGATCCGGCATTCGACGTTGTCCACCGACCCAAGCGGCGTCCCGTCGTCGAAGTAGGCACGCCGATACCAGGCGCCATCCCAGCCGTCGCGCTCGATGCTTTCGGCCAAGCGCATGCCTTCGGCCGCACAAAATCTGGCGAACGCGGGGTCGTCGTGCTGGCGAGCCAGCGCGCCAAACTGGCGGAGCACTTCATACAGGAAGAAGGCCAGCCATACGCTTTCCCCCTTGCCCTGGACGCCCACCCGGTCCATGCCGTCGTTCCAGTCACCGGAGCCGATCAGCGGCAGGCCGTGGGAGCCGAACGCAAGCCCGCGCCGGATGGCTCGCACGCAGTGCTGGTAGAGGCTCTCCACGGTCTCGGAGCGGCCGGGCAGATCGTAGTCGGAATCGTCGGTCGGGTTGAGCGGGCGGCCCTCCAGGAACGCGACCGGCTCATCCAGCACGCCGCTGTCGCCAGTGCTCAGCACATAGCGGCTGGTTGCCAGGGGCAGCCACAGGTAATCATCGGAACAATGGGTGCGCACGCCCCGGCCCGAGGGTGGATGCCACCAGTGCTGGACGTCCCCTTCCTGGAACTGACGGCCCGCGCACAGCAGCAGCTGGGCGCGCAGCAGTCGCGGCTCGGTGTGCACCAGCGCCATCGCGTCCTGCAACTGGTCGCGGAAACCGAAGGCGCCGCCCGACTGGTAATAGCCGCTGCGCGCCCACAGGCGGCATGCCAGGGTCTGGTAAAGCAGCCAGCCATTGGTGAGCACGTTGAGCGACTCGTCGGGCGTCTCCACATGGACCGCCCCGAGGGTGTGGTTCCAGTACTGCCAGACCGCTTCCAGGGCACGCCGCGCGGTGTCGGCGCCCCGGAAGCGATGCACCAGCCGGTTGGCGTCGTCGCCGCCCGGTATTCCCCCCAGGCCGAGCCTGAAGATGATCTCGCGCTCCTGCCCAGTGGCCAGATCGAAGCCCACCTGGATCGCGGCACAGGGGTCAAGACCGCTGCCCAGCTTGCCGGACAGGTGGGTGCGGGCCATCGCCAGCGGATTCCCCAGGCTGCCGTTGCGGCCGATGAATTCGGTGCGATCGCAGGTGACGGTCCGGTTCCCATCGTCCACGTCGAAGAAGGCGACCCGGTCGGGAAACTCGGTGTTGTACGGGTTGCGGGCGTAAATGGCACCGCTGTAAGGCTCGACTTCGGTGGTCACGTGCATGGCCGATTTCGGACGCAGGTCGCCCAGCACCCATTCCACGTAACCCGTGGCAGAAAGCCGGCGTAACCGGCCGGAGGTGTTGCGCACCTTGAGCACGGAAAACTTGACCGCCGCATCCTGGGCCACATAGACCCACAGCTCGGAGCGGATGCCGCCCTCGGTATGCTCGAACACGCTGTAACCGAAGCCGTGGCGGCTGACGTAGGGCGTCGCGCCGCGCCTGGGCAGCGGTGTCGGCGACCAGAAATTACCGCTATCCTCATCGCGCAGGTAAAAGGCCTCGCCGCTCGCATCGGTTATCGGGTCGTTGTGCCAGGGTGTCAAGCGGAACTCGTGGGCGTTCTCGCCCCAGGTATAGGCCTGGCCGCTCTCCGAGATAACGCTGCCGATGTGCGCATTGGCCAGCACGTTGACCCACGGCGCCGGTGTGATCTGTCCGGGCGTGGTGATGATGACGTACTCGCGCCCATCCGGGGTGAACCCCCCGAAACCGTTGGAGAGGATCAGGTCGCGCCGCGGGGGTTCGAAGGCGGCGGGCAGCTCGTCCTGTCGGGGCCGCCTGCGCAGGAGGCGCGGCACGCGCACCGGCGGCGGACCGGGGCGGTCGACCTGTTCCGCCAGGGTGCCCCGGCTGTCGCTCAGGGTGACGGCCGCAACCGTTTGGAAAAGCGGGCGGACTTCCTCAGAGAGCTGCTCCGCCGAGCGTAC
>JAGTVB010000356.1 GCA_018224385.1 Gammaproteobacteria bacterium
GACAGGGCCAGTTGGTCATACGTTATCACAGCCTCGAGGAGCTCGACGGGATCCTGGCTCGCATCCAATAGCACTTGCAATTTGCTTTTTTGCAACGCAACATTGATCCGAAGGGGGCTACAACCGTATACTGCCGTTCAGCACAAGGGCCTGCAGAGCCCCAGTTGAAAAATAAACCGTATAGGATCGGCTCGGCCGCCTTCCACAATAGCACAGAATTAAGCATCAGCCGGGCGCTACAGTGGACTCGATATTCCCATGAATGCCCAGTTAGCCGAGGCGCGCACCCTTCTAGGCACGCAGGCGCTGCTCATCGGTGTTGTGGTTTTTCTCTACCTTCTGTTGGGAAACAGCCCTGACGCACATGCCGCCCTCTTCGGTGGAGCCTGTGCGCTGCTCAACGCCTGGCTATTAGGCCGACGGTTGCGGCTGGCCGCCGACGTCGCGAAAACTTCTCCAGGGCAGGAAGTTACGGTTATCTATGTCGGCGCATTGCAACGCTTTGCGCTTCTGCTGGCACTGTTCATCGTGGGCATGGGGTGGCTTAAGCTGAACCCGGTCCCGTTGCTGGTCGCATTCGGCATAGCACAGGTTGCATTTCTCTTGATAAAGAGTTGGCCCCAGCGAGCGGTCGGCTAGACAAACACGCGGGATCACCAGGTAGGAGTTTTTGGGGTGAGTGAAACAACAGCGCCCGCTACCGCCAGTCCAGTAGAATACATCCAGCACCACCTCACCAACTGGTGTATCGGGTGCGACCCTGAGACCCAAAAGCCCGACAATATTATCGACTTTTCGGTTTTTTTCCCAGACGTCTTCTTAGTAAGCGCCGCCATTGCTGGATTCGTCATGTACTTGGCGTGGAAGGTCGGCAAGAATCTCAACGCGGATAATCCAGGCAGCCTACAAAATTTGTTGGAAGGCGTCGTTGAGTTTGTCAACCAACAAATCAAGGATATTTTTCCGGGTTCTAATCCCGTCATTGGCCCGCTCGCTATCACCATCTTCGTCTGGGTGTTCCTCATGAACGCCATGGACCTAATACCGGTTGATCTGCTGCCATGGCTGGCTTCTTTGATCGGCGAATACGTCTTTGGAGCCGATCCCCATCATGTGTATTTCAAGGTGGTACCGCCCACCAATCTGGATACGACTTTTGCGCTGGCGCTGAGCGTGTTCATACTCATCGTTTACTACAACTTAAAGGTCAAGGGCTTATTTGGTTACGGCAAACAGTTCCTTACTCACCCCTTTGGAATCTGGCTGGCCCCCTTCAACCTCATCATGACGACCATAGAAGAGCTTTCCAAGCCCGTAAGCCTGGGGCTGCGTCTTTTTGGAAACCTGTTCGCCGGCGAGCTGATCTTTCTACTCATCGCCCTGCTGCCGTGGTGGAGCCAGTGGTTACCGGGCGGCGCGTGGGCCATCTTTCATATCCTGGTCATCACGCTACAAGCTTTTATCTTCATGTTGCTCACCATTGTCTATCTTGCGCTAGCGCATGAAGAGCACGAGGAACACTAAGCGCCGAAAATTTTGAGGCACAACTGAAGGAGGCCATCGATGGATGCCAATGCTATCGCCATGATAAACGCGTATACAGCGCTGGGAGTCGGCCTGATCCTCGCCGCGGCGGGAGGCGGATCTGCCATAGGCTGGGCTCTGATCATGGGCAAGTATTTAGACGGGATCGCCCGCCAACCGGAGCTTCGACCGCAGCTACTCGGTCAGTCGTTATTCTCCGGTGGTCTCATGGAAGCATTCCCCATGATCGTGCTCGGCATAGCCATGTGGTTCATTTTCGCCAATCCCTTCGTAGGGGCAGCGCAAGCGGCACTCGGGGCAGGATCGTAGCCGACTTGCCGGCCATATTGTTGTTGGGCAGGAAACCAGGGGTCCGGAAGTGAATGTAACCGCAACCTTATTCGGCCAGATTCTCACCTTCACGGTGCTCGTCTGGTTTGTGATGCGTTACTTATGGGAACCGATTATCCGCATGCTGGAAGACCGCAAGAAGCGGATTGCGGATGGACTGGCAGCGGCAGACCGCGGTCACCATGAGAAAGAGCTCGCCGAGAAGCGCGCGAAGGAATTGTTGCAGCACGCCAAGGAGCAAGCCGGGGAAATCATTGCACAGGCGCAGCGGCGAGCCGCTGAAATTGTGGAAGAGTCGAAAGATGATGCCCGCGCCGAAGGGCAACGCCTGGTCACGGCGGCACAGGCGGAGATTGAGCAACTCCTGAATCAAGCAAAAGAGCAGCTACGGCACCAGGTCGGCGTTATCGCATTGGCTGGAGCAGAGCAGATCTTGATGCGCGAAGTCGACTCGAATGAACACAATAAAATGCTGGAAAAACTAGCAGCGCAGCTTTAGGAAGCTTCGATGGCAGAAAAAACCACCCTGGCGCGGCCCTACGCCATCGCTGCGTTCAAGCAGGCGCAAGAAGAGAGCAAGCTGGATGAGTGGTCGAGCATGCTGCAGTTCTTGTCCATGGTCATACGCGATCCCACAGTGCTGGGTATCGTGTCGCATCCACGTATAGAGACAGATCGCTTGACCCGCTTATTGTTTGACATTGGCGAGGGAAAGCTTTCCGAAACGGGACAAAATTTTCTCCGGGTACTCATGGAGCACCGGCGGCTTGCGCTGTTGCCGGAGATTGCGGCGCTCTTCGAGCAGCAACGGGCAGAATTCGAGCAGCGCCGAGACGTTGAAGTCATCACGGCGTATCAGCTCCAAACCAAGTATCAGCAGGCCATCAAGGACGCCATGGCGAAGCGTCTCGGGCAAGAGGTGGAGCTCTCGATGCAGATCGATCGGTCACTCATTGGGGGCGTCATAATTCGGGCGGGGGACATGGTGATTGACGCGTCTCTACGCGGCCGTATTAGCCGGCTCGAACTGGACCTCAGCTGAGAGGTTGTAAACAACACCGTAGCGAGCGAAGCGGCCCGAGAGCAAGGCGGATATGGCGTCGCAGCCACGCGACATATCGCACAGACAGGCAAGGAGCGAGCACCGCCCAACGTCGCTATCGCGGCAAGGCGCAGCAGGTTTATTGACAACCTCTGAACCCCCTTGGCCAAAAAAACAGCCAACACGAGCGGTATAGCAGACCATTCATAGAGGTTCGATTATGCAACTTACCCTAAGTCCAACGGAGATAAGCGAGCTCATCAAGCAGAAGATCGAACACTTCGAGCTCGGTGTTGAGGCGCGTACCGAGGGGACCGTCGTCAGCCTCACCGATGGCATCGCGCGCATTCATGGCCTGAGTGACGTTCTGCAAGGAGAGATGATCGAATTCCCGAAGAACACTTATGGCCTCGCCCTGAACCTCGAGCGCGATTCGGTGGGTGCGGTAATCCTTGGGGACTACGAGCACATTTCGGAAGGTGATGTGGTGAAATGTACCGGCCGCATCCTGGAGGTACCGACCGGCGAAGCGCTGCTGGGAAGGGTCGCGGATGCGCTCGGTCAGCCTGTCGATGGGCGGGGCCCGATCGAGGCACAAGCAACCGCCCCTATCGAAAAGATCGCGCCCGGGGTGATCAGCCGACAGTCGGTGAGCGAGCCCGTCCAGACCGGGCTTAAGTCAATCGACGCCATGGTGCCCATCGGTCGC
>JAGTVB010000357.1 GCA_018224385.1 Gammaproteobacteria bacterium
CATGACTGCATTGGCTGCCGATGCGGAATTGAGCAGAAGCGAGGGGAGCGTCTTTGCTTCATTAAGCAGATCGTGATGCCGTGCGACATCGTAGACAAAAAGGGGATTGAGGGTTTCGGATCCATGCGGTTTAATCATTTCCTGCTCCAGCTTGTTTTTCAGCTCGCTAAATGCGCAGCGCCTATCCTTAGAAGCGGTTTAAAAACTACTGCGCTTGTGCCATAGCAGCGTTGCGCGGCGGTTCGCCATCCTCATACGTGCTGCCTGGTCCCCTGTGGTTGCCCACCGCCGTGCACCTTGCGACTTCGGCGCTCGCGACATTTGTAAACGGCTTCTTAGGTTCCCGTTGTTGGATGGAATGGGGCGATGCGGTTGGATCAGCTACTGTCGCACCTGTTACGTTGATTATTGGGGATGATAAGTAACTCATAATATACCATCGACCCGCGAATCAGCTAGCCGCGAGCGACTGATGAAGACACCTGTTTCATCGACCGTGCGCAAGCAGCATCGCTTCCGGCCTGAGGGGTGTCAGATAGACGGCTAGGTTTTGTCCGCTGTTCACTGCTCCTTGAACCGGTTAAGTACCGGCAGGATAGTGAGTAGGGCGGCTTGCCCCGGTGCGTAGCAATAGGGAAGCGATGGGTCTAGGCGGGTACCGTTGCCGGTTGACTTGGGAACGCGCCGGCCGAGGTGGTTTGTGGATCATACGTTATGCTATAACAATCGCCAGCAAGTCATGGGGACGCATAGCAAGGCGAACAAAACGAGCAGGGCGCTTTTGGGTACAAGCGCGTTAAAAGGTGCCAGAGAGCCCAGCAAAGCGGCCTAGCGGGGCATGTTCTTGTGAAAATAGGGATCTAACGTCTTGAGTCGCGGATCATCCACCGCACCGCCGAGGGTGAAATGATAAAGGCTCTGCCAGGAGCGATCCGTGATGCCGAGCAACTCGTGCATGACGTCGTCAAAGAAACAGCCGATGCCGGTAGCACGGATGTTGGCCGCCTCGGCTTCCAGATAGAGGACTTGGCCGATTAACCCCGCCTCCCAAAATAATCGTGGGTACATCCATGCCCCTTCCTCGAGACTGCGGCTGAACTCGGCCAGCATCCCCAGGGAAAATACGCCATCGGCGGCGATGGCTTGGTGGCAGCTGATCACCTCGGCAGCCCTTTGGGCATCGCCCTCGGCGAGGATATAAAGGGGGAGACTTTCCGGACAGTTCACCGGTTTCCGCCACAAGAACCCTGTCGCCAGGCTGCTTCGTAGCGCTGCCAGGTGGCTCGGATGGCGCACTAACAGGTACAGCCCTGGATCCAATCCGCGCACCCGATGCACCATCAAAGCAAGCGACAGCCGCGGTCGCCATGGAAGCGCGTCGTAGGGGAAAGGCGACACTTCAGGTGTTACTCGTCCCAGGATGCGATAAAAGGTGCGCTCCTCAATCCAAGCTTGGCCATCCATCGCCACGGCGCTTCGCCGTTGATGGATCAAGCGGCGGGCGGATACTTCGCGATGGGGCAAGGACGAATCACCTATTCGCGGCGTTACCATCGGCATGGGCGGGCCGTCACTTCGGCCTGAATACGACGTCGCCGCTGCCACCCGGTCAATGATCGGCCACTCGTGGTGATCATGGCTCAGCCGGTTCGCATGCCCTGCGACGGGTGCCTGCTGTAACCGCGACAGCAACGCCTCAGGCAGCTCCAGTGAGGCCGTCGCGGGTGTGGCTCTCGGTGCGATGAGCAGCAGACAATCGGCATGCTCTGCCTCAATGCCCCGCTGCTGATGGCAGCCGAGGAGCACCGCCAGACTTTCGCTGGACGGGCCATCGAGGATGGCAGCACGCCAACCCAACACGGCCGTGGCAAATGTCACCGTGCCGATGGCATGACCGACATCATGGTGGCAATAACGAAAGGCACGTTCGCCGTATTTCCAAGACTCTCGCCAATAGATCGAAGTCAGGCCGATGAGGAATCCATTTGGCGGCAACTGGCTCGCGATAGCTTCCCATTCCGATGCCGTCAGCGCGCGCCGCTGTTCTAATGCATGCTCGTAGGGCGCATAGTGATAAACGGCGCCGCTCACACTCAGGCCTTCGGTGGGTCCAATGATCAGGTAGCCTTCAGTGGGGTGCAGGTCTCCGCTCGAGGGATTGACCCGCAGCGACCAGCGATTGCCTGGAGCGACCTCCTTCCACGCTGACAGGGCCAGTGCATCGAACAATAGCTGGCTGATGGTCTGGTAGCCGACCGGCTGGGCGGGTCGAGAGCCGACAAAAAGGTCGTCATAGGCCGGCGCATCAGAGTCCGGCGGGTGGGCGAGTGGTAACATGGGGGCACCCTGAAAGCGCCGAAAGGGATCGGGCTGTGTAGCCCAATCCAGGTAACCCAGGGAGCGGGCATAGGCGTGTGGTTGGTGCTTGGTGCGCTCGTGGTAGTCCACGGTCGTTTGCATCGCCTCTGTTACTGTCATCGTCACTGGCGTTGATTCCGTCCTCGTTGTGGTGCAGTTCTAAATGGTACCGTTAACATCGTCGTTTCGAACATGCGCCGCACAGCAATGCTGAGGCAACAACCGCCTTGCGCGGCCATGCAGAGGTTCAACAGGGAAAGGAGCTTCTTGCTCTATTACCGGAAGCATGCCGTGCGCTTGATGAGGCGGATGTGCGGCAAAGACCAATGACGAGTAACCGCGCGAACGCCCAGAACGAGAACATGGTGTTAAACGCGGCAGTCATCTCGTCAGCGGTGCACTTTCCAGTCTGATTGAAATGATATAACCTCGCACGGCGTGTGTGCGACCGGCTCCGATTCACAGCGACGAGCCTCCTCGAACGGGTGCAAGAGCCAGGATGCGAGTCACTAACGTGAATAAGACATCGATCGTTCGGTTCCGGGTCAGGCTAGGCATTCAGCGGGTCGTGTCGCTGGCGCTCTGTTCCTTGCTTGGGATCTCCAGCGTGACGGTGCGCGCGGAAACGCTCCAAGCGTTCGTCAGCGTCTTACCATTGAAACACTTTGTTGAGCGCGTCGGCGGCAAGCATGTGCGCGTCGCTGTGATGGTGGGACCCGGCCAAAGCCCGCACACCTTTGAGCCGTCTCCGAAGCAAATGGTGGAGCTCGCCGCAGCCGAGGTCTATTTTGCTATTGGCGTTCCTTTCGAAGATGTGTGGATGGAGCGTATCGCCGCAGACCACCCGGCACTTCGGGTTGTCGACGTACGCAAGGGGATCACCCTTCGGCCGCTCGAGGCTGAAGCGCCGGCTCATCGGCATTCGTATCCTGAGGAGGAGAAGAGCCACGGTGGAGCAGGGCGTGGCGATCCGCACATCTGGACCGATCCGCGGCGGGTGGAGATTATCGCGGACAATATCCGCGAAACGCTGATGGCACTGGACCCGGCCCATCACGCCGAGTATGAATCGAATTACACCGAATTTGTCGCGGAGCTGGAGCGCCTGGACAAAGCGATCCGCCGGCTGCTCAAGCCTAAACAGGCGCGACGATTTATGGTCTTTCACCCTGCTTGGAGCTACTTTGCCGAGGCCTACGGGCTGCAGCAGATTTCCATCGAAATCGCGGGCAAAGAACCCGGCGCGCGGCAGCTAGCGAAACTCGTTGACACGGCCAAGGCGCAAGGGATCCGAGTCATTTTCGTGCAAACGCAGTTCAGCCGGCGCAACGCCGAAACCGTTGCCCGGGCTATTGGCGGTCGGGTAATCGCCGTCGATCCGCTTGCTGAGAACTACACGGAGAATCTACTGTTTGTGGCCGAAACGTTTGCCGAGGCGATGCAGTGACCGTCCCGTCTGTTCTGGATTTGGAGCACGTCTCCTTCTCCTATCCTGGCGCTAGCAGTGCCATTCTGGAGGATGTCAGCCTTAGCGTACAACCGGGCGAGTTTTTGGGCATTGTCGGCCCCAACGGGGGTGGGAAAACCACGTTGCTCAAGCTCATACTGGGTCTCCTCGAGCCCAGTTCTGGGCGAGTAAGGGTCAATGGACGCAATCCTGCGCTAGCCCGGCGGCAGATAGGCTATGTGCCTCAGACTGCGACCTTCTTGCGCGATTTTCCTATCTGCGTCCAGGAAGCCGTCCTGCTTGGTCGGCTTGGTCGGACGCGCCTTCTCGGCGGTTACACTGCCCACGACCGGCGCATCGCGCAGCAGGCCATGGAAAAGACCGAGATGCTCACCCTGCGCCGCCAGCCGCTCGGTAACCTCTCGGGCGGGCAGCTGCAACGAGCGCTCATCGCGCGTGCCTTGGCCAGCGAGCCTGAGGTGCTCATCTTGGATGAACCGACCGCAAACATCGATCTTAGAGGGGAGCGGGATATCTTCGATTTGTTGAAAGCCCTTCAGGCAGAGCAGACGATTATCGTCGTTTCCCATGACATTGCGTTTATCTCAAAGTATGTGACCCGCGTTGCGTGCTTGAATCGCACCTTGATCTGCCACTCAACCGAGGCGGCCACCAGTGCCGTTATCGAACAGCTTTACGGCAAATCTGTGCACGTGATCCGCCACGCTCACTGAACTGATCGAATGGTCCATGTCTGACTTCTTGCAGGCTCTTCCCAACCATACGTTCCTGCAGAACGCATTGCTAGCGGGTATTTTGGCCAGCATTGGGTGCGGCATGATGGGCACCTATGTGGTGGTTAAACGTATCGGCTTTCTGGCGGGCGGTATTGCCCACGCGGTATTGGGAGGTATGGGGATCGCATACTATTTCGGCCGGTCGCCGGTCGGGGGTGCCTTAGGGGCGGCCCTGCTGGCGGCTTTAATCATCGGTTGGGTCAATCTCCGAGGGCAGGAACACGAAGACACCTTGATTGCGGCCCTCTGGTCGCTCGGTATGGCCATTGGCATTCTCTTTATCTCCCAAACCCCGGGCTACAACGTCGATCTGATGAGCTATTTGTTTGGCAATATCCTGATGGTGCCGCGCGCGGATCTATTTCTGATGAGCGGAGTCGATGCGGTCATTGTGCTGAGCGTTCTCCTGTTTCGAAAGCAATTCGTGGCGGTCGCGTTCGACGAGGAGTTTGCCGAGGTGCGCGGGGTAAGCGTGACGTTTTTCTACCTCCTGCTGCTGTGTCTGGTCGCGCTCACCGTAGTGCTGCTCATCCAGGTAGTCGGCTTGATTCTGGTCATCGCGTTACTGACCTTGCCGGCCGCCATCGCCGCGCAATATGTTCGCTCGGTAGGGCGCATGATGTGGGTTGCTATGGGCCTGGGGGCGATGTTTACCACGATGGGGTTGGCATTTTCTTATGAGCCCAACCTGCCAGCGGGGCCCAGCATCATCTTGCTTGCGGGCGCCACCTATCTGCTGTCGACCCTTGTTACCGCCATTCGCCGACGCTGACCGGCAAGGGACAATAGAGAGCCGCCGGACCCCGAGGGTCGGGCGGCCATCCGAACCCCCTTGAGCCTCCGAGCTTAATCTGCGGCAACATCCTATCGGCTCGTGATTTCGGTCAAAAATCCGTCGTTCGAAGTTGTAGTAAATTAGAATATACTAATATAATTAATATCAACAAACGGATCTATGTCCAGTTGAAAAGGAGCATGACTCATGATCGAATCTCACGACCAAGACAGCCGAGGTGAGAAGGGCAGACTCTACTCTTTCTTACTTGCCGGAGGGGTTGTTGTACTGCTCGCTTATACGTTGACCTACTTGTTGACGGTCAGCCCCCTTGTGGTTCGCGCCATAGGCACCATACTAGGAGATAATTAGCCGCATTGTGCCTGCTTGGCGTCCTGCGCCGCGGGAGGCAGGCTCATCGAGGCGGCCCCGGTAAAATATAGCCACAATGCAGACGCCAAGCCACCAACTGAAGGGCGGATGCAAGCGCCCCTCCTCAGCGCCCACGTGCCAGAGGCTGAATACACCGCCCGCGTAAGCGGCGCCACAATTCGAGGTCTTGCCAGATGCCACCATCGGCTTCGGATAGGCTAACATGAGGAAGTTCGCCATGGTCACGATTGCCCGCCCGGGGGCATCGGAACATAAGAGTTTGACGACGCCACCGGGGACGGTTTAGTGTTGATGAGTGCCCCTGCCGGCGGCCGGCGGAGGCGGGCGTTAGGACAGAATGGAATGGCGCCTTAGGCCCCCGAGGGTCGGTAGGCGTTGCTCATCAACGGTAAATAGTGAGCATCTCTAGAATTGCTGATGGTGGCCCTCATGCAGTTATCGAAACTGAACATTTTGCTACGAGCCACGCTGGCATTGTGCGTCGTGTTACTGAGCGCGCTGCCTGTTCTCGGCCAGCCTCCCGGCGATCCGCGCATCCGCGAAGCACAAACGCTTCTGGCTGAGCAAGAATACAACCCTGGGCCAGTTGACGGCATTCTCGGACCACGAACACTGAGTGCCATCCTGCGATTCCAAATTGATCGCGGTTTACCGCCTAGCCGCGAACTTGATGATGTGACTCTGGAGACGCTGCGGGACGATGCAGTTAACCGCCAGGGTGAGCCAACCCGCGATAAACCGGCAGCTGGCTCTGTACCGACGACCTCGCCAGGGGTGTCCATCGAGTCGCGAGATACCCAAGCCGGATCAGGTGTAGGCGGGATGGAGAGCGTCGAGGATGCCGATTCCACCGGGTTGGGTGAGACCGAGGAGATACCAGGCCGCGCGGCCACCGCGACGGAAAATGGCACACGGACTCTTGCCACGACCCCGCTTCCAGAGACCGAGATGCCGGCCGCACAACGCCTGGGTCAGGATGACACTGCCGCCGCCGGGGAGCAAACGCAAGGAACGTTATCCGACACGGCCGCACCGTCTGTCGACTCGGAATCCGAGTCTTTGTTCTCCTTTTTGCCGTCGGAATTCGACGTTGAGAATGCCCTGTTTATTGGTCTGCTTGTGTTTGCGGCGGTGGCTGTGGTCGCGGCCATTTATACCAGCGTACGCGGCAGGGAAAAAAAGGACACGGCGCAGCATGCGGAAGCAGATGAGGAGACCGTTCTTTCGCATCCTCCTCCGGAGGATCTGGAGGCGACGGTGATAGGCCCGGTTGACCCCTGGCTGACGACTCCTCCCCAAGCAATGGCGACACCATCTGCGCAGGCGAACGAGGCGAGTCCCACCGAGTTCGTGACTTCCGATACTGAGACGACTCCCCCCGAAGAGGTTACGCGGGCTGTGCGGGCAGAACTCTTTCCAGAGTCAGAGCCGGGGCCAAGATCTCAAGAGGCAGAGCTAAGCGAGCTCGGGCGCGACGAGCAACCACAGGAGGATCCGCTCGCTGATCTGAATGTTCATTTGGCATTTGAGCGCTTCGATCAAGCGGAGGCGCTCGTCAAGGATGCTATCGAGCGATATCCCCAGCGCCACGAGTATTTGTTGCGATTGTTGGAAGTGTACACTGCTGCAAAGAATCCACTAGCTTTTGAGTTTTATGCCAGAGCCTTACGAGATGCCGTTGGCGACAAGAGCCCGCTAATGACAGCGGCCCTCAGGTGGTGGGACACCATCAGTCCTGAGCGACGATTATTTGAGGCGCCGCTTGAAGAGGAAACCCGACGGCTTTAGCGGCACAACGGCGAGGGGAGTCTTCGGCAAATATCATACCTTCTCATGGGGCGGCGCTAGATTACGTTGTGCTCCTTGATACCACTGATGCCGCGAGAAACCCCTCCCACCATCCTCGCTCGGTCGCTCACCTGCCCAATGTGGTGTCTGCGGCACCTGCCGGATAGTGGTCGGGGCTGGCGGCCTTTGCGGGAACCCGCAAGCGCAACGCGATAGTCTTGGCTAATTCAGCCCGCAGACTCCGCCGCAGCACGGCCCGCTCACACCGGGAGTCGAACACCCGCCGCCGTAATCGGCGTTGTCTTTAGTCATCAAACCAATACCACCCGTAACCACGCGACGCACAGGCTCCCCCGTCTCTGGATCGACCCGCAACGGATCATCGGTCATACGTTGTACCAATTCAAAGCGCCGGGGCGAGGTCTTACCATCGGACGGGATGGTTTCGTACACATAGGTTGGCATAGTACGTCACTCTCCTTGCTGTATCCTAAACATTGGCCAAATGCACTTAGCAAAGCTGCTGGTTCAGCGAGCATACTATAGTTTATCGGACACTCGTCTCCCAGACGATAGCTCACCAGCAATTCTCATTTTGGCTTACTGAGATTACAGTAGGGGATTTGACGATGTGAAGGTACCCTCCCTATGAGCACTCCTGCTGTTCGCCCTGGTTTGATGCTAAGTAATATCGTAAAGCAGTTGCGTACGACGTTTGAGGCCTTCGCGGATCCGCGGTCTGGTAGGAATACCCGTTACACGATGGTGGATGCGGCTTTAAGCGCCTTCTCGGTCTTTTTCATGCAGAGCCCCCCCTTTTTGGAGCATCAGCGAACGTTGCAGGAAGCCCAGGGTAAGAACAATGCTCAGACTTTGTTTGGCGTTTACCAGATCCCAACGGACAACCACATTCGCACCTTGCTCGATGGGGTCGAACCGACGGCGGTCTATCGCATGTTCACCTATCTTTTCCAAGGGTTGCAACAAGAAGGTATGGTCGATCGGCTGCGTGCATTGGGCAGCACCCGCAGTGCTCCAGGCCGACGCTGTCGAGACACCTTTGCCAAGTCTAAAGAAGACCTGGCGCAAGCACCGAATCTCGTTTTGGGATTACCGCAACGACCGAGTGTCTCAGACAAATGCCATCTTGCCATTACCGAAATGATTCACCGCGCTGCACAGGCTCGAACGTGACTACCTGGAGTTAGTGAGAAGTTACGTAAATACGCTCGAATAGCGAAAGTCGGAATAACACCGTGGGCAACTCGGCGCACCGTACTTTTGGTTCGCCCGCTGCGGTTTTATCTTAACGTTCGGAGCACGGCACTAAGATTCGTCGCTGCGGCTCAAGACCCGGTGGAGAAAAAGCTCACAACACCCATCAACAGCGTCGGCGCGTTGGAGAAGATCCACGAGACCAGATAGCCCCAGGTTGCTCCCGCACCCAGGAGAAAAGGCGTCAGGTAGAACCAGAACTGGGCATCTGTCGAAAGACGCCCCGGTGCCTTTTGTTGGGGTGGTCGAAACATGACATGGCAACCTACTGCTAACCACGGCCTGAAATCGCAGTGGTCTACTACCAACTAACTTCTGAAGTGTGCCAAGCGGCTGCCCAATTTTCTATTGGGAAAAACCCGCGCTAGCGTCTCTGGATTTCTGGGTTTTCGGCCACGAGACGTGCTCTTTGGGTGTGTGGTGCACGAAACGCTTCGGCTGATGCCATTAGCCGCTGTGTTAAAAATGTCGCGCGCGCAGCAGTTATTATAACCGCTCCTTAGGGGAGCCCTTTGTTGCATGGCGCAACGTCGTCTGCAACCTACGGCCGCGTCGGCCTCAGTCTGAGGAGGCTCTTTACAGGGAGATGATCGGAGGCCACTCGAGCCAAGGCAGTTTTGTGAGCACGGGTCGCCACGAGCAGGCTCGAGGGGCTTACCCAGATTCTATCCAGCGCTAATAGTGGACATCGCGCGGGAAAGCTGCGCGGCGCGGGACAATGACCGAACAGCGTTCGGAGCCGCCGTAGCGTGCTCTGGTAGGGGTACCATTCGTTGAAATCACCCATGAGGATCATCGGCTCGATTGCGCCGTGCAAGAACAGTTCGCTGAGACGGTATAGCTGCCAACGGCGCTCCGCGGCTCGCAGCCCGAGGTGCGTGACCAAGACACGCACCCGGGTTCCATGGACTTCCAGATCGGCATCTATAGCACCGCGGGGCTCACGGCCCGCAAGGCTTAAATCGACTCGTCGCACGGCACGTACGGGGTGGCGGGTGAGCAATACATTCCCGTAGCTGCGGTTGTGGCGCTGGATGGTCACTCCGGGGATGGCAGTGAAGCCTGTGGCCCGGGCGAGATAATCCATCTGCTGGGAGTCAGCAGCCGCTCCCGGTCGAGAGTCCACCTCCTGCAAACCCACAAGGTCGGCCTCGAGTTCGCGGATCACCAGGGCCACCCGCTCAGAGCTCGTGTTTCCATCGCGCCCGGCGCAGGCATGGATATTATAGCTGGCCACCGCGAGCAGATTAGCGCGTTCGTCGCTGGACGTTGGGGGGTTGCGTTTCTGGTCAGTCAACAGCTAAGCACACTCTATGACCCATATCTACGGTGACGCCACAAGGAGGGCAAAACCGTGGCGTTGCGATGTTTGGCCATGGTCATCGTTTCGTCGGCGTCACCATTCAGAGGTTAAGACCGCATCCAGAAACTGGAAGCAGGCAGTCGCCTTGCCTCTAGGGTGTGTCCGGCATGGATGCCGGACTCAAGTCTACAAGGATGTATTCACGACGTCCCTTGAGGTAAGGCGACTGGCTGCCACCCGGACGAGACGATGAGCATGGCCAACAGCTCATTAGCTTCGAAGCAAGGCGCGGATGCTGCCCGGTAGGCAACCCAACAGGATACGAGTATCGTTAGAATTATGAGTGAGGCGGTTAACCAGACGCGTGTAGCGCATGCCAGTGCAGCGGACTGGCCGACGGCGGCAAGGGCCTGCTTGAGGCAACTTGAGCCGATACCCGCTAACGCCAGTCTTGGATTCTTATACCTTACAGACACTTTTGCACTGCACGCGAAGGACATCCTGGAATTTTTTCGCACACAAGCGGGAGTTCCGCACTGGGTAGGCACGATTGGTGTTGGGATCTGCGCCTCGGGCACCGAATATCACGATGTACCCGCTATGGCTGTACTGCTGCTGGATCCCCCGGAATCTGCGTTTCGGGTGTTTCCCTCGATCGTCAAAGACTTTCAAGAATTCGAGAATTGTTATCGGGAATGGTGTCAGGCCTCGCACCCCTACTTTGGCATTGTGCACGGCGATCCCAATAACAGTCGCGTGCCTACACTCATAAGCGAGCTTGCCCGGCGGATACAGGATGGTTTTCTCGTGGGAGGGCTGACCAGTTCACGTTCAGCCCACTTTCAAATTGCCGATGCTATCACCGAGGGTGGGATTTCAGGAGTGCTCTTCCGGCCCGACGTCGGCGTGAGCACACGACTTACTCAAGGCTGCACTCCCATCGGACCGCGTCATGAAATTACGGTGGCTGAGCAGAATGTCATCGTGGAATTAAATGGACGCCCGGCTCTCGATGTTTTGAGAGAAGATATCGGTGAGGTACTGGCCCGGGACTTGAATCGCGCGGCCGGTTATATCTTTGCCGGATTTCCGGTGCCCGCTTCGGATACCGGAACCTACCTCGTGCGAAATCTCATCGGCGTGGATCCTGCCAATAAACTGCTTGCTGTAGGCGAGTATGTGGAGCCGGGGCGCTCAGTGATGTTTTGCCGGCGCGATGCGCAAAGTGCGCGGGCTGATATGGTGCGAATGCTCCAGGATCTGAAACGGGATCTGCGCGCGCCGCCACGGGGCGGAATTTACTACTCCTGCTTGGGGCGTGGCGCGAGCTTGTTCGGTAGCAATTCCCAAGAACTTAAGCTAATCGAACAGGAGCTGGGCGAATTCCCATTAGTGGGGTTTTACGCCAACGGCGAGATTTCTCATGATCGGCTCTATGGCTATACTGGGGTTTTAACTCTTTTCAGCGGCTAAGGGCCGCCGGGGAACCATCCGAGCTTATCTCTTTGTCCATTTCGATGAGGGCATAGGCAGAGTGGTTATGAATTGACTCAAAATTCTCCGACTCGACAGTATATCCTAAAATACGATCATCCTCGTTGAGCCGCTGCGCGACATCACGCACCATGTCTTCCACAAACTTTGGATTGTCATAGGCCCGCTCCGTAACATATTTCTCATCCGGACGTTTTAGAAGTCCGTAGAGTTGGCAGGATGCCTGTTGCTCGACGAGTTCGATGAGCTCTTCAATCCAGACAAATCCACGTGTTCGAGCCGTTACCGTTACGTGTGAGCGTTGATTATGCGCCCCATAATCTGATATTTCTTTAGAGCACGGGCACAGGCTGGTAACGGGAACAATGACCTTGACATGCATTGAGGGCGTGTGGTTGTGTACCTTACCGATGAGGGACACTTCATAGTCCATTAAGCTCACCACACCGCTTACGGGTGCGGACTTAGTGATGAAGTAGGGAAAACTCATCTCGATATGACCTGAATGTGCCTCCAGAAGCTCGGTCATCTCGTGCAGCATGCGCTTGAACGATTCCACAGTAATCTCGTACTCGTGGTGATTGATGATCTCCACGAACCGAGACATGTGCGTGCCCTTAAAGTTATGGGGTAAGCTCACGTACATACTGAACGTAGCAACGGTATGCTGCTCCCGCCCCGAACGGTCCCGCACCCTGACCGGATGTCGAATCCCTTTTATCCCCACTTTGTCGATTGCAATGCGACGACTGTCTGGGCTGCCCTGGACATCCACCATCTCTTGATTGGAAACGTCCTCGATCAGGCTAGCCGGTCGGCTCATAATTAATTCTCCTCAATATAGCGCACACAAGCCCGGTCATTTTCCCACACGGTGACCGCCGCAACTCGAATTCGCGAATCACCGACTTGTCGACGGAGCGCTTCATAAAGGTAAGCGGCGAGGTTCTCAGCGGTCGGATTTTTGCGATCAAAAGGGGTGACTTCATTTAATACACGATGGTCCAAGTTGTTCACTGCCGCACGGGCTGCCTCTTTAAGTAGCTTGAAATCGATAGCCATACCCAGCTCATTTAAAGAAGTGGCCTCGGCCTCAATCTCCACTTTCCAGTTGTGACCGTGCAATTGACTGCATGCGCCTTCATAGTCGCGTAACCGATGGGCAGCGGCAAATTCCGTAATGACCTTTAAATTATATCGGCCGGTCATAAAATCCTGACTATTTTACTCGGGTTTGCGCCGCAATGCTAGACAGCTTGGCGGTGGTCTTATTGTGGATAGGTTATCCGCTCCGCGGCGGTTACGCGAGGCGGTTACGACACATCAGATGGTCTACCAAATGATTTACTTATTTACTTAACAGAGTGGCGAGATCAAGTCTCACCGAAAAAGCAGTTGGTCCGGAAGCAGGATCAAGGGCAACTTCCGACAATCGAACCGATGCCGCTGGCACCGGACGCAAGCGGATGGTGGCGGCGCTTTTGACTGATCCTCGTTGGTGCTAGCTTGAGCGGGCTACCACATAGCGCGCAATCCAGCGTAGCGGATCGGCAGCCTCACCAAAACCTTGCAGTCTCTCGATCGCCTGCTGCGCGAGTTCCTCGGCCATCTGCTTGGCTGCTGCAAGGCCGACAAGCGACGGGTACGTCGATTTGTTATGCGCCGCATCCGAGCCCCGCGGCTTACCAAGAACTTCGGTATCGCCCTCAACGTCGAGGATGTCATCGCAGATCTGGAACGCAAGACCGATACATTTCGCGTAGTGGTCAAGCTGGTCGAGTACGCTGCGATCCATGTTTGGGCAAGCGAGCCCCCCGAGCTTGACGCTGGCCCGGATCAAGGCACCCGTCTTGCGGATATGCATGTTTTCCAACTCGGCCAGGTTAAGATCCTTGCCTTCTGCAGCCAGATCCAAGGCTTGCCCGCCAGCCATTCCCCGCGAGCCGCTGGCGAACGCCAGGTTACTGATCATTTCAATGCGCTGCTGCGGATGGTCTGTGGGCGGTGTGTGGGAAAGCACATAGAAAGCGAGCGATTGCAGAGCATCCCCCGCCAAAATCGCGGTGGCTTCACCGAACGCCCGGTGGCATGTCGGCTCCCCGCGGCGCAGATCGTCATCGTCCATCGCCGGTAGGTCATCGTGTACCAACGAATAAGCGTGAATCAGTTCGACTGCACAGGCGGGCGCATCGAGTGGCGGCAAGTGAGCGCCGACAGCGCTGCCCGTGGCATAAACCAAGCTTGCACGAATGCGCTTGCCGCCGTTTAATACGGCATATCGCATGGCTTCGTGCAGCGCCGCCGGCTGAATACGCGATTGCGGCAGGTATTGCTCCAGCGCCTGATTGACTCGGCCCCGATAGCTCGCCAACAGTTCGGGCAGGGGATCTCTGTGGTTATTCGTCATCCTTGCGGAAAGGTTCGTCGGCGAGTTTGCCATTCTGCTCCGTCAGAATTTGGATCCGCTGATCCGCCTCATTGAGGACTTCCTGACAGGCACGACTGAGCTCAATTCCTCTCTCAAAGGCTTTGAGTGAGTCTTCCAGACTTAAATCGCCAGTTTCCATGCGCTCCACGAGTCGTTCGAACTCCTCCAGCGCTTGTTCAAAGCTCGGGGTCTTACGTTGTCGAGCCACCATGTATCTCCAAGACGCATTGTTACGTTACCTTAGCAGGACTAGGGGGTCAATCAGAATCCCGGATTTGTTGACAAAGGCAGCCGGTTCGTATACCGTTTCTGGCTAATTTAGACTTTGTCTAAGAAGCTGTTTTAGATAATGTCGCGAGCGCCGACGGAGCAAGGCGCACGGCGGCGACCAACCGGGGCGTACAAGGGAGTACAGGAAGATTGAGAGCCGTCGCGCAACGCCGTTCAGGCCAGCGCAGTAGTTTTCAAAACAGCGTCTAAGATACGTTACGGCCACCGGTGTGGTGGTGTCTGCGAGGGCAGACGTCGGTCATGGGGTTAAGTACTGGAGGTACCAGAAAATGGAGCTCAAAGGCAGCAAAACCGAGCAGAATCTTAAAGCGGCATTTCAGGGCGAATCGATGGCTAATCGCCGTTATCTGTATTTCGCCGCGAAGGCTGATGTCGAAGGTTACAACGATGTTTCCGCGGTATTTCGTTCCACCGCGGAGGGCGAGACGGGTCATGCCCACGGTCACCTGGAGTATTTGGAGGAGGTCGGTGATCCGGCCAGCGGATTGCCAATCGGGGCTACCTCGGAGAATCTCAAAGCGGCAATTGCCGGAGAAACTCACGAATACACGGATATGTATCCGGGAATGGCCAAGGCGGCGCGCGAGGAAGGCTTCGACGAAATTGCAGACTGGTTCGAAACGCTGGCAAAGGCGGAGCGTTCACACGCAAATCGTTTCCAGAGGGCATTGGATTCCCTAGGGGATTAGCCCGAAAGATGACATTTCCCGGGGCTGGCAAATCGCCAGCCCCTTTGCCGACAGGTCGACACGGAAACCCAATAAAACCAATGAGTAGTGAACGGCGCGAGGGCAGTCTCGAAGCACCTACACGGCACCCACTCGCTTGGCGCACCGCGGAGTTTTTTGATGAACGGGCACTCGAGAGCGAGCTCGCGCGTGTTTATGAAATCTGCCATGGGTGCCGCCGATGCTTCAGTCTCTGCAATGCCTTCCCGACGCTGTTCGATCTTATTGATGCGACCGAGGCGATGGAGCTGGAAGGAGTGGCACGGGCTGACTACTGGAAGGTAGTCGATCAGTGCTATTTGTGCGATATGTGCTTCATGACCAAGTGTCCCTATGTTCCGCCGCACCCCTGGAATGTCGATTTCCCGCATTTGATGCTGCGTGCAAAAGCGGTAAAACGGCGAGTGGGGCACGTTAAGTGGCGCGATAAGGTACTGAGTTCCACCGATGTGCTCGGGATGCTGGCGAGCCGCCCGGTCGTTGCGCCGACCGTCAATGCCGTCAACCGCAATCGTACAGCTCGCGGCATGCTCCATCGTACCTTCGGTGTACACCGCAATGCCTGGTTGCCTCGCTATGAAAACGAAGCCGGGCGCAAGCGGATCGTTCGCCGTCAGGCTCCGCTACCTGCTGACGAGGCGCAGCCCACCGATGAGACGCGCGGGCGGGTGGCCTTGTTTACCACCTGCTATGGTAATTTTAATGAACCCGGTTTAGCGCAAGATCTGGTTGCCGTTTTCGAGCACAACGGAATTCCCGTCGTTTTGGGGAAACGGGAACGCTGTTGCGGAATGCCTAAGCTCGAGCTCGGCGATCTCGACGCCGTCGCGGCACTGGCGGCCGTAAACGCGCCAGCGCTTGCGGAATTGGTCGACCAGGGATTCGACCTGGTGGCTCCGGTGCCGTCCTGCGTGCTGATGTTTAAGCAGGAGCTGCCGCTGCTGTTGCCCGAAGATGGCAATATCGCGAAAGTGCAGGCCAATATGTTTGATCCGTTCGAATATCTCATGCTGCGTCATAAAGCCGGTAAGCTGCGAACCGACTTTAAGGGGCGCCTGGGGAAGGTTGCCTATCACGTTCCGTGTCACCTGCGCGTGCAGAACCTTGGTCTGAAAACCAAGGCCCTGCTGCAGCTCATACCCGACACCTACATCATTCCAATTGAACGGTGCTCAGGCCACAATGGAACCTATGCCGTCAAGCGGGAATTTCATGACGCCGCCATGAAGATCGGACGACCCGTTGTCAATCAGGTCAAGCGGGCAGACGCCGACCACTATAGCAGCGATTGTCCGATGGCGGGGCATCACATTGCGGCCGGTCTCGGAGCGAACGCTCAGCCCACTCATCCGTTAACGCTGCTGCGGCGGGCTTACGGGATTTAATGGCTGGAAACTACTTATCGAAGCTTTCACAAGCGAGGTGCCATGCAGAAGCTGACGCGCAACGACCTTTACAGCCTGGAAGCCTATGCTGAAGCAAGGCCGCGGTTTCGGGCGAAGGTTCTTGCTCACAAGAAAAGTCGTAAGCTGCCGTTGGGCCCTCACGCTACGCTGTACTTCGAAGATAGACTGACCATTCAGTACCAGATCCAAGAGATGCTGCGGGTGGAGCGAATCTTCGAGGCGGCGGCTATTCAGGAGGAGCTCGATACCTATAATCCGCTGATTCCCGACGGACATGACCTAAAAGCGACGTTCATGCTCGAGTATGCCGATCCCGAGGATAGAGCGACGGCCCTCGCCAGGTTACGAGGTATCGAGGACAACGTCTGGCTGCAGGTGGAAGGCTGTGCGCGCGTGTGGGCCATCGCGGACGAAGATCTCGAAAGAGAAAATGAAGAAAAGACCTCGGCCGTTCACTTCTTGCGCTTCGATTTGGATCCGGACATGGTCAGCGCTCTAAAAGGAGGCGCCCCTCTGAGCTTCGGCATCGACCATGAGCAATACCGCTACCAACGCGCACCCGCGCCAGAGGAAACTAGGGCAGCCCTGGTAGCCGATCTAGATAAGCCGTGACGTATCCGAGCACCGGGCAGCACCGCCAACGCGTGCCATCTCGAATCGTGGCGCCCTCTCGCGTCATTCTTTCCTAGATTTTCTGGGATGCTTTTTCCAAGAGCGCCACCCTAAAATTCTATACTTTACATTAAGTATTCTTTTCAACCTATTGTAATATTGAAAGCCACCTTCGGTGAAGCTGGGCTCACCTTACGCTTCTTTGGGTGTATGCCGTGGGCCTTGTCATCGCATGCGGTGACCAGAGAAGGTAGACTTACAACCCGATTTGGGCTCGTTGCTTAGTCCTCTGGCTTCTCCAATAGCCTTCCCTTCTTATACGCCCGTGATCGAGCTGTGCCCCTCCTGTGTTAGGCAAGGGCGGCGCCTCGCTATCAATGAGGCAGGGAAGAGGGGGCGCCGCAATCAGCACTGCTTTCTTAGAAACCTGCCAATGCTAACTCAAGGAGAACCACTCGATGGTGGAGTTGGGGAATCACCGACTGATGCACCGGGAGGTACCGTGAGCGTTCCCTATGATGCCTCGGCGATAGAGGTGCTCACGGGCCTTGATCCGGTGCGCAAACGCCCCGGGATGTACACGGATACCACGCGTCCCAATCATTTGGCCCAGGAAGTCATCGATAACAGCGTGGATGAGGTGATTGCCGGTTTTGGCCGTCACATCGCCGTCACCTTGCACGCGGATGAGTCGCTCACAGTGGCAGATGATGGACGCGGCATGCCGGTCGACACTCATCCGGATGAGCAAATTCCGGGCGTCGAGGTGATCTTGACGCGCCTGCACGCCGGAGGAAAATTTTCCGCCAAGACGTATCGTTTCTCTGGAGGACTGCATGGGGTGGGGGTTTCGGTGGTCAATGCGCTTTCTCAGCACCTCGAAGTTTGGGTGCATCGCGCCGGTAAGCAATACCACATGCGTTTTGCCAACGGTGAGAAAGTATCCGCGCTAACCTTTGTCGGGTCAGTGCCCAAGCGCCGTACCGGCACTACCATCCGTTTCTCGCCTAACCCGCGTTTCTTCGATTCCGCGAAATTCTCGGTGCCTCGACTTACCCACGTACTGCGCGCAAAGGCGGTTCTCTGTCCGGGCCTTAAGGTAACGTTCGAGGTGGAGGCCACCGGGGAACGCCAGGAGTGGTGTTATCACGATGGGCTGTCTGCTTATCTCATGGAGGCAATCGGCGCCGCCGCGGTGCTGCCCAATACACCCTTTGCAGCAAGCCTCGAGGGCACGACAGAGGCCGTCGATTGGGCCGTCATTTGGTTATTGGATGAAGCTGACGGATTCGCCGAGAGTTACGTCAATTTAGTACCAACGGCCCAGGGCGGGACTCATGTCAATGGGTTTCGGGCCGGCCTGCTGGAGGCCATCCGGGAATACTGCGAGTTTCGCGATCTGCTGCCTCGAGGTGTGAAGCTCGCTCCGGAAGATCTTTGGAGCCGAGTTGCCTATGTTCTGTCCGTCAAGCTGCAGGAGCCGCAATTTACCGGACAAACCAAGGAACGGCTCGCTTCCCGGGAATGCGTCGCGTTTGTTTCCGGCGTGGCTAAAGACGCCTTCAGTTTATGGCTCAGCCAGCATCCGGAAGCAGGCGATCGACTTGCTGAGCTGATCATCAGCATCGCACAGCGACGCGTCCAAGCGGCGAAGCGCGTGGTGCGCAAGCGGGTCACGGCGGGGCCGGCACTTCCGGGCAAGCTTGCCGATTGCGTGTCTCAGGATGTTTCGCGAACCGAGATTTTCCTCGTCGAAGGTGACTCTGCCGGTGGCTCGGCAAAGCAGGCTCGCGACCGCGAGCTGCAAGCGGTGATGCCGCTCCGCGGTAAGATCCTCAACACTTGGGAGATCGATTCCGCCGAGATTTTGGCCTCCCAGGAAGTCCACGACGTGGCCGTTGCCATCGGCGTCGATCCGGGAGCACGCAGTCTCGAGGGTCTGCGCTATGGCAAGGTTTGTATTCTCGCCGACGCGGATTCCGACGGGGCGCATATCGCCACGTTGCTTTGCGCCTTGTTCCTGCGCCATTTCAGGACCTTAGTTGCCGAGGGACATGTCTACGTGGCGATGCCGCCCTTGTATCGGATTGACGTCGGAAATGATGTCTTTTATGCCCTTGACGATGCGGAACGGCAAGGCATCCTCGATCGCATCGCCGCGGAAAAGCGCAAAGGGAAGGTGCAGGTTCAGCGTTTCAAAGGGCTCGGCGAAATGAATCCCTTGCAGCTGCGCGAGACGAGTATGGCCCCCGAGACTCGGCGCCTGGTGCAATTGACCATCGACGAAGATGAGGGTACGAATGAGCTGATGGATATGCTACTGGCGAAGAAACGAGCGGCCGATCGCCGAATCTGGCTCGAGGCCAACGGCGATCTCGCTGACATTTAATGTGCGGTTTAAGGCATAGGCAACGTGCACCATGGCAAAAGGTAACGATTTCGGGTACGAGGGAATTGAGCGCCAACCGCTGAGGGTCTTTTCCGAGAAGGCGTACCTGGATTACTCCATGTACGTCATCTTGGATCGCGCGTTGCCGCATATCGGGGATGGGCTAAAGCCGGTGCAACGGCGGATCATCTATGCCATGTCCGAGCTTGGGTTGCGCGCTGGCGCAAAGTATAAGAAGTCCGCTCGCACCGTGGGTGACGTACTCGGCAAGTTTCATCCCCACGGCGAGAGCGCCTGCTATGAGGCGATGGTTCTGATGGCGCAGCCGTTCGCATTTCGGTATCCGTTCATCGACGGCCAGGGTAACTGGGGCTCGCAAGACGATCCGAAATCCTTCGCTGCGATGCGCTACACGGAGGCGAAATTACTGCCTTTTGCGGACGTGCTGCTTGCCGAACTCGGGCAAGGAACGACGGAGTGGGTCTCCAACTTTGATGGTACCTTGGAAGAACCTGCGCTGTTGCCCGCGCGACTGCCACAGGTGCTGTTAAATGGCGCCGCCGGTATTGCGGTTGGGATGGCCACGGATATTCCGCCGCACAATCTGCGAGAGGTGGCGGCGGCGTGCATTCGATTGTTGGACAAGCCTGGGACCACCGTGGAGCAACTGTGGGAGGACATTCCGGGACCCGATTTCCCCACCCAGGCAGAGATCATTACTCCCGCAGAGGATCTGCGGCAAATCTACCGAACGGGTTCGGGCAGCGTCCGCCTGCGGGCACGCTACGAGTGTGAGAATGGATCGGTGGTCATCACGGCTCTACCGTACCAGGTTTCAGGGAGCCGCGTACTGGAGCAGATCGCCCAGCAGATGGCGTCGAAGAAGCTTCCCCTGGTCGAGGATCTGCGTGACGAATCGGATCATCAAAACCCCACGCGCTTGGTGCTCATCCCCCGCTCCAACCGCGTCGATGTGGAACAGCTCATGTCCCATCTCTTTGCCACCACCGACTTAGAACGAAGCTACCGCGTCAATATGAATATGATTGGCCTTGATGGACGGCCTCAGGTGAAGGATCTGCGCAGCATTTTGTGTGAATGGCTGGATCACCGTGCCGGCATCGTTCGTAGGCGGCTCGCTTATCGGCTCGACAAAGTGCTTGCGCGGCTGCATTTGTTGGACGGATGGTTGATCGCGTATTTGAATCTGGATGAAGTGATCGCGATTATCCGACAAGAGGATCGGCCAAAGCCGGTGTTGATGGCACGCTTCGGTCTCAGCGACGCGCAAACGGAAGGTATTTTAGAGCTAAAACTGCGACATTTGGCAAGACTCGAGGAAATGCGTATTCGCGCGGAGCAGGCTGAGCTTGCCAAAGAACAAGGTCAGCTCG
>JAGTVB010000358.1 GCA_018224385.1 Gammaproteobacteria bacterium
CGCTCGGTCGCTTCTGCAACTCGATGATCAAGTTTTTAGTCCTTGACTTTCTAGATCATCGAATAATCAACTGCTTAGCGGAGATACCTGGCACATTACTCGCAACGAACGTCAGTCAAAAAAGATCTGCAAGTCATTGAAAATGCGACGAATCATAAACTAGAGAAGAAGTCAACAGAAAAAAACTTGATCATCGAGTATCAAATTCAGAAGAGCGTTTACCAAATATCTTTGGAGTAGCGAAGTAATAAAGTTGATTAAAATCCGAAAGACGCGCTGGCAAAGAGACTGTTTCCCCGATCGTAAGTTGAATGGTCTCACAGTAACCACCAAATGACAAAATTTCTCTTTGTACTCGAGCCGCGTCCGCCGATCCCACGTTATAAGTAATGATAGATTTTCCACCTCCGGAAGTTATAAGCTTGGCAACAAGTTCTCCCAATCCCCGGGAGCCACCGACAATTAAAGCACACACATTTTTGAATTCATCCTCATGAACAAAGGTCCTAAGCTCTGTTATGCGTAAATTGCTTGAAGGTGGTGGTCGATAAAAAGCTTCGGCTTCTCCAGTGAGAGTGTGCGCTTCAACGAAAATCTGCAAAAGGTTAAACCGTTCATCGCTTTTTTTAAGCGTAAAATTCGGTATTGAGTCGCTGTCAAGCCGAAAATCGACTTGGAGGGTCGTAAATAGCGAATGCAGCCCAGGGCATTCCATCCCTATAACCTCCGAAATCGCCGCGATTTCACATGCCGCTGCAATTCCGTATGCTTTTACGAATGACGGAAATAACGTTTTTGCGAGGGTACTATCCCCATAAATGGCAAACGGCTGTCTTCCTAATGATGAACATTCTATAAAAGTGGGTTCCTTCGGCTTACTGCGTGGCGGTTCGATCTTTGTTTGTATGGTGTTAACGGACTTAAGAGATCCGAGTCTTAAGGTGGCAACCGAAAGAACAATGTCGCCAGAAATAAGGGATAGTTGCTTAGTTTGCTCCTCCCAAATGCAGCTTATTGTCTCGTTAAGAAATATCGGCTTGATAAATCGCACCTTTACATTAGATGCAGTGAGTCCTGTACATTCCGATAGGGTGTCGAGCGCCCACAGCAACCCATGTATTCCGTGCATAATACACTGACCGCTTATAGTTCGGCGTGCCGCCACAGGATCTATGTGAATCGGGTTGGTGTCACCAGAAAAATTGGCAAATTCAAGTTGGTCGGTGAAAGTGAAATTGCGACTTTTTAAATGCTGCCCAGCTAAGCTTGTTGTCTTACTGCCTGCTTCAGATGTCGCCTTGTTTAATTGTTGTATTGGATTATTCATCACCCCTCCTGTTCTTTGGCAACTGCGATCAGTTTACTTTCATTGTGCCATTATGTTAGATAGTGGCTAAATTCTGCGAAAAGAGATAAACAAGTAGAACCAATTACTCGCCATGCTCGACCAGGTGTTGAATTTGAGGGCAAGTTGAAGTCGACGTTCAAGAAGGGGGTTTGGCCGCTATATGATGTTTTGGTTAGGCACAGACGGGCAGATCGTAGTGATCGATCTTGTTCCACAATTGTTGCCAGCGCCCTTGACTGAGCACCAGTGCACGCAGGCTCAAAACAATGCCCGCCCCGCGTTCGCGCCAGCGCATGCCGGAGCAACAAAGCCGTTGTTTGACGAGTGTCTTGCATGCCGCCTCGATGACCCCGGAACCGATGGGTACGTGCTGGGCCTGATAGCGAGGGTAGCGCATCGGATGTTTATGGTTGCGAAAATAGGCAATGGCGCTGGCCGGTTTTTCGCGAAGCGGTTCGCTCAGCGATTGCTCGGAAAACCTTTCCATCTCCCGCGGAATCCGAGCCGCTGCGTCCGCTTGTCCTGGAATAAAGTGAAGCTTCCGATAAAAGCGCTGATCCACAAAGCCTAAGCCATTGGGCACCGGGGCCTTAACCGCCTGGCCACAGATACGCTGCCATCACTACTTACCGATAGACATGACGGGTAGTGTGTAGAGCCTACGGGAAAATAGCAACTCAAGCTTGGGGTATGCGGAATGCGGAATATGGGAGGGATCGTTCCCTCAGCATATTTAACTTGGGCCAAGAAGCTGCAATGGTTCGAGGACGAAGTCATGATATGGCTGAAGAGCCGGCAGCGTGGCCCGTTTGCGGCACCGGCGCGGCCGGCAAACGAAATCGTCGAAAACGCTACCCCAGCGAATGTGCTCTGTGGAAACGTTCGGTAAGCTTTTGTTTTATTTATTTGGTGGGCCGTCCAGGACTCGAACCTGGAACCTACTGATTAAGAGTCAGCAGCTCTACCAATTGAGCTAACGGCCCAAGCGGAGATTTGCGTGTGACACCCGGCACCGGCCCCCGCTGGGCGAGCCGATGTTTGCAGCTCAGCGGATACCCCAGGGGGGGTCGTGATGGTTTTCCGCAGGCATCACATGCCAAGCTCGACATTCTAATCAATCCAGTGTCCGGATGGTAGGCCAGCATGACACGGGACCGCAAATAGAGGTACCGCTGGCAAGGCTCGATGTCTTGTTTGCAGGTTCGGCGGCAAGCGACTGGCTTCAGTCGTCTGGCACGTTTTCCTCTAGCTCCCGGCGCCAGATCTCGGCGCTGCTGTCGCTAGGCGCTCGCCAGTCTCCACGCGGTGAGAGAGAACCGCCGGAACCGACCTTCGGTGCATTCGGTATGGCGGAACGTTTGAACTGACTGAGCTGAAAAAATCGCTGGATAAACACGCCAAGCCACTTCTTAATCGTGGGCAGATCATATTCCCGGCGCGCCGCCTCGGTATCGGGAAAGCCTTCGGGCCAGCGCCCACGTTTGCGGTCACCCCACGCGTGATCAGCAAGAAACGCCACCTTACTCGGACGAAAGCCGTAGCGGACCACAAAGTACAACGTGAAATCCTGCAATTCGTAGGGGCCGATTTTTTCTTCGGTGCGCTGCGCCGGACCGCTGTGCCCGTCCTCGCCCGGTATCAGCTCTGGAGAGATGTCCGTTGCGAGCACCGACAGCAGCACTCGAGAAGTGGTCTCGTCGAATTGCTTGGTGTGAACAACCCAGCGAATGAGGTATTGAATGAGCGTTTTTGGCACTGACGCATTGACGCTGTAATGGCCCATGTGATCGCCCACGCCATAGGTTGTCCAGCCGAGGGCCAGTTCGGACAGATCACTCATGCCGATAACCAGGGCGTCGTGCGAGTTGGCCAGCCGGAATAAATGAGATGTGCGTTCGCCCGCTTGAACGTTCTCAAAGGTAATGTCGTAGTGCTTTTCGCCGTAACTGAAGGGGTGCTGCAAATCCTTGAGCATTTGTTCGCAGGAAGGGCGAATATCGATCTCGCGGGCGGTTATGCCGAACGCGTGCATCAGGCGCCAGCTGTTTTGGCGCGTTTCTTCACTGGTCGCGAATCCCGGCATGGTGTAGCCGAATATATTCTCCCGCGGAATTCCCAGTCGATCGAAAGTTTTGGCACAGACGATAAGGCCTTGTGTAGAATCGATCCCGCCCGAGATGCCGATGACCACCCGACGCAGCCCCGTGGCCTTGAGTCGTTGCATGAGCCCATCGATTTGAATGTTATAGGCTTCATAGCAATGCTCGTCCAAGAGCTTTGCATCGGAGGGCACATAGGGAAATCGGTCAATGGGACGGCTCAGAGGCAAATCCTTTGCTGGAAACTGAAACTCAAAGGGTACCTCGCGCACTTCACGCGCCTGCTGCTGGTGTTGCGCGGCGCAGTCGTTGAAGCTCGTGTTTCGCATTCGCTCCTGCCGGAGCCGCTCCAAATCCACGTCGGCATAGATCAGCTGGGCCGTTTCGGCGAAGCGGATCGATTCCGCAAGTAATTCCGCGTTTTCGTAAACGAGGGCTTGGCCATCCCACGCCAGGTCGGTGGTCGACTCTCCGGGACCCGCCGCAGCAAAAAGATACGCCGCAATACACTTACCCGACTGCATCGCACAGAGGTGGCGCCGGTAATCTGCCTTTCCGATGGTGATGTTGCTGGCCGACAGATTCGCCAAGACGGTGGCCCCCGCCAGTGCTCCGTAGGTACTGGGAGGAATAGGAACCCAAAGGTCCTCGCAGATCTCGACATGCAGCCGAAAGTCCGGGTAGTTGGCTGCGCGAAAAATGAGGTCGCTGCCGAAAGGTACTTCATCGTCCAGGAACTGTACCGTCTGCCGTGCCGCATAGCGGCCAGGGGTAAACTGGCGCTTCTCATAGAATTCGCGGTAATTGGGCAGGAAGCTCTTGGGCACGAGGCCAAGCGTGCGCCCGCGATAGATTATCGCTGCGCAGTTAAACAGCTTTCCTTCAGCGCGAACCGGTAAGCCGACGGCGAGCACGGGCGTTAATGTTTCGCTCGCCACCAGCAGAGCCTTGGCGGCGTCCTCGACGGCATCGAGCAATGCGTCCTGATGAAACAGATCGTCATTGGTATAGGCAGAGAGTCCAAGCTCCGGGAAGATCACCAGCGCAGCGGCGGCCTCGGAGGCGCGTTGCGCAAGCGCAAGGGTCTGCTCCAAGTTAAAGGCGGGATCGGCAACCCGCACTGCGGGCGTGCAGACAGCTACCCGAAGGTAGCCGTGCCGGTAAATGGAACGGAAAGGTAAAGGTTTAGCATGCATGCGTGAATCGGCTTTCGTTGGTCTACCCGTTGGCATTGTAGCGAGAAAGCGACGCATCCACCTCATCATGCGCCTTGAGCTCGCGCGGCTTCCCGGCTTGCGGCCTCGAAAGCCTTGCCATGCCAGCTGTTAACAGCTGTTGGAACTTACTACCGGGCGGCTTGCCCGGCCAGCGCTCGCACCAGTCGTACTCACGAGCATCGGACGCCGATGTCTAACCCGCCCTAAGTGGCCGCAGCTTTTCGTTTTTCACTTGATAATCCAGGTATTGGCACATCGTCCGCCATACTCAAGGCCGGTAGTTTCGCAGTGCACGCTGAAGCTCATAGGGGTCGGTTGGGATGCAACGCCCAGCCTATCGAGCAGCGCCACCAGGTTTGGAGAGGTCCAGTCATTGAAAACGATGAAGCCCGTATCGATGGCATAGCGTTTACCCGCCAGCTCAACATTCACCGTATGGATGTGGCCCCCGATGTAATCGTTGGCTTCGAAGAGCGTGATGTTGTGATCGGCATGCAGTTGATAGGCCGCCACCAGACCTGAGATTCCGCTGCCAATGATCGCAATGTTCATGACGAGCCGATGTTCCTAGCAGCGCAAGTAGAGATTGGGTTGTTCGCGCGGTCCCGATCTCTGGCCCCCGAGTGTCGCCTACCGGCGGCTGCCTGCCGAACCAGCGAACAGATGGTCTGAGGTAGGCGGTCCTGAGACGCTCGGCTCGGAGAACAGGCATATCTCCGAGGCAAAGCTCAGACCCATAATCCATGTCGCTTAGGTTTTCATGCCTGTGGGCTTTTTATTATTGTTTCTTTGCGTACGAGCAGGGTGAAAGCCATATAGATGCTTGCCGCATTGTCAATTGTTTATCATAAAAATACAATGGAAATTTAATAGACAAATGTGTTTTTGAGCGTCCTAGAGGCTATGTTAAGAACGTCGCGCGGCGGCAGGACGAAGCGCGCGGCGACGACAGAGGAGCACCTTAAGGGACCCCCGCCAACGTATCGAACGCCGCTCGAATCTGCTCTATCCGGCGCCGGTTTACGCCGAAATCCCAGTACCCCGTGCGCGACGCCGAACGCACGTTGATCTGGGCATCACCGTCTCGACGATAAAACACGACGTCATCTATAAATCCGAACAGGCGACTACGGAATTCGAAGTACAAGCAATGACTATCTTCTGCTATCAGCCGGGTACGGGGCAGGGAAAGGATGACGCGCTTCAGTCGCTGAAAAGCCTCTTCCCCGGAACCTTGATAACGAAGCGGCGCAATCCTATGGCGGGGATCCTCACTTGCACTGGAAACACAGTTAGGCTTATCGGGACAGGGTGATAGGTCGCCGTTCATTGCTGCTACCTCATGAGCTGATATCCACATAAGTCCAAGGAGCACAACCTGTAGGCCCGCTAACGGAGTTACTCGCTGCATACCCGATCCCGGGATGACTGCTGCGCAGGGAGCAGGTTCAAGAGGGCAGTGAGGGCGCATAGCCCCATGTCGCCAGCAGGGGATCCATGCTCATCAGTTGTGGTGTATAACGATCATCGGGTGCACGGGCCAAGCCGTGCTCCACGTACGTGTGCAACTGAACGAACCCCGCCTGATGCAAACCCTGGACAACCCATCCTAACCGCTCAATCGGATGCAGGCGCGACCAAAGCTTAATGGCCTTAGACGGAAAATACCGATTCGAAAAGGCAAAAATAGCCATGCCTCCTGGGCGCAATATGCGGCGCACTTCTCGAAGCACGGCGTGCGGACGCACCAGGTATTCGACAGAAGCGGTGTTGACTGTTGCGGCGAAACTCCCGGTGGCAAAAGGCAAGTCGGCGCAACGATTCAGATCATGCACGAGATACTCTGAAAGTAGTGGATTATCGGCCATTTCTTGAGCGTTCATCCCCAGTCCAACCGCCTTTCCTGCGCGCGCCGGCAGGTGTGAACGCCAACCGCTCATTAGGTCTAAGATAACACCGTTGCATGGCAGCACCTTGTCGTACAACGCCTCTATGCGCTTGCAGCAAGTCCCATCGAGATGATGAACGCGTCGGGCCTGAGCGTAGAACTGCGCATCGTCGGTGGCATCGGAACGCTCGAACCGATCCGTATCAGCAAAATCCGTGATTCGATCGGGAAGCGGGGCTTCCATCCCAAGCCACTTCAACACATTCTCTCGCCTTCCCAGTGCCTTTGCGGGAACCGGACTCGGCCCCACGCAGCATAAACTAGCCTCTTGTAAGGCCACCGGATGATTGAAATCGGCCTGAAAATGTTCCCCATCGATGTGGCGCACCCGAAATAAGGGCGGAATTGGACGCCGAACCCTCTTTAGCACCTGCGCGGGATAAAACCGCCCGAGTTTAAGGGGTACGAGTGAGTCATTGAATAGCGCGGTGGCAAATAAACGCACGAGTTCAGGACGGTAGCGGGGTAGCCTTAGCGACGGGCTGTGAACGGACGGCGCCGCTATCCAAGAAACATGTTCGTGTAAAGCCATCCAAGAGCGGTAGCATACGGCAAGCGCCGTCGCTGTGCTGTTATCCATCACATTCATTTGTATAAGTAAAAACCAGATTCACGGTGCATCGAGGAACCGCCGCAGCGATCGCAGCACACCACATACCGGGGGGTCGGCATTGAGGGCCAAAAGTTCGACAGGCGAATTGCCCTCTTGAGCACGTCGTACCGCCAAGCGCTGGGATCACCCGCTAGCACGCTCGACGCCGCCCCGGTGTTACGCTTTACGCGCGGGAACTCTGGACGGACGTTCAGCATCGTCACCATATGTCGTAACATTGTCCTAAACAGCAAGAGAACTTATACTAATCCGAGCGAGGGTTCAGGAAAAGTAAGCAATGCCCAGGGAAAAATTGAAAGCTACTGACGCAGACGCAGAGCAGCTGACCGCTCGTCATCCCATCAAGGTGGTCGCTCGGCGCACCGGACTCAGCCCAGACTTGATTAGGGCTTGGGAGAGACGCTACGAGGCGATCGAACCGCAGCGCTCCGATACCAAGCGGCGGCTGTACACGGACGCCGACGTCGAGAAGCTTCGACTTCTTCGAAGGGCGACTCTGGCGGGGAGACGCATCGGCGACGTGGCAAGCCTGTCTACCAAAGCGCTCGCTGAGCTGGTCGGTGCCGATGAATTAGCGGTTGCGCAGGCACCGGACCCGGGCCCCACGAGACCAACGCGGGGCTCTGCCCGAGAACACTTCGAGGCATGCCTGATGGCGGTAGAGCAGCTCAATGCGCCAGCCTTGGAATCGGCGCTGGCCGCGGCCGCGGTCGCGCTTAGCACACCGCTGGTGATCGACGAGGTCATCGTCCCTTTGCTAGAACACATCGGCGAGCACTGCCGTCAAGGCGTTATCCGCATCTCCAATGAACATATGGCGAGTGCCACCATCCGCACCTTTCTTGGGCCGCTGGTCATGAGCGCGAATATGGCAGACACCGGTCCTGGCATGGTTGTGACCACGCCCGCCGGGCAATGGCACGAGCTTGGGGCATTGATGGTCGCCATAACGGCATCGGCGGCAGGCTGGCGAACGATTTATCTGGGCCCGAACATGCCTGCGGAAGAAATTGCCTTTGCGGCGACGCAAAATGAGGTGGCTATCGTTGCCCTCAGTGTTGGTTGCCTGATCGATGAACGGAAGTTGACAGCGGAGTTACGCAAGCTGCGTCGCTATCTACCTGAGGATGTCCAGATGTGGGTGGGCGGATCGGGTACCCGAAATTACCAAGAGATTTTGACAAGCATCGGGGGTACCTGGATCGACAGCCTGGACGGCTTGCGCCGGGAGCTCGGTAAACAACAACACGGATGATGGTTTGGGCACAGCCGCGTCAAAGATCTGCACCGTTTAACGCCGATCTCGAGGCGTTGCTCACAGCGCTTATAGTGCTCTACCCGATTCGTGAACCGCGAAGATGCGCCTCAGCACATGGACCGACTGCCCTCAATTCCACGAACGACTTAGGAGCGCTATATCCGCGCCGGATTTCCCGTATGTGTCTGCCCCACAATCTGCAGTCATTGCTCACTGACCAGCCGAGCGTCGCAGACTGGCCTCCACAAGCGCCGCGTTGATCACTTCGCGATTGATAACTGCCGGATACAGACGGTGCAGTGCGCGCACCGTCATGGCTCTGTCTCTCGCCGCATGCTCCAGCCGTTTCCTCGTGCCCTCGCTGAGCTCCGATAAGGTGAGCAAAAACGGCGCTTGCCAATGGTGAAAATCCGCCACCAATTGGCGCTCGGCGGCGTCGGTCCATCGCTCCCGCAGCGGGAGCTCTGGAAAAGCACTCTTCGGCAGACGCTTACCGCACCAACGCGCTCCCTCCGCAGACTGCTCTGGGACTTCTAAACCGAGACCGCCTCCATCTTCTTCGCGACGGAACCACTGCGCGCTGCGCGGGCGGCCGGCAGCCTTATGAACCAGATTCGCGACCATCTCTCGGTGATCGGCGATAGCAGTCGGATCGGCATGTAAACCCTCTGCCCGCTGGCTTCGGGCAACGAAGCTGCGATCACCCGCCGGGGACGGTACCCACTCCAGCCACCTGAACTTTGCCAAAGGCCGCCCCTCCATGGCACTCCCGAGCAACGCAAGCGGCAGCCTGTCCTTCGCGTCTAGTAACCACAATTCCACCGAATCTCGGCGCAACAGCGGCAGCTTCTCGGCTGCCACTAGCAGCCGCACCAGCAGACGCTCGCTCACCTCTTCGAGGTGTGCTCGATCCAGCGTCGGATCGATGGGTAAACGGGTTAGGCCGTCTCGGATTGACCACAGTGCAAAAGCGACGTAGCGCCTGTAAATCGTCACATTTTGCGGACTCCCGCCCCATCGGGGGCGACGGATTTCACATCGCACCTGAACCTGCCAGCGGCGTCCGTCCACACTCAGCGCCCGTGCATTAGGCGTTTTTACCACCTGCAGCACCCCCTGAAAAGGAGAAAGGCGGCGAATGCTATAACATTCAGATTCCGGCATCACGTTGCTTGCTTGCACTGAGCCTTTGACGCCGCGCACTCAAGCGCTCCATCAACTGATTAGCGAGATCCTGGTGTTCCGGGGCGAGCACTTCATGAATGAACTCAAGCTCATCAAGCGCATTGGTTACCTGCTGGTGGCTTTCAAACGCCTCCAGATGCTGGCTATGTTCAGGCCTGATGTTGATGAAGTACACTCGGCATACCGGTGCTACAGAGATGGAAGATGAATAGCGAATCATTTCAGCGGCTTATGGCGGAACTGGAAGGGTTGACGGAGGAGCAGCGGCGATGTGTGGCGGAGCGTATCAAGACGCTGAGTGAGGGGACCGACGGTGCACGGCTGATCACTGAGCGGCTCGGCACGCCGGCCCGCTGCGCGCATTGCGGGCACCCCAGCGTCGTGCGGTTCGGCTATTCTGCCGGGCAGCAACGCTACCGTTGCAAAGGGTGCGGGAGGACCTTTGTGGCGCTGACCGGCACGCCCCTCCTGGGGCTTCGCGACCGGGAGAAATGGCTGGCCCACGCCGAGTGCATGAGGCAAGGCATGACGATTCGGGCCACCGCCAAGGCGGTCGGACTGACGGTGGACCGTGCCTTCCGCTGGCGCCATCGCTTCCTCGGCTTCCTCTCACAGCAGCGCCCAACCAGCCTGACCGGTGTCGTCGAGGCCGACGAGACCTTCTTCCGCCGCTCTTTCAAGGGCCAGCGCGAAGGCCTGCCGCGGGGGGCCAAGAAGCGCGGCGGGCCGGCCCCGGAAGGCACGGAAAGCGAGCGGGTGGGCGTGCTGGTGGCGATGCAGCGTGGAACCCGCCTCGCCACCGACCACGTCCTCGGCGATCTGAGTGCTGCGACGATAACGGAGGCGTTGCGGCCGGAGTTGGCCCCTGATGCCGTGCTGAGCACAGACGGCAACCCCAGCTATGGCGTAGTGGCCACGAATCTGGGCATCGAGGCCGGCCGTTTCGTGGCCGGTTCCGACGGGCCTGGCGGTAACGGCATCTGGCACGTCCAGAACGTGAACGCCTACGACAGCCGCCTGAAAGCCTGGATGGGACGGTTTCACGGGGTTGCCACCAAATACCTCGACCACTATCTCGGCTGGCGTCGGTTGCTCGACCGCTTCCAAGATTCGGTCACCGCCCAGCAATTCCTGTTTCATGCCCTGCGACCTGAGTA
>JAGTVB010000359.1 GCA_018224385.1 Gammaproteobacteria bacterium
TCCGAATTAGACACGATCTGGACACGATACATTTATAAGCTATTGAAATATAATAAAGAACCGAAGGTTCGAATCCCTCCCTCGCCCCGGTGATTACATGCACGTCCGGAATGATCCCGATCATTCTTGAAAGATATGACCATGGGTCATATCATGACCCATGGTCATATATTGGGCTCAAACATGGCGAGAACGGACAGACGACAACGGGAATTTGAGCGCCGTGAGCAGGAGATTCTGGACGCAGCGCTGGAGTTGTGTTCAGCGGTGGAGTTCGAGTCGGTCACCATCGAGCAGATCGCTCGGCGTGCGGATGTCGGCAAGGGTACTGTCTACAAGCACTTCGCGAGCCGGGATGAACTGCTGTTCCGTCTCAACATCCGGTTCTACCGCGGCCTTCTTGACGCGTTGCGCGCGCAGCCGGTGGAAGGCTCGCCGCGGGAGCGGTTGCGCTGCATCATCGAGTACGCGCTGCGTTATCACGTCATGCACCGTGAGTACCGCTACGTGGTTGAGTACTGCGGTCGGATCGATTTCATGGAGCGAGCTGAGGCGATCTGGCGCGATGATTTCCTGCGCTTGGATCGGGCTTTCCAGGAATGGGGTGTCCCCCTGATTCAGTCGGGCATGGATTCGGGCGTATTTGCAAAGCGCCCCGTGGAACAGGTATTGCTGGGCGTGAATGCTTGCTTCAAGGGCGCAATCAGCATGCTGTGGGCCGGCGAACACTGGTGTGCGCACGGCGGTGATGAAGAAACGGTGCTGGCGGCCGCCACCGAATTCATGTTGGCCGGGCTGGTCGGCGAGCCGCGATCGACGTTAGTTGCCGATTAGTTCTGGCATCCGATGGCCAATCCTTTGTCGATGATAATGGCCATCAGTCACCCCCTGACCGAGGGTCGCGGAGAAAAGCGATGAAACGTTCAGCCTTTCTCTCACTGGCGCTGGCAGTGGCGGTCGGCATCTGGATGTTCAGTGGCGCGCTGAACGGATCGGCCAGGCTCAAGTCCCCGGTGCCAGAGACCAAGAAAGTCCAGCCTATGAAGGTCAGCGTCATGGATTTGGAGGTGGATCGGGTTACCCGAGAAATTGTGGTTCAGGGACAACTGGAGCCCAAGCGAAGCGTCCACATCCGCGCGCAGACTGGCGGCCAAGTGGTGGCGGTGCCGGTGCCCAAAGGCGCGCCGGTCAAGGTGGGTGAGCTGCTGGTGCAGCTCGCGGAGGAAGACCGACGGGCACAGATCGCGCGCGCGCAGGCGGAGATGACCAGTCAGCGCTTGCAAGTCACGGGTCAGCGAACATTGAAACAGCAGGGACTGCAAGCGGAAACGCAGCTCAAATCCGCAGAGGCCACGCTGGCGGCGGTCAGTGCAGAGCTGGAGCGCTTGCGCCTGGATCTGTCACACACGCGGATAACCGCTCCGTTCGACGGCGTGCTGGAGAAGCGCACGGTGGAGATCGGCAGTTTCGTCGATCGCGGCGATGAGGTGGCCGAAATGGTGGAGAATGCGGAGCTTCTTGCGGTGGCGCAGATCCCTCAACAGAGCGCCAGGTGGCTCGAGCTGGGGCAGAGCGTAAGGGTCAGACTATTGGACGGCCGCGAAGCTGGGGGGAAAATCACCTATGTGGCCAGCGTTGCCGAGCCGCAAGCCCGCAGTTTCCGTATCGAAGCTGGCGTTGCCAACGCGGACGGGGCTTTCCCGGCAGGTGTCAGCGCTGAACTGCACATTGCCGTTGCAGAAGAGCCGGCGCATTTTCTTTCTCCCGCGGCGCTAACGCTGGACGACCAAGGCCGGGTAGGAATCAAAACCGTGGCGGAGGGCAACGCGGTGGCCTTTCATCCGGTGACGCTGGTGCGCACCCAGACCGATGGGGTCTGGGTTGCCGGCTTGCCCGAGCGCGTGCGCGTGATCGTCCAGGGCCAGAGCTTTGTGGTTCCTGGGGAAGTCGTTGAGCCCATAGCGGAGGCAACGCTGTGAATGCTCTTATCGATCTCGCCTTCGGCCGCGGCCGTACGGTGCTGATGGTGCTCGGCTTTATCCTGATCGCCGGCGTATCGGCCTATATCGCCATACCCAAGGAGGCAGAACCCGACGTTGCCATTCCCTACATCCACGTCTACATGACGCACGACGGCATCTCGCCGGAAGACGCCGAACGGCTGTTGGTGCGCCCCATGGAGATGGAGCTGCAATCCATTGAGGGCGTCAAGGAAATGAAGAGCACTGCCGCGGAGGGCTATGCGTCGGTGACACTGGAGTTTTTCGCCGGATTCGACAGCAAGCGCGCCCTGGAAGACGTCCGCGAGAAGGTGGATACCGCCAAGTCCAAGCTTCCGGAGGCGACCGACGAGCCATCGGTCGATGAAGTCAATGTCGCCCTGTTCCCGGTACTGGCCGTGTCCCTTTCTGGGCCGGTTCCGGAACGTGGGCTGATTCGCATTGCCAGCGATCTGCAGGACCGCATCGAAGCCCTCCCCGGTGTGCTGGAGGTGGACATCGGGGGCGACCGCGAGGCGCTGCTGGAAGTGATTGTCGACCCGGCGGTCATGGAGACCTACGGTGTGAACTTCAACGAGCTGTTCAGCTTGATCCGCAGCAACAACATGCTGGTGGCGGCCGGTTCCATGGATACCGGTGCCGGACGCCTGACAATAAAAGTCCCCGGCATCGTGGAAGGCGTTGAGGACATCATGCAGATGCCGGTGAAAGTGGCGGGTGACAAGGTCGTCACTTTCGGTGAGGTCGCCAGCGTGCGCAGCGGCTTCAAGGATCCGGAGGGATTCGCCCGCGTGGACGGCCAACCGGCGGTTACCCTGGAGATCAAGAAACGGGTGGGTGCCAACATCATCGACACCATCGCCAGCGTGCGGCAAATCGTCGAGGCGGAGCGCCAGCATTGGCCGGCCGGGGTCGGCGTCGTGTACATGCAGGACAAATCAGAGCAGATCCATACCATGCTCGGCGATTTGCAAAACAGCATCGCCAGCGCCATCGTGCTGGTCATGATCGTCATCATTGCCGCCCTGGGCGTCCGCTCCGCCCTGCTCGTGGGGCTTGCTATTCCCGGTTCTTTCCTCGCGGGGATTCTGGTGCTGGACGCGCTGGGTTACACGCTCAATATCGTGGTGCTGTTCAGCCTCATCCTGGTGGTGGGCATGTTGGTGGACGGCGCCATCGTGATTACCGAATTGGCGGATCGCCGCCTGTCGGAGCAGATGCCCCCAAAGACCGCCTATGCTGAGGCCGCCAAACGCATGGCATGGCCGGTCACCGCTTCCACTCTGACGACCGTGGCGGTGTTTCTGCCGCTGTTGTTTTGGCCCGGTATCGTAGGCCAGTTCATGAAATACCTGCCCATCACGGTCATCCTTTGCCTGACGATATCACTGACCATGGCGCTGGTGTTCATACCCGTACTCGGGGGCGGCTTTGGTGGCCGCAAAGTATCGCCGGGCGTATCGGAGGGCATCGTCACCCGCGGCTACACACGCCTATTGGGCCGCCTGCTGCAGCATCCCGGCAAGACCCTATTGGCGGCGGTTACGGCTTTGATCGGTGCGTACGTTGCTTACCTCGGTTTCGGCAAGGGCGTCGAGTTCTTCCCGGAGGTGGAGCCGGAGATGGCCCTCATTCAGATCCACGCGCGCGGTGACCTGTCCGTGCACGAAAAGGACGCCATTGTCCGCCAAGTGGAATCGAGGATTCTCGATATGGGCGAGCTGGAGGCGGTTTATGCCCGCTCCTTCAACGGCGCTGGGTCGGAAAATCAGGCCGAAGACGTGATCGGTGTCGTCCAACTGGAATTCGTGGATTGGCAACAGCGGCGCAAAGCGGTCGACATCCTGGATGAGATGCGCCAGCGGACGGCCGACATCCCCGGGGTGATTTTAGAATTCCGCAAGGCGGAGGAAGGTCCCAGTGGCGGTAAGCCCATTCAGATCGAATTTTACTCCCGCCATCCCGAGCGCATTCCCGCGGCAGTGGCCGAGGTTCGTCACCTGATGGATGATCTCGGCGGATTCGTGGACGTGGAGGATGACCGTCCGTTGCCGGGTATCGAGTGGCGTTTGGAGGTGAACCGGGAGCAGGCCGCACGTTACGGCGCCGACGTGGCGCTGCTCGGCAATGCCGTGCAGATGGTGACCAACGGCATTAAAGTGTCCGAGTACCGGCCGGAAGATCAGGACGATGAGGTGGATATCCGGGTGCGCTTCCCTTACGCCGAGCGCAACCTTGATCGGCTCGATCAGCTGCGGGTGCCCACCGAACAGGGCATGATACCCATTACCAACTTCGTGACCCTCGAACCGGCACCCAAGACCGGTACCTTAAAGCGGGTGGATGCGCGTCGGGTCATCACCCTGCAGGCGGACGTGGCCGAGGGTCTGCTGGTGGACGACAGGCTCACTGCGCTACGCCGCGCCCTGGCGACGGCGGAGATGGATGCGGAGGTGAATCTGGTGTTCAAGGGCGAGGACGAAGACCAACGCGAAGCCGCTAAGTTTCTCAGCAACGCCTTTCTGGGTGCGCTGTTCCTGATGGGTCTCATTCTGGTCACCCAGTTTAACAACCTCTACCAGGCCGCTTTGGTGCTTTCCGCCATCGTGTTCTCCACCGCTGGGGTGCTGCTGGGCCTGCTGATCACCGCCCGGCCCTTCGGCATCGTGATGGTGGGCCTTGGCATCATCGCGCTGGCGGGCATCGTCGTGAACAACAATATCATCCTCATCGATACCTACAATCGATTGAAGCGCCGCGGCCTGGCCCCGGCGGTGGCGGCACTGGAAACCGGCCGCAAGCGGCTGCGTCCGGTACTGCTTACGGCCCTCACCACGGTACTGGGGCTGATGCCCATGGTGCTGGCGTTAAACATCGATTTGATCAACCGCCGCATCGCCGTGGGCGCGCCCTCTACTCAGTGGTGGACGCAACTGGCGAGCGCCATCGCCGGTGGGCTCGCGTTTGCCACCGTGCTGACGCTCTTGCTCACGCCCTGTCTGCTAATCTTGGGAGAAAAGTTGTCGGCATGGAGTCGCCGACAAGTGGGACGTATCTCCGTGGCCATCGAGCGGCGCCTCCGGATGGATCGAGGGCGCCTGCTGCGGCCCCAGCGGGGGCCGAAGTTGGGCTGAGAAGCCTGCCTCTGTTCGCGACGAACAACGGACGGCCTGGCTCCCCTCGATGCCTAGAGCTCTTCGTCTCCCATATCGAAGCTATCGAACGCGTTTTCTTCCTCAAATCCTGCCGGCTCGGGATTGTCATGCGTAGGGTCGTTTTGAGCCAGCTGTGCGGCGTCCGGGCTCGGCTCCACGGCACTGTCGGCGGCGGCCTCGGTGCCAGGCGTTGGTTCGTCACCGAATAAGCCGCTCAGACCGCTGAACAACAGGTGACCTCCGGCGACACCGACGGCGACGCCCGCGGCGCCTCTCATGAAATCGCCAAAGCCACTGGTTTGACCGGATAACGAATTACGGTTTTGACTCAAGCCGGGGCTCGGTGGTGTAGCGGGGGCGCTACCGCCACCAAAGAGTCCACCCAGGAAGCCTCCCCTGGATTGCGCGGATGTCTGCTGACGGGCTTGCTCCAACTCCGTCTCCAGGGTGTTCATGCGCTCCTGAGCTTGCTTCAGTGCGTGTTCCTGCAGAATGACCGCCTGCGTCAGCAGATAGGGGGCATCCCTTTGCGCGCCGATTTCACGCTGAATCACTTCCTCTGCCTGGGCGTCTTTGTGAGTCAGTGGGGCTTCGCGAAGACGTTTGGCAACGGTCAAGATAAGCTCCTGCTCCTGTGGTGTCATGATGTTCTCCTAAGATTGTTCAACTCGGCATAAGGTGTAACTGCGATAGTGTGACATGTTGGGGCCGTACTAGGGAACAGGGGTGGCCTCCAGCAGCGTCGCTGAGGCTGTTCTACCGCAAAAAATAATCCCGCCGTAAACCGAGGCGTGTCTACGGCGGGTACCGGAGCTGACGAAAATTATATCCTCGAGACGCAGGCCTTATGCGGTGCCGGCTTCCTCTTGGGTACGGGCGGAAAGCCAGCCGCGAACCTGCATCAGGTGGCGCTCTTCGGCTTCCAGTGCCTTGCGAAAATCAGCGGCCATCTGGTCCTGATTAAAACCTTCGGCCAGTTTGATTAGGGTCGACCAGCCATCATTATCGGCCAGTTCTGCAATGAGCAAGGCCTGCAAGCTCTGCGGCATGGTGGTGCGCGGATCCGTGATCACCTTTAACAGACCGGACGACGCCACGCCCACGACGTCGGCCGACGGCGTTTGGGCCGTGGGATCACCGCCTAGATTTTCAATGTAACCCTTGACCATATGGAAATGGCTTAACTCTTGATGATGGATTTTTTCGAGCTCATCGACCCGGGGGCCGGATTGTTCTGCCAGCACCTCGGCTTTGCCGATAATGGCCTCATAAAGGCGCGTCCCGGTCCTCTCGAAAGCCAGTCGCTCGGCCAGCTTGTCCACAAGCACCGTTGCTTTTTCCCCCTGAATCATTTTCAACGCCGTTTTAGCCACTCCTTTGAGGTTTGCAGGGGGAGGTACGCTTCCGATGCGCTCGCTTTGCTCCAGGTAGAATGCTTTGAGGGCATCCTGGGTGTGGCGATCACCACTGGAGCTTGGCGGTGACTCCTTGGCGCCTTCGGCCACTGCCTTTGCGTTTATAGGGGACATGGCGATTCCGGTCCTGTTCTTACCCATCTCGGCGCTGCTGTTTTGACTCATGGTGACTCTCCTGATAGTGGATCGTGTTCAAGACCTAGCTGTCGCCAGTTCGGTACCGGGCTGCCACTGATAGCCTGCCGCAACCGCCTCGGAAGGGGAGCCTTGGGAGTTCATGTGCTGGCGGTAACGGACGCTCGCCGAATCGGGCCCCTCCTGACCCTTGCCGATGAATTCCGTACCCATCGCCCGTAGATCCACCTCCTGGCTTAACACCTTGCGCACAAAATCCCGCTGCGATGCGTGCGGAAGCGCTTCGGGCAGCGAATGAGGGAGGATTTCTTGGGGATCGCGGCGTTCGATATCCTTCATGAGTTGCATAACAAGATGAAGCTGGCCGAGCTCGTAATCCACAAAGCGCTCCCAAATGGACTTGATGCGCGGATTGCTCTCTTGGCCGGCGCAGCTCAGATAGTTATAGACTTCCGCCGCTTCGTGGAGGAGCCACTTTTCCAGCCAACTTTCCTCGGGGTCTATGATGGATTCATACTGGGTCACGTGCTGCTCTTCGATGGAGGCAATTTCGGCATAGAGCTGCCGTGCCACGGGATCGGAAAAGCTAGGGCCGACCGTCATATAGTAGTCGTGGGTTTGATGCTCCGCCGCCATAATGGTGAGGGCATTGAGCTTGGAGATCGGCGCTGCCTTGTGGCGGTCGTAGGGCTTGCGCAAATCGTCCTCGGGGGCACGGTGTTCTACCGAAGTCGGACGGCCCGGTCGGATATCGGAATAACATTGCAGGATATTGTTGGCATCCATGCCTTCCACTCGATCCATCAGCGCTGAGTAGCGATAGAGGTGATCGAAATCCTCAAGCATCCCAAATCGATAAACCTGGGCCAGATAGGCATCGGGCTCTTGCTGGGCTACGGCGGCCGTGATCTCGATGGCCACCTGTTCGAAACCAATGGTCGTTTCCAGCGCGGATTGGTCCGGCGGCAGAAGCCAATTCACCAGGGTTTGCTGGTGCTGTTCTACCCGCCGTACCCTCGCGAGAGGCCGCTGTAAGTTCCCGTTCATGCGTGCACAGGCATGCTGAAAGCGCAGGGCCTCGGACTCGATGCCGTTCATCAGAATGATGCGCACTCGGGTGAACGCGTCGTCGTCAAGCTTACTTATGGGTGTTTGCACCAACTCACGCCAGGTAAATCGCTGCCGTTCGAGAGGGACGCCTTTTTCTTCAAATAAATGCAGTGCCATGGATAGATCCTCCTGCGTCAGTCAAGAAGTCGAGATAGCGTGAAACGCGAGCGCATGAAATTAAGCCGACCAATGAAATTAGTATATTGGGAATTGTCCTAGGCTATTTGCTGGACCCGGTTGGCCGTCGGTTCGGTTCCGTCGGCGAGCCGGTCGGTACACCAGAAGCTGCTGCGGATGTTGTCCTGACAATGCAGTCAAGAAATCCAGAAAGGAAACGCATCATCGATGCGCAAGCAAGGACCGCCGCGGCGGTGCGCGTTAACGACCGTTGTGCGCGTTGTGCGCGTTGTGCAGGGGTAACCTTTATCCCACCGTGTCTCGTGGATTGCTCACGTACCGTGGCGTACCGCCGGCGCACAATACAAGACGCCTGATGACCGCCGCTTCGGCGAGCAGTTGCCGCAGGGTGGCGGGCGGTGCCGGCTGGGTGGTGAGCACAAGGTGATTGAGCAGCTTGTGGCGTTTGCTGACGATAAA
>JAGTVB010000360.1 GCA_018224385.1 Gammaproteobacteria bacterium
CGCGGGGCGTTGGCCTGCTCGGGCGTTCGACTGGTGATGCCGTAGGCGGTTTCGGTGGAGCTTTTGGCGGTCTTTTTGTCGAAGGTCTCGCGTTCGATGAGGAAAGCTTGGCCCATATGGGGGGAAGTCGAGGTAGTCGTTCAGTGCCGTGGTGGTCCAGATCTTCCGGGTCTCGATGCGGCCATGGCCAAAGTCGACGGTAACGAACTCGGGCGCCTTGCGGGTCTGGAAATAGAGAGTGATGTCTTCGAGTAGCCCGCTTTGGTTGCCTTTGACCGTGAAGTGGTCATGCGCTTGTCTTTCCTGGACCAGGTAGCGGGCGAGTTGGCGCTGAGTTAACAGCGCACCGGCGCTGATATCCTTGCCGTGGAGGTCGATGGCCTCGAGCAGCGCAATGGCAATCTTGATCTCGTTGGTTTGCGTGACCTCGTCACCGCCGGCTACCGGCAAGGCCCCGACTTTTTTGGGTGTAGGCGATCTTGCTCGGGTGGCCGACTACGCCCATGATGTGGGTCGGGCGGCCCTCGGCATGACGCGCAATGGAAGTCTGTTTACACGATTGCGGGCCGGATGTTCAGAAATCACCGGAACTCCTGGTCGAACTTACAGTTTAGACGTAGAACCAATTCATCCTGGGCCTCTTAATAGAGTTACACCGACCCGAAGAACAAAAAGTGCCGCAACGATGACCCTGATGGAGCAATCGCTCAACATGACACGTTGTTACCGAGCCCCGTAAGAACCGCTCTTGGCGCTCCGCTAGGCCGCACCGAAGCTGAGTAGATTAGGCTTCTTGCTCGACCATCTGAGGATGCTTCTTGGTCATCGCCGTCGGTGTCTGAGCCGCACTCCCACCCCCAAGATCCTGCACCCGTTCACCGGCAATGCGCTGCACCGGAGGCGGCTGATACAGCGTCTGCATCGTGCCCAAAGCCGCTGGCTCGAGCTGTCTGCTGCTACGACCATTGCGAATCACGCCGACAATATCCATCACCATACCGGTGACGGTGTTTAGCCTTGCCATGCGGAAAATCAGCGTACGCGTGGACGCATGCGCGCACAGGCGAACTTCGGCCAGCGCCGTGAGCAAAGCGGTGACAACGGCCAAGCGTGCCACCGTGGATATCGCGAAAACGCCAAACAAAGCGTGTTCCCAGGCGAATGCCTGACCGCGTAACGTCACTTCCGTCGGTAGGTGTACCGCAAGGTAGCCTCCACAGGCGGCACCGACGAAGACTGCCGCACTGGTAAGCACATTATGCACTGCCATGTAGGCCGCCAGCGGCCGCCCCGGCCGCAGATCATAGAGATAATTACCCGCACTCAGGTTAAAGCCGCCCCAACCGAGGCCGGATAACAGCTGGATAATCATCAGATACCAGAAATTGTCCGACACCAGCCATAACGCCGGCAACACCGCAACCAACCACCCGGTCGTCACCAACATCACGCGATTGCCGAGCCGATCGCCGATTTGCCCCCAGGTATTCAGGGTCAGCAGCTGCATCACCGTGCTGCTGGCAGTAATGATCATGAATTGGAGATAGGAGAAGTCGAGCTGGCGAAGCATATAAACAGCAAAAAAAGGGGCCGCTATCGCCACCGATCCCTGAAGCGCGGCAATAGCCACGGAGAAGCGCAGGAACGGGGTGCCGCGAAGCGATCTGAGCCAGGACAGTCCGTGCGGACCGTTGGGCAATATCGGGGGAGTCTCCTCTTCTGGATCATACATCCTGGAGAGATAATAGCTGGAAAGGAGGCGTGCGCTACTCGCGATGGCGAATACCGCGAGGAACCCCATGAGCGCGTGGCCCTGCGCGGTCAAAGCATGCAGGATGATGCCGGCCCCAATCAGCGACAGCAGCGTAGCGAGGCTTGCCAGCCGGTTGCGGCGAGCGAAGTACCGACCACGGCGACGTTCGGGCACCAGATCCCCCATCAGGCTGCTCCACTGGGGCTGGACGAGATTGCCGCTGACGTGGAACAAAACCACACAAACAATCAAAAGGGCGGGCGCCTGATCGGGAAACGCCAGCGGTAGCATCATCAGCGGCAGCCATAGCAGCGCCTGAGACAGCGTTCCGGCGATAATCAATCTCTTGCGGTGCCGGCCGGCTCGACCGATCCACGCTGAGACCAGCTGCATCCAGGAGCCGATAAGCGGTGGCAATGCTGCCAACCAGGCCACCTCTTGGGACGTGGCCTTGAAGTACAAAGCAAAGGCGGAGAAGTAGCTCTCCCCCGCTCCGCTCATGACACCGAACGCGGCGCCATCGCGAAGGGAGTAGCGCAGAGATCGTTTGACCGAGGGGTTAAGAGCGTTACGGCGAGACATCGAGATCCGAATATTTGGAATATCTACTGCCAATTCGGCTGGCTGAGCAAATTCTGAAACAAGCGCAGCGCGGCAAAGCCATTTTGAAGGCCCGCGTCCCCGGCAAGGCCTTCACTTGCTCCACGAATCCTCCGGAAACTCGTGGCCAGGGAGTTCTGCAGTGGGTTCAGCTCAGCAGCGTGGGCAGGGATCCTTACTTGGCTAGATGGTCGCTTCGCGGCGAGGCGGCCCATGGGCATCTCGCAACTGCTTCCGATTGCGCAGGCAGTAGCTCAATAACAGCGCAAAGCACGCGAGGACAAACATTTTGTTAATGAACCAGTTGGTGCTCCACATGGTCCAGTCCGGAGCGGAAAGGAAGATGGTGAGCTTGGTCACCACGATGATGATCTCCGCGATGGACACCAGCATCGCCAAGCGGAAGGTGTAGCGAGGCCGGGCGAGCAACGCCCAGCCGAGCCACAAATGAACGACCCACCAGAAATCCCAATAAATGTGGGTACCCAGGGGCAGGCCCTGCGCAAGCGCATAGCCCATGGGAAAAAAGAACTTGATGGTGAGCGTCCAGGCCGCAAGGATGAAAAGGAAATGGCTGAGAAAAGGAATCATGGCACCTGACAATGAACTCGCCCTTTTGAACCCACACTTCCCCGCCCCCGAGCCCGTTGATTCACGCGAGTCTCAACGCGGCATCGCGGGTAAAGCGCGCTATGGGAATGCCCTTCGGGCAAGCGGTCAAACAGCGCTGATGGGCGCAGGCAAGGCACGCGTTCGCGCCCCCGCCAAGCTGGGCGTAATCGGTGCGCGCGAGCGACATGTTTCGATAATCGACAGCGTACATCCGGGTACGCAGTACCTCGGCAATCGGCACGTCCTGCGGGCAACTTCCTTCGCAGACATTGCAACCGTGCTGACAGTAGCTCGCGGCGTGCAGGGCGGCATAGATTCCAAGCAGCCTCAAATCGTCCTGGCTGACTTCAGCGTGCCCGGAAGCACCGACGTACTCGGCAATTTCATCCTTGCTGGTCATCGAGATCAGCAGCGCATCCACGCGGGGGCTGGCTAACACCCAGCGGAATGCGGCCTGCGCGAAGGTCACTCCAGGCCCCTCATAAGGGCGCATGTCGTTGAGGCGCGCCCCCATCAGCGTCTTCATGGCAATCACGCCGATGTCTTTTTGCTTGGCCCTCTCGAGCACCTGCGGCAGGCCCGGCTGCATGGCGACGAAGTGAAATGTGTGCCGCAGCTTGTCATAGAAATCCGGATCCTGACCGAAGTTGTATGCCACCAGGACGACATCCACCAGATCGTGCTCGATGGCGTAATCCAAGCATTCGATGAGGTGACTGCCGTGTCCCGACAGGCCGCGGAAACGGATTTTGCCCTGACGCTTGGCAATCTCCGTAAACTCCCTCCACTCCTCGTTCTGCAGGCGCTTGATGTCATTCACGGCATGGTTGAAATAGACGTCTACATGGTCTGTTTTCAGGCGTCGCAAGCTGCCCTCGAGGGCCTGCATCATCTGCGTGCGTGTGTGCGCAGCGCCGGCCTTGGTTTTCGATGCCAGGACCACCTTGTCGCGTATCCCGAGAAGCGCTGCGCCCATGGCCTCCTCTGCATAACCGAAGCGGTAACTCTCTGCGGTATCGAAATAATTAACGCCACGGTCCAGGGCATAGCGAATGAGCGCCGGGTCCGACGAGCTCGCCGAGCCGAAGCTGATATCGGATATTTCCAGCCCGGTGCGACCGAGGCGGACGTACCGGCGGATGCGCGGCTGCGCTGAGGCCGCAGGCGGGGCACTCTGCGCTCCGGCGGCGAGACTAAGTGCTGCCCCTGTACCCAATCGCAGAAAGTCGCGTCGATCGATCATCTCGAATCGTTCCCCTCGATAGTGCACGCTTCGCCGGCGGCGCGCTTGACCGCGCCCACGATCCGCAGTGCCGCACAGGCGGCACCGTAGCCATTATCGATATTGACCACCACCAGCCCTGGGGCACAGCTTGCAAGAGCCGTGTTGAGGGCGGCATATCCTCCCGCCGCAACACCGTACCCCGTTGACACCGGCACAGCGATCACTGGGCCGGGCACCAAACCGGCGAGCACGGCGGGCAGCGCACCGTCCATGCCGGCGACCGCGATCGTCACCGACAGGCCGCGGACTTCGTGCAACCGGTCGAGCAGCCGCCACAGACCAGCAATGCCCACATCATGAATCTCGCGACAGGTCTCGCCGTAGTAGTTGAGCGTGCGCGCCGCCTCCCGGGCGACCGCGACATCGGACGATCCTGCCGACACCACGGCCACACGCGGGTATGCCCCAAGGGGTTCGGCAGCTCCGAAAAGGCCGGTACGGGAGAGCGCATCGTAGTCGATGCGGCTTCGGTAGTCTGCCGGTAGCGCGGCTAACTGCTCGGCGGTAAGCCGCGTGAGTAACAGGCTTTGATCCTTCTCCGTCACCGAATCGAGAATGCGCCGTATCTGGTCCACCGTCTTCGCCGCACAAAAAACCGCCTCATCGAAAC
>JAGTVB010000361.1 GCA_018224385.1 Gammaproteobacteria bacterium
GTTCTGGAGGGCCATTTGCGGGAGCATTTGGCTGCGGAGGATCGAACACCGCAGGAACGGCGCGAGGACCTCGATCAGGTGGTCAGCGTCTTGCGGTCCTACCTCAAGTGAGCCGAAGCAGCCGGTGTGACGGCGCCTCAGATTCAGAGCCCGGATCATTGCAGCGAATCTGGGATCAAGCCCGGCTACTGTCAGTCGATCTGGACCAGAATCTGGGATACTTGCAGGTCGCTGCACGTACCCAGTGAAGTGAGGATGGTGGGCGATCGGATTAGCGTACGATTTTTTCGTTGCGTGAGGTGACCCAACCTTGGCCAATTTCCCCTTGCCGCTTTACCGAACAAAATGTATCTTTTGTAAAGCAAAAGTGGCGGTTTCCGCCGTTTTGACCCGCTTTCACCCCCTGAAAAATGAACCAAATTACTTTACGAAACAAGTACACCATCCGGAATGAGGAAGGGAACGAGATTTCCGACAGCCTCGCCGACTGGATGGAGGCGTACTTCGCGATCGAGGTGACGGCCGCGGCGAGTCGCGGGCGGTGCAGCGGCGCGATATCGGGCGCTTCCTGGCCTTCGTCGTGAGCGAAGAGGGGACCGACCGGCGGGAAGTCTGGACGCCGCAGCTCTCCGGGCCTTCGTCGACGACCTGCGCCGGCAGGTCAAACCCGAAGGGGGGCGGGTCTACTCCGACCGGACCGTCAACCGGATGGTGGCCTACCTCAAAACCTTCAGCAAATGGATCCACGCCCATCGGCGCTTTCCGAACGGCGATCCGATGACAAAGATCCGCTCGCTCGGCGAGAGCGGCCACCTCGAGCTCGAGCGCGCGCTCACGGAAGACGAACGGCGACGGCTCTTGGATGCCGCCGACTGCCTGCCGGTGATCGGCGGGCGCTCGCGCGATCGCCGCCGCAACCGGGCCACCCCCTTGCCGATGAGCGCCCGCGTCAAAGGCCGCACCCCCCATTCGGCCTGCCATGCGATGGGCTGACATATCATGGAGAAGACCGGCAATGTGGCGGCCGTCCAGCGCCAGCTCGGGCACCGCAACGCCGCCTACTCGCTGCAGTATGCGCGCATCACCGAAAAGGAACTGAACGAGACCCTCGACGACCGGGAATAGACGTCCTGCCGCTCCCCCTGGCCGGCGATATCCGCGGACATCTTCTCATTCCCCGCCGGCCTGTTTTCCCTGCCGGTCATTACGCCCACATTCCGCACACGCCAAGCTTGAGTTGCCATTTTTGCCTTGGCGCGTACACACTCCACGTGATGTTTATCGATGGGGAGCGAGCGATGGCGGCACACGTGGAGACGGGAACGATGAGCGGCGGATGCTATGAGAGCCGTACTCGGGGCCATTTAGGGCTGGTGGCGGCGATCTTTGATGAACCGGGATAGGCGAGGCGATTGATCGGATGATCCCACAGGATCATGAAAAGCGTATCGTGTCGGTGGGCCAAGCGGTCAAGGCGATGGTGCTCAATGGGTTGGGGTTTGTGAATCAGCGCCTTTACCTGGTACCGCATTTGATCCCCAGAAATGAAGTATCTACTCGATACGAACATCGTCTCGTACTTTGCCGATCCTCGATCGCCCTTCCATTCTGCGACCATCAAGAGATTCTCGGCGCTGGCCGAGGAAGACGCGGTGTTTATTTCTGTGCTCACTCTTTACGAGAAGGTACAGTAGCGCAGGCACGCTCGCGACCCGAAATAGACGGTAGCTAGGCCTAAGGGTAAGCGTCCGAAGGACGCTGTGTAACTCTTTTAAGAGGCCAACGAAGTCTGGATTGTTGTTGGATATTGGTTTACTGTCAGCACGCGGATGAATGTTCTTAGCAGTAGCTCGTATCTGTCGCGCTGACCGACAGCAACCCTTGATGCCAAGCCAAAAAAAGGGGGTTGGGCGTTAATTCTCAAATGCAGAAAAGCAGAGGAGACCACATGAACAAAAAATCCGGTAGCCTTGACCGCGACCGTGTACGCGGCCTGCTCGCAGAGGGCGGGGCGCGGCCAGAAGATCTCGAACGCTATGAGGAGTATATGTCCCGTCGTGGCTTCTTTGGCCGGGTCGGTGCGTTCACCGCGCTGGTGGGCTTTGGCGCAGGGGCTGATGCAGCGCTTCGGGGCTTGTTGGGTCAGGGGCTGATTCCGGTGGCGTGGGCGGAAGCCGTCGAGACGGGGGCCATGCAAAGCAAACCCGGCATGACCGTGCATAACACCCGTCCGATAAATGGTGAATTCGCGCCCCATCTGCTGAATGATGATATCACCCCATCGGAGCGCCACTTCGTGCGCAACAACGGGCTCGTCCCAAATCGAGCCGAGAAGCAAGATCCGCAAGGCTGGGCACTCACGGTCGACGGTGAGGTCGATAAAACCCTTAAGCTCACCCTCGACGATCTGAGGCAGATGCCTTCCGTGACCAAAGCCTTGCTCATCGAGTGCGGCGGCAACGGACGTGCCCTCTTCGATCCGCCGGTTCGAGGTACCCCCTGGAAAAATGGAGCAGTGGGCTGTAGCGAATGGACTGGGGTACCACTGAAGGAAATCCTGAATCGCGCGGGGTTGAAGAACAGCGCAGTGTACACGGGGCATTATGGAGAAGATCCGCCCATCGGCGATCATCAGGCATTTTCCCGGGGCATCCCGATCGAAAAAGCGATGGACGAGCACACCCTGGTTGCCTACCAAATGAACGGCCAGGATCTCTCGGCGCTCAACGGCTATCCCGTGCGGGTGGTCGTGCCCGGCTGGATCGGCAGCGCCTCGCAGAAATGGCTCAACCGCATTTGGATCCGCGACCAGGTGCATGATGCGGAGAAGATGACCGGCTACTCCTACCGCATACCGGCCTATCCAGTGCCTCCGGGAAGCAGACCTCCGAAAGAGGACATGGAAATTGCCACCGCTTGGATAGTGAAGTCGATGATCACCCGGCCGGAAGCCAACATTAATATAAACGTCGGTGACAAGGTTCCGGTTCGGGGCCACGCCTGGGCGGGGGAGCGGGAGGTCCGTCGAGTCGATGTCTCGACCGACTATGGGTTGAATTGGAAAGAGACTAAGCTTCGAAAGCCTTCGAGCAAGTACGCCTGGTACACTTTTGAAACGCAGGTCGCCTTCCCAAACAAGGGCTACTATGAGATCTGGGCCCGCGCCGAGGACAGCGAAGGTGCGCTCCAGCCTGCCCGTCAGCCGTGGAATCCAAAAGGATACCTTGGTAACGTGATGCACCGCTTGCCAGTGCTCTGTGCCGTCTAAGTCGCGGCTTAAATAAAGGCTGTGCGTGTCATAGTGGGGTTGGCGCGGCGAGCGAACCAAGATGGGTCAGGAATGATTTTGCAGCGCTGGCATGCGGGCCCTGCATGAGCGGACCCCAGGAGAGGGGCGACTGATCCTCATCTACTGCGCCCATACACACTGTGGTCGCTTGCCACCGAGCGCCTTACCCCTGGGGCGCTCGCGGCATTTCTTGGACGGCTGCTGACGCTGAGGCAGCCGGCTCCCAAAGTCTGGGGGAACACAGCCAATTAACGCGATGAGAACTCAAAGGTGAGCTCCTGAGCAAAGAGGGAGGGATCCTTCGGCTTGGGAAAGGGCGACGCCTGATAAACGGCCTCGATTACCGAGCCATCCAGCGCTGGGCTGCCGCAACTGTTAAGCACGGCGGCGGTGATCACCTCACCGTCGGGAAATTTCGTGACGCGCACATCGCATTTTACCTGTTCAGGAGTTCCGGCTGGAGGAACCCAGTTACGCCTCACCGCCGTGCGTATGGCGGCCTTATAATCCGCTTCATAGCGGGCGGTTTCTTTGGCAATTGCTCGTCTCCGTTCGTGCTGCACTTGGCTACAGAAGTGCTCCACTTTTCCGATGGCCTTACTTGAACCGGCCAATGAGAATTTTGCTTGTACGGGTTGTCCAGGCCAGTCGTAGAGCCTCACCGCCAGGGTGGTGGATTTTTTCATAAGACCTAAGAATCGCTGCCGCTCTTCGGCGCTGACCTGAATTACGGCGGTTGCCCGGTCCGCGGCTTCGGCGATGGGCAGGTCGATTGGAGTGCGCCGCTCATCGAAGTGGGCCTGCATCCCATAATCTTCATCGATGGCATGCCCCCAGGCGACGTAGACGTCGATCATGCCATTGCGACAGCGAACATGAATGGCTTTGCGCTTGGGATTACCGGACTCACTTTGATGTGCGTAGGCGCTCGCGATGATCAAGGGCTCGTCGGTGAGCTCATCGACCGCCGTCGTGGTGCTCCAACTCCCATGAGCCGCAGCCGCCACCGCGAAACCCGCGAGCAAAACAAGCGCGCACAAGAAGCCACCAGATTCTTTCGTTTCTCGATCGCGGGCAGAAGAGTCGGGTGCCATCATTCGTCCTTCCAGGGCAGTCAGCAATCGATCCAGAGAGCTGGGTCATTTGCCCAGGGGAGAAGTACGCGCACCGATGATGGGGCTGAGAAGCGGAGCAGTCTTGCTATGACGGTTGTGCTGAATAAAAATGGTCGAGATCATGTGGCCCGTCCTTGGCATCACAAAGAGATGGCTGCATACAAAATTCCTCATCTCACCGTAGCACGCCTGAGACAGGACATTCCACCCTTGCTCGGCAGTAGCCGTTCGCGCGCTTTGGGTTCCGAATACCCAGCCGCCTTGCAGCGAATACCGTGCCAAGTCGTCGTGCCAGCTTGCACGCTCTCTTGAAACGATGAGCAAGCGTCAGCCTCTCAGGAGTTTTTATCCACGCTTGCTTTCACACTCGTGCGCTGGCTGCTTCTTTCTCACTTTTCCGGCGGCATAAAAAGCCGCAGGTATTCGCCGTATCCTTCGGCTTGCATGCGGTCTTTGGGAACGAATCTCAGCGATGCTGAATTGATGCAATAGCGAGTTCCCCCGGGGCCGGGGCCATCGGGAAAGACGTGGCCGAGATGGGAGTCTCCATGCTTAGAACGGACCTCAGTGCGGGTCATGCCGTACCTCCGATCCGTTCGCTCGACGATATGTTCCGGCTCAATGGGTTGAACGAAGCTCGGCCATCCGGTCCCCGAGTCAAATTTCGCTGTGGACGCGAACAGCGGTTCTCCGCTTACCACATCGACATAGATTCCGTCTTCCTTTTGGTCCCAAAACTCGTTCTGAAAAGGCGGTTCGGTTGCGTCGTTCTGGGTCACCTCATACTGGTTAGAGTTAAGCTTTTGGGTGGCCTCGGCAGTTTTTTCATAACGTTTGTGATCCATGGGTTGTCCTCGCAATGAGCTCTTGGTGCCGCTCTTCTAACCTCTGATTTTACCTCGATCGGCGAAGCCCCGGTGCCCTTGGCGACGCTCTGCGTAGCAGAATGGCAGCCGAGCTGGCTACTGGAGACAGTGCGCTCGGACCTACGCTCGAGCCACTGCGCGACACCGCGACGAGCCGCGGCGTAGAACAGGTGAAGAAGCGCTTTCTCGCGACTTCACCGGCGCGCGTTCCGTCATAACCGTGTACGCTTCGGCCGGCCTTGGTAAACTAGAGCTTCCTGTGGCTTTGGATGACTGCCATGCACAACTTTTTCGTTCTATTCATTGTATCGATGATTACCTTCATGTCCTTGGCGCTGTTCGCTCCCAACGACGCGGATGCGCGGCGGTTTGGATCGGGGCGAAGTCTCGGCAAGAGCTATGATTACTCACGCCAGGCTGTTCCGCGAACACCTCAAGGAGCGCCGACGACCGGGCGGCAGGCTACCGGCACGGCGCAGACGCGTCCCACCGGGGCCAGCCGCTGGCTGGGCCCGCTGGCTGGCTTGGCCGCCGGTGGTCTGCTTGCCGCTCTGCTGTTTGGTGACGGCTTCGAAAGCCTGCAGATTTTGGATTTCCTGATCATCGCCCTGCTGATCTTTGGCGGCTTCATGTTGTTCAAAGCCCTGCGGCGCCGCTCGGCAGCCCCCTCCCATCGCTATGCTGCGGCCGGCCCCTCCGGCGGTTTTCGAGTGCCAGAGATTGGCGAGGCTTTGGCCGGTGGCGTGGCGGGAAGCGAGCCCGTGTCGCCGCCGCCTTGGTTCGATGCGGCCGGCTTCATTGAGGGTGCCAAGGGACACTTCATGCGCCTGCAGGAAGCGTGGGATAAGGGTGATATGGAGGCAATTCGGGAGTACTGCACGCCGGAACTCTTCGCCGAGCTGGCGCGTGAACGAGAGGCGCTTTCGGGGCGGCAGTATACCGAGGTGGCAGACCTTGACGTTCAGTTCTTGGGCGTTGCCTACGAAGCGGACAAGATGTTTGCGGGGGTGCGGTTCTCGGGGCTCGTGAAAGAGGATGCGAACGGTCATCCCAAACCGTTCGATGAGACTTGGCATGTACAGCATGCCGCCGACACGCCACGGGGCGACTGGCAGGTAGCCAGTATTCAGCAAAACTAGTTTGTCGTCGCCTTTCGGATCATCTTCGACTTAATCATCGGCTCGTCGAGTCGAAGGGCGACACATAACGGCCCGGGCTGCACTTGATCCGACATTGCGCACATCGCTGGCGTAACAAGTTGAATGGCATGCTTTATAACCATTTTCTGCTTGAACAGGCAAGAATAAAGTAGATTATTCAGTTAGTTGCGTTGATGTTTAAAATGTCGGCGTGACTGCTCAGTGCAACTAATCGGGCTCTGGCGACCGGGCGGCTAGGAAGCCGCCCAAGACGCCGGTGTGCTTGGCATGACCGCGTGGCGCGCTCGCACCGTGACGTTCTTCAGCTCCTAAATACTCCCTTCGTTCCTTTTTCCGATTGAGATCCGCTGCAGGCGCGGCAGAGCGCTGCTGTCACTTATTGTCCATTTGTTGTCTCGCCAAGGTACTTTGCGGGAATGCTGCAGCAAAACAGCTCGCGCGCCTTCGCCTTGGGCGCTCGTTGCGGCCGTAGCGATAGTTCCTCACTCCTGGTGGCACTCCTTGGTGCGGCCGAATACTAATGAGTCGACAACGGGGGTCTCTTTATGTTAATAAATTGTAATGTACAAAACGTTGACAAACACAGACGTTAGGTTAAACTATGAACATAGGCAGCGAGTAAGAAACAATTAAGGACGGTTGTCATGAGGCTTACTACCGAGGATTGCTGCCAATCTTGATCTGGAGTGCATTCTCGATAATTCAATCGAGCATGAGGTGGCTACCGAATCTGGACCAGGGTGATTTTGGCTCGACCGGTAGCGTTATCTTGGATGGAGGAATACCTGATGAAATCAAGACAGCAAGACAGGCTTCTCGTGGTCGTGCCGGCTTTCATTTACACGCCGATCGCACTGATGCTGGTGCTTACCTTGTTTACAGTTGTGAGTACAGTTGCTTAGAATTTTAGCAACGTGGACAGTGGGCGATCCCGCAATAAAACGCGGGATCGCCACTACCGACTTTTGACTGAGCATAACCATGCGCTTCGGAAGAACGCAGACAAGGAATGGTATTGGAAAATTAAGAACAAATTGTGGTGCCTCGCTTTACTCTTAGAGTCACCCGCTAGAAACTGTTAAGAACCTCGGCGCGTGCCATAGCGGTGCCGCGGGGCGACTCACACTTCTCGTCTACCCCCATGGACACTATGGTTGCTTGCCGCCCTGCGCCCTGGACACTCGCAAGGTTGTTAGCGTAGCTTGTTAGAAGACGGCAATGCGGCTACTCCGCCAAGGATGGCCAACGGAATACAAGATAGGCGCTTATTCTGACCCTGTTACTGAGCCCATCATGTCCCGCCTTCACAGCGATTCGCTGGTAACTATCGACCGCAAAGGCCGCTTTCTAGTGGCCGCATTTCAGGTGCCGCATCGAGTCATCTCTACTGCGCTCGTGGGAGGCGGGATGCGGGAAGACTGCTCATTTGTCGTGAACCACCAAAGCTGCGAGGGCAAGGACGATGCCGCCGCGATGCGGCGTTGGCGGGAACACGGCCAGGACGGGTGTCATCGGCTGGCCTGCGAAGAAGCAGGGGTTGATCCGGAACGGTCCGTGCTGATGAGCACGGCCGCTAACATGCAATGCGCAGCCCTGTCGCGGGCGACCCAACGAGAGCTCACAGTGACGGTAGTGGCGACAGCGGGAGTGCTTGCCAATGCCACACGAGCCGGGGATCCGGCGCCCTGGCATGAGACGCAAACTGAGTGCGATAAGGTGGAATGCAACCCCGGCGGCGGCACCGTTGTGCATCTCGTGTTCCTCAATCGACCGTGCACGTCGGGCTGTCTGGCCAAAGCGGTGTCCATGCTCACGGAGGCGAAAACGACCGCGTTATTGGATCTGCGCATACCCAGCCTTCAGTCTCACAAGCTCGCTACCGGCACCGGTACGGATCAGTTTGCGCTCTGTGCCCCGTTACCGGGCAACGGTGATTGGGAACGCCGCTTGATTGGATCGCACAATACGCTCGGTGAGATCTTGTGCGAGGCGGTGTACGCAGCCACTACTCGAAGCCTGCTTCAGCAGAATGGTCTCGCCCCAACGCTGCGTCGCAGCATATTGGCGGCACTGGCACGGTTTGGAGTGACGCTGGAGATGATCGGAACGGTAGCGGAGCGTGAACTTGGGCCCGAGCAGGCGGCGTTCGCGATGAAAAACGGCATGGCTTTAGTTCATGATCCGCAACCGGTCGCTAGTGCATATGCCGTTGCCGAGGTGCTCGATGCGCTCGAGGCAGGCATTCTCAATATAGAAACGCGGGATGAGGCACTCGCCAATCACTGCGCAGTAATGGCTGCTGCGGTGGCTATCCGGCCCGAGCTTTATGCCGATTTCAGGTGCCGATTACTAGAGCTATCGGACCGGAGCGTGCCTCAACTGGTAGCCCATGCGCTCGTCTGGGGCTTTGCACAAAAGTGGCGCGATCGGTGAGAAATCAATGGGCTCGGACTCGATGGAAAATCCGGCCATGGTCATGGTTTCGTCAGCGTCACTATTCAGAGGTTAAAACCGCACCCAGAATCTGTAGGCAGCCAGTCGCCTTGCCCCAAGGGTGTGACCGGCATGGATGCCGGACTCAAGTCTACAAGGATGTATTCACGACGTCCCTTGAGGCAAGGCGACTGGCTGCCCCCCGGACGAAACGATGACCATGGCCGAAAATCCAAACACTCCGGTTACTATCGGTCTGCGGTGGTGCGCTGGACAGAGCGCAAGTCCTAAGCATATGAAATTTCGCTGTATAGCCCGCCGCGCTTGTCCTATCTGCCGTCCTTGGTGGGCGCTGGCGTCGTACTGACTCGTTCGGACGCTGATCCCTCGCTAGGGTTTGCTCGCCGCCGCTGTACGGCTGCTCCTTCGGACCGCTTCGCGCGGAGGGGGCGGCATGCTATCGTGTGACCGCGCCGGGGCATTCCAAGCGGTCTCCCGCCCGGGGTGCAGGAGCATGGCTTGATTCACCATTGCCATGATCCTCGGCTCATCCCATGGTTGCCATCCATGGGTCGAGTTGAACTCGGCCGTGGGCAGCTGAGCTTTACATGTTCACCAGAAGAATCGACGACAAGAAAGCGTTGCGCTCAAGGTGGCTTTCTGCCGTGACTGGCTACCTCTTGGCGATCCTCGTGCTAGCGGGAGCGGTTGCGCTACGGGCGTTGCTCGACCCGTGGCTCGGCTATGAGGTGCCGCTGGTCACGCTGTTTGCGGGAGTTGCTGCCGCTGTCTGGTTCGGCGGCTACCGGCCTGCCCTGGTCGTTGCCATTCTCGGCTACTTAGCCAGTGACTACTTGTTCAGCCGACCTCGGGGCGGGTTCGACTTCAGCGATGCCGGAAATCTCATGGGTCTGCTCGCCTACGTCGTTTCCTGCTCCCTCATTATCGGCTTCGGAGAAAGGATGCGTGTTGCCCAACGTCAGGCCGAAGAGCACCGGGAGTTGCTACGGATCACGCTCGCCAGCATCGGCGATGCGGTGATCTCGACCGACACGCAAGGCCGCATCACCTACCTGAACGGGGTCGCCGAGTTGCTGACGGGCTTTACCTTGAACGAGGCGGCGGGACAGCCGCTAGAAACGGTGTTTCGAATCGTCAACGAGCAGACACATCAGACGGTGGAAAATCCGGCGACACGGGTCATTCGGGAAGGTGTCATCGTCGGACTGGCTAACCATACGGTTCTCATTGGAAAGGATGGCACCGAGCGAGCGATTGAGGACAGTGCTTCGCCAATTCGAGACGAGCGAGGCCGTATGGCCGGTTGCGTGCTGGTTTTTCGAGATGCGACGATAAAACGCCGCGCGGAAGAGGAACTGCGCAGGCAATCAGAGCGGTTTCGAGCCCTGGTGACCGCCACAGCGCAAATCATCTGGACGACCGATCCGGACGGTTGGGTCACGGAAGACTCGCCCTCCTGGAGAGCTTGCACCGGGCAGAGCTATGCAGAGTGGAAGGGGTGGGGGTGGCTGAACGTCATCCATCCCGAGGACCGGGAGCGGACCAAGGAGGCCTGGACGCAGGCCGTTGCCAACCGGAGCATCTACGTGACCGAGTACCGCGTGCGTGCGAAGGACGGTCATTATCGTTGGATGGCGGCGCGGGGCGTCCCTGTCCTGGATCAAAGCGGCGGGATCCGGGAATGGGTTGGCATGAATACCGACATCACCGATCGCAAGCGGGTCGAGGAAGCGCTGCGGGAAGCCGACCGGCGCAAGGACGAATTCCTCGCTACCCTGGCCCACGAGCTGCGCAACCCGCTGGCGCCCATCTACAACTCATTGGAGATCATCAAACGGGCCGATGGCGCTGCCGACACGCTGCGGGAGGCCCGCGATCTGATCGAACGGCAGTTGGCCCACATGGTGCGGTTGGTGGATGATTTGCTCGATGTCAGCCGCATCACGCGGGACAAATTGGAGCTTCGCAAGACGCGGGTCGAGCTGGCGTCCATCATCCATCAGGCCGTCGAGATCTGCCGGTCACGAACCGGGGCCGAGGATCAGGCGTTCAACGTTGTCTTGCCCGAACAGCCCGTGTATCTCGATGGCGATCCGGTCCGCTTGGCCCAGGTTTTTTGCAACTTGCTTAACAACGCCTGCAAGTTCACGCCGCGAGGAGGAACGATTAGGCTCACCGCTGAACTTCGCGACAGCGCTGTGGTGGTGGCGGTAAAGGACACCGGTATCGGAATTCCTCCGGGTAAGCTCGAGAACATCTTCGAGATGTTTGCACAGCTCGATGGGGCGTTGGAACGCGCGCACGGGGGGCTCGGCATCGGCCTGACGCTGGTGAAGCGGCTGGTCGAGATGCACGGTGGAAGGATTGAGGCACGCAGCGAAGGATTGGGCCGCGGTAGTGAGTTTTTGGTCTGCCTGCCGATTCTTGCCGAGGAGCGACACGCTTACCAGCCCCCAACCGGGACTGTCAAGGAGCAAGCCATGCCCCGCCGCATTCTCATTGTGGATGACAACAAAGACAGCGCGGACTCCCTCGCGATGCTACTGAGGTTAAGTGGCCATGAGACCCGGCTGGCCTACGATGGCGTGGCGGCCGTCGAAATGGCCAAGCAGTTTCGCCCAAACGTAATGTTGCTCGATATCGGCTTACCGAAGTTGAACGGGTATGACGCTTGCCGTCAAATTCGCGAACAGCCCTGGGGCACGGATATCGTAATGCTGGCCCTGACCGGTTGGGGTCAAGAAGAAGACCGACGCAAGTCGAAAAAGGCCGGATTCGATGAGCACCTGGTCAAGCCGCTAGACCACGCTGTCTTTATGAAGCTACTGGCTTCTCTCCCGTCTCGCAGGGAGGTTAGTTCGCCGAACGCGCCGCTCTGACCCGGCGGGTCGCGGTGGCGGCTTTTCCGGATTCATGTCCTAGAGGCACGGAGCCCCACATGTTCGCTGGACTGGATGCGCTTACCGAGAATCCGTTTTCGGTAGTGCTGCCGGCGTTTTTCTTGGATCTCGCCTTCGGCGATCCCCGCTACCGGTGGCACCCTATCCGACTGCTTGGCGACCTCGCCATGCATTATGAACGGGCCTTGCGCGTCCTGGGCATGGATGGTTACCTCGGCGGGGTGCTGCACTGGATCGCCATGGTGGTGACCGCCGTTGCGTTGTGGGCCGGTGTGCATGGGGCTCTTCTTTCCTGGCACCCGTTTGCCGCCTGGTGTTGGGACGTGTGGCTCGCCTGGCATTTGCTCTCGCTTCGGGATCTTCTGGATCACGCCCGCCGTGTCCATCGGTCGTTGCCGAATATCGAGGAGGCTCGATGCTGGGTCGGTTGGCTGGTGGGCCGGGATACGGACCGCATGGATCGGCCGGCAGTGGTGCGTGCTACCATCGAGTCGCTTTCTGAAAGCATCATCGATGGCGTACTGACACCGCTTTGGGCGCTTTGCCTGGGGGGATTGCCGGCGGCCGTTACGGTCAAGGTGATCTCGACGCTCGATAGCATGGTGGGCTACAAGAACAGCCGCTATCGGCGTTTCGGCTGGGCCGGGGCGCGCAGCGATGATCTGGTTAACTGGCTACCGGCGCGGCTGTCGGTTGCGGTGATTGCGGTTGCCGCCGCTTTGCTTCGGCTCCACCCTGTGGACGCAGTGCGAAGCGCTTGGCGCTTTCACGGCGTACTGCCAAGCCCCAACAGCGGGTGGAGTGAAGGCGCCTACGCCGGTGCCCTGCGTATACGCCTGGTGGGGCCCATCTATCGAAACGGAGTGAACGTAAACGACCGCTACATCGGCGAACCCCATTGGCCCGCGGCGCTCGATGAGTGCCACTTGCACCGGGCGCTGCAGTTGACGCTGCTTTGTGGCGGGCTGGGTCTGGCGGCAGGCCTGGCCGCAATCTATGGGCTGCACTGGCTCAACACCTGATGTGGTCAGCGAAGCTTTTTGCGGCGATCGCAGCCATCAAAATACCTAATGTTCGCAGCCGAGCAAACGACAGGGCGCGGGCGTGCCACCCCCGCTGCGTCAACATAAGGAGGAGTCAATGTGGTTCACTCAACCCTGGTGACTGAGCCTGGTAACGGCACACTCGAGGTATTTCCTTTGCCAATTGATACCGGCTGTCTGCATTCCCTGCTTACGGATGTATTTCAGAATTACTGGGATCAGATTTACTTTGGCACGGCCGTTCAGGGCGCGGTGTGGGAGGTGCGTGCTTCCAATGCGCCAAAGCGCATCACTCTCTTGGATGGCTATTTGACAGTGGATTTCGGCCATTGGCATTTCCATCTATGCATCGGCGAGAATAAAGGGACTCTCCGCGACCCGACTTCGGCGGAGCTGGCGCAACATCGGCGTACCGCACGTGCCGAGCTCTACCGGCGGCTCGGAGAGGACGGCCGCCCGAGCAGTTGGGGGCTGCGACTCTTTAACGGCAAGGGTGAGCAGCAGCTGACCGTGTTTCTTCCCAATCCGTACTTGACCGGTGAACAACGGGTGTTGCAGGAGCCGCGCTGGGAACATCTGGCGATGTGGGATCACTTGCGCAAGACCTACCTCGGACTGGAGCCTGAGCCGCTGGATCGCGCCGCCAGCAAACACTTGTGCGGTTAGGGCGGAAGGTGCGATGGCGCAGCGATGACTGATGTGGCGTTTCAATTGGTCGCCACGGATTTGTGCTATGGGGTTGCAATGGGGCAACCTTTGAGTAGAGCGAGACGAGCAGCGCCGGATGGACGTTGCCCGCACCACACGCAGACGCCGAAAGGATCAAGTTATGAGCAGCAGATACCTATTATGCAAGACATTCATCGGCTGGCTGTTGCTGGCCTGCCTGCCGGCCCTCCAGGCCGCTGACAACCTGCGCGTCGAGGATGCCTGGGCTCGGGAAACGCCGCCGGGGGTTAGCAATGGCGCGGCCTATGTCACCCTCGTCAACGACGCCGCCAATAAGGACTGGCTGGTCGCTGCCTGGGGCGCGGTGTCGGAAACGGTCGAGCTGCACACCCACCTGATGGAAGGCGACATGATCATGATGCGCCAGGTAGAGCGCATCGAGGTGGATGCGGGGGATCGCACCGTGCTGGAGCCGGGCGGTAAGCACCTCATGCTTATAGGGCTCAAGCAGCCGCTGGTTGCCGGGGACCGCTTCCCGCTCACGTTGGAATTTGAACAGAACGGAGAGATTACGGTTCAGTTCGAAGTGCGCCGTTCCATGCACTAGGGCGCCTTCCCCTAGAACGGGAGGTTTTTAGGGAATTTTGCTTACCGTTATAAGAACAGGTGACGACGGTGCCGAGTTGGGCATCCTTGGAGAGCGACTACGCTGGTTAACTTTGTGCCCAGAGCTTTCAGATCAGCCACTCAAGAACGCGCTCCACCGCCAAATGGGTTTCTATGGCATCGGCAATGCGTTCGATACCCGCTTCCCGAAGGGCGTCGTAGTCGAGCGTCCCGGGTGCGCAAAGCCCGGCCCAACGCAGGAGGGCGGCGGTCGTCGCCGGCGCTTCGAATAGACCGTGCAGGTAGGTTCCCAGCACCTGGTTATCTTCGGACACGGCGCCATCATAGCGGCCCGCTAAATCGATTGCCGGCCGCTTCAGTGCGCGGCCTGTGGTACGCCCCGCATGAATTTCGTAGCCGCAAAGCGGGGTTTTGGCCATTACCAACTGCCCTTCGAGCCGACGCAATTGTTTGTGCCTTTCGAGAACGGTCTCAATCTCCAGCAGCCCGAGTCCAGGACTGCTGCCGGCAGGGCCCTCTACACCTTGGGGGTCGTGCACCGCACGACCGAGCATTTGGAACCCCCCGCAGATGCCGATGACTTTGCCGCCGTAGCGCAGATGGCGCTGGATGGCCGAAGGCCACCCCTGTCGACGCAGCCAATCGAGGTCGGCGCGCACACTCTTGCTGCCCGGCAGGATGACGAGATCGGCCGGTGGAATGGTGCGTAAGGGGCCCACATAACGCAGTTCGACTTGGGGATGCAACGCTAACGGCTCGAAGTCGGTGTGGTTGCTGATGCGCGGTAGCGCCGGTACGATTACCTGAAAGCGGCCTTGGCTCTCGGCGTACGATTCGCGGCGGGCCAGTCCATCTTCTGCCTCCAGATACAGTCCGCTCAGGTAGGGCAGTACACCAAGGAACGGCTTCTCGGTATATGCTTCCAGCCAATGGATACCGGCTTCCAGCAGGGCCGGATCGCCGCGGAAACGGTTAATGATAAGTCCCCTGACCCGGGCACGCTCAGTTGCGGCCAGCAGCGAGAGGGTGCCGGCGAGCTGGGCGAAGACGCCGCCGCGGTCGATGTCACCGACCAGAATGACGGGACAATCCACCGCTTCGGCAAACCCCATATTGGCGATATCGTGGTCCCGCAGATTAATCTCGGCGGGACTGCCGGCGCCTTCCACCAGGATCACGTCGTAGCGTGCCGCAAGCCGTCGGTGTGCCGCAAGGACCGACGCCATGGCCTGTGGCTTGAAGGCGTGATAGCGCCGGGCATCCATCTCCGCAACGGCCTTGCCGCCGATGATGACTTGGGCCCCGATGTCGCTGTTGGGCTTTAACAGAATCGGGTTCATGTCGGTGTGCGGCTCCAGCCCCGCTGCCTGGGCTTGCACCGCCTGGGCTCGGCCGATTTCGCCGCCATCACGGGTGACCGCGCTATTTAAAGCCATGTTCTGTGGCTTGAATGGTGCTACCGCTATGCCGCGCCGGTGCAATAGGCGACATAGCCCGGTTACGATCGCACTCTTTCCGGCATCGGAGGTGGTTCCTTGAACCATTAAAGTTTTTGCAGGCATAAGCTCAAAAAGGGGGGTTATGGTTAATCGCCCACGGTGCCCGTTATCCTACTCCGTGGCGGGCCGTCGCTCGACCCCCGGTTCGGTGCGGGTGTTTTCCCTCAGAAAATCAAGGAGTGCGCGGCATGAAACGGAACACTCTGATCATCGGCGGATGCAGGAGCGGAAAAACGGCGCATGCCTTGGCTTTGGCGGATTCTTTAGGAGTAATTGACAAAATCTATATCGCAACCTGCGTGCCTTTGGACCAGGAACTGCGTGAGCGCGTGGACATCCACCGACGCGAACGCGGGGAGGGCTGGATAACCCGAGAAGTGCCTCTGGCCCTGGCAGAGGTCATTATGGAAACCGCGGCCGAGAATCGCGTAATTCTCGTGGATTGCCTTACCCTGTGGCTTTCCAATCTGCTCATGGAGGGGTTGGAAAATGAGCGCCTTGAAGACTGCTTTGGTGCGCTCGCTGAGGCCCTGGGAGCGGCGGGCGGGCCCGTCATACTGGTGTCCAATGAGGTGGGCGGCGGTATCGTGCCGGAAAATACGCTCGCGCGGCGGTTCCGGGATCTGTCCGGAAAGCTCAATCAAATCGTCGCCGGCGCATCGGATCAGGTCGTCTGGATGGTAGCCGGCATTGCGGTTCCCGTGAAGTCCCCGGCGTTGACGTGACGCGGCAAGCGCAGGACGACGCGGTCCAGGGCTTGCGTGCGGCATTGGGTTTTCTGACGATCCTGCCGGTTAACGGCGGGGCGAATTTCTCCCCCAAGGCCATGGTTCCTTTTTTCCCATTGGTGGGGTTGTTGCTCGGCCTGATGGTGGCGGTGTGGGATTTTCTGGCCTGCCTGATTTGGTCGCCGGTTTTGGTTGCTGTTTTGGACGTGATCCTGCTCGCCGTTCTATCCGGCGGGCTGCACTTAGACGGGCTTGCAGATACGGCCGATGGGCTCCTAGGGCACCATAGCAAAGCGCGCGCCCTGGTTATCATGAAGGACAGTCGCGTGGGGGCCATGGGTTTATTGGCCGTGGTGCTGTGCTTGGCCTTAAAGGCGGTTGCTCTAGCGGAGCTTTCCAGTGACCGTTTTCTTGCCATCCTGCTGGTGCCCGCCTATGCACGTGGGAGCATGCTGTTTGCTCTTCGGGCCCTTCCCTATGGCAGAAAGGAGGGTACAGGCAAGCCTTTTTTTGGGCGATCCTTTAGCGACTCCGCGTTTCTCGGTCTATTTGTGCCGGCACTGCTGTCATTTGGGCTCGGCTTTGGAGTACTGTTGCTCCATGGGGCTTTCCTGGCTGTTTCTCTCGGCATGGTCCGGTTTTATCGCCGCCGTATCGGTTGTGTGACCGGGGATATGCTGGGGGCGATGAACGAGATAGCTGAAGCCATCATGTTCTTGGCCCTGGCAGGGAGGTCATCGGTGTGATCCGTGGGCACGGGGGAAATGTGCACGAGGCGGCGAGAAAGCTCGGCTGTAACGCGGCGGAGATTCTCGATGCCAGCAGCAACCTAAACCCCTTAGGCCCAGTGCCGGGTCTCTTTACCTATCTGGCGAAGCGGATCACGGAGGCCGTTCCACTGCCCGAACCGGATGCTCAATCTGCGGTGCGGCACGTGGCCCGTTGGATGGGACTCTCACCCAAGAACCTTGCCATGGGAAACGGGACGACCCAGTTCATCTACGCGATCCCGCAAGCCCTGCGAATAAAGAACGCATTGGTCATGGTGCCCACCTATGCGGATTACCATGATGCGTGCACACTTGTCGGGGTGCCTGTTGGGTACGCATTCTTGGATACGGCGCGGGCGTTTGTTCCAGATCTAGAGGAAATCCGTCGCAAAGTTCGAGCGTTCGACGTGGTTTTCTTCTGCAATCCCAATAATCCGACGGGGGTGTTTACGCCCTCGGATACGTTAGCGGATCTGGTACGCGCATGCCCTGAAACGCTGTTTGTCATCGATGAGTCGTATCTCCCATTTTGCGGGCCGGAAAAGGCCCTGTCCTTGGCGCAGCAGGCGCTTCCCAACGCCTTGGTCCTCATTTCTCTTTCTAAAATGTATGCACTGGCGGGCCTGAGGGTAGGGTTCGTCCACGGCCCTTGGGAGATCATGGAGAAGATCCGCTCGTGGTGCCCGCCTTGGAGCGTCAACGCCCTGGCAGCAATGGCCGTGGAGTATCTTGCCGAAAACGAAGATGCTGCCTTTGCCCATGCGGACGAAACCCGCGCTTTTTGTACCCACGAAAGGAATCTCTGGCTGGAGTGCTTCGCACACGATGACCGCGTTCGCTTCTACCCGGGCGCCGCGACCTTCCTGCTTGGCAAGTTGGCGACGGGAGCGGCCGCCGCCCTTTGCGAACACCTGCGCCGCCGTCGCATTCTGGTGCGTGACTGCGCCAATTTCGCCGGGCTTTCTCCGGCGTGGTTTCGTGTTTCGGTGAAGGGAGCTGAAGAAAACGCGCGGTTGCGCCGTGAGCTCGGGCAGTGGCTGCAAGACCAAGAAACGTATCGGTAGCGATTAACGTCCCTCGTTCGGCGAGCCATCTTGAGCGGCGCCTCACCGGATTCGAGAAAAGCATAAATACCATGAATGAAACGCTTTCTGATGTATTGGAGATAATTGCGCCCGTCGATAAAGAAATCGTAACCAAGGCGCGCGGGCGAACCGCTCAACTGGTGATGCCACCGAGAGCGCTTGGGAAGCTCCATGACATTGCCGAAAAGTTATGCGGTATCGGCGGTACCCTCAGTCCGGACGTGAACAAAAAAGCCATTCTGGTGTTTGCCGGAGACCACGGCGTTGCGAGGGAGGGGGTGAGCGCCTATCCCCAAGACATCACCGCGATGATGGTAGGCACTTTTCTGGCCGGCGGGGCCGGCATCAACGCCCTCGCCCGCCACGCCGGGGCAGAGGTGCTGGTGGTGGATATGGGCATTGCAAAAGCGCTCGCTGTGAAAGCATTGCCTAATACAGATAAATTGAGAATGCAGAGCATCGCCAAGGGGACCCGAAATTTTACCCGAGCGCCCGCGATGACACGCAAGCAGGCGGAAGAGGCGGTCATGAAAGGGTTTCTAGTGGCGTCGGAAAGCTTCGCGCAGGGCTGTCATCTCATCGGCACTGGCGATATGGGTATCGGCAATACCACGGCGTCGGCGGGGATCGGTATGTGTGTTTGCAAGGCCAGCATCGATGACATGGTTGGACGCGGTACGGGCGTCGATAGCGAGGGGCTCGCACGCAAGAAAAGCGTGGTCGTGAAGGCCCTGGAGCTCCACCAGCCGTCTGCGGACGACGGGCTGGATGTGCTCGCCAAGGTGGGCGGGTTCGAGATCGGGGGCATCGCCGGCTGTATTCTGGCGGCGGCCTTTCACAAGAAACCCGTGGTGGTAGACGGGTTCATCTCCACGGCGGGGGCGCTCATCGCCCACCTCCTTTGTGCCCACTGCGTGGATTACATGTTCGCTGGGCACCTATCGGAAGAGCCGGGGCATGGGATCATGCTCAAGCATCTGGGTCTAGAACCCATTTTGCAGCTGGGGATGCGCCTGGGAGAAGGAACCGGGGCGGCCTTAGCCATGGGCATCATCGATGCCGCCGTGCATGTGCATACAGACGTCATGACCTTTGCCGAGGCCAATAGGCAAGCCCGCTTGGTCAGTGATTAGCCTCGTCATTTTGGCGACTCGTGGCCAGCGGGCGTAACCCGACCGACCGCACCCGTCGAAAGCTTGTGAGCTCAAATTTATGCACCCACGATGAGTTGGTGGGCGGGTACCAGTCGACTCATCTGCCTGAGAGACGTCGTGAACATGTCCCTGTAGATTTAACGGCGGCCGTTGGGGGCCGTCGATACCCTCGTCTGAGAGGTTGTGAATAAACCTTCTGCGCCCGCCGCTAGCCGCGTTGGGCGGTGCTCGTTCCTCGCCTATCAACTTTATAGGTCTCGCGGCTTTGCCCCGTTCGCCTCGCTCTCGGGCTGCTCGCTACGGTTTTTTTCACCACCTCTCAGGGCTCATGGCGCCGTGTCGGGGCGGATTGCAGCTCACTACTGAGGGCCGCCGATAGTTTGCTCGAGTAAGTGCAACAAAGCGTCCTTGGAGCGCGGTGGTCCGATTGCTGCCCAAGCGGGCCGTCTGCAATACAGCGCCTCAGCGATTTCCAGAATGAGCGGCATCTTGAGTCGAGCAGTACGCAGCAGTTCCCGATCTGCCAGCATCGCAGCGGCCTCGCCTTGTTTCAACACCGTCCCGTCGGCGAAAACCGCGATCTGGTCAGCCCAGGTATAGGCTAGATCGACGTCGTGGGTGGAGAAAACCAGCGTGGTTCCCGTCTCATGGAGTCTATGCAACACGCTGAGCAGATGATTCACGCCATGGGGATCCAGCCCCGCGGTCGGTTCGTCGAGAATGAGGATCTCTGGTTGCATCGCCAGCATACCGGCAATTGCGACCCGCTTCTTCTGGCCGAAGCTCAGCATGTGGGTCGCCCGGTCGCGCAGATGACTAATGCGCAGCGCTTCCAGCGCCGCGTCGATGCGGCTGCGCGTAGCTGCTTCAGAGAGACCCAGGTTTAATGGCCCGAAAGAAACGTCTTGATAGACGTTGGCGGAAAACAATTGATCGTCAGGCTCTTGCAGGACCAGACCGACACGACTGCGCAACGCCACGAGGGAGCGGCGATCATAGGACAAGGGGCGGCCATCGATCAGAATGCGGCCGGCGCTTGGCCGCAGGGTGCCGTTGAGGTGCAAGAGCAGAGTGGTTTTCCCAGACCCATTGGCGCCCAGAATGGCGAGCCTTTGGCCCTTTTCGATGGTGAGGTCGAGTTGTTTTAGGGCCCGAACCTCTCCCGGATAGGTGTAATCAATGCCGTTGGCCGCGAGAGCAATTGAGGTCACCGGACGGTCGCATCGAGAACGAGCCCGGCCGCCGCCACCCCGAGCAGCAGGCCTGCGGCGCTGGCCACGCGAGCCCGTGAGATGGAGCGCTTGGGTGCGAGTACCCGCAGCTCGCCCTGAAATCCCCGAGCTGTTAGCCCGATCTCCATGCGCCGGGAGCGCTCCAGGGAGCGCTGGAACAGGCTGGTCACGAGTAATCCCAAGGAACGCAGGGTGTTGCGAAGGCCCACGTAGCCTTGTCGGGCGATTTGCGCCTGGTGGCCCGTGGCGGCCCGTTCCAAGAACACGAACACCAGTCGATAGGTGAGCAGCATGATCTCCACCACCGCTGGCGGAACCCCGACCCGGCGCAACAGCGGTACGAGATCAATGGTGGGCGTGGTCAGCGTCAGGAAAGTGAGGCAGGAAACGGCAGCAAGGGAACGCAGCAAGACACTTAGCGCGACTTCCAGGCCTTGCGGAGAAAAAACCACCTGGAGCCCCGAGGAGAAATTCAGGGATAAGGCTAAAAAGGGCACGCTGGTGATGAGAAAACCGCTGGGAAGCGCCATCAGCCGCAACCAGGTCACGGCGGGAATACCGGCGCCCAACACCGTCGTGACAAACATAACGGCAATGATGATCGGGGCGGTGGTCGGCGCTGGCAAAGTGACCGCGAGAACCAGCATGCCTCCGGCCAGTAATCCTTTCTCAGCGGGATGATGCCGGTGCCAGCGGTTGGTCCAAGCGAAGCCATCACTGGTCAACACGGGGGCTCTCCTGGGCGCGGCCTTCAGCCTGGCCTCGGCGCAGCCCGAAGTAATAACCGAGTAGCCCGGCGCCTAGCGCCGCCTGCAATGAAAACAGCAGACTCTCGATTTCACCGCTCGGCGGCTCCCAGAACGATTCAAACCAGGGCTGGTAGTCCGGGTGGGTTTCCACGATCGCCGCTTCGGCTTGCCCGTCCGCGCCGCTGAACGGCTCATCCAGATGATCCGCGACCGGCAGTAGCAGGGGCACCAAAAGCAGCACAGCAATGACAATCAGCAGAATCACGTTGGTGCGCTTCACTTGGCTTCCCCCGGGATGAACCTGAGCCCGACCAGCTCGGAACGGCTGTACTGACTCAAGAGGTTGATGATGATGACCGTTAGCAGGCCTTCAATGATCGCGAGCGGAATCTGGGTGAACGCGAAGATGCTGGTGAACTTAAGCAGGGCTCCGGTAAATCCGCTCGCTGGATCGGGGAACGCGAGCGCAATCTGCACCGAAGTGGTTACGTAGGTCGCCAGATCGCCCAACATCGCTGCGAAGAATACGGCAACGGCGAGTGAACCCCTCAAACCGCGGATCCCCCGGAACACACCGTAGGCGATCCAAGGCCCGACAATCGCCATGGAGAAGACATTAGCGCCCAAGGTGGTGATGCCGCCATGGGCGAGGAGCAGTGCCTGGAATAATAAGACGATAGCGCCGGCCACCGCCATGACCGAGGGACCGAACAATACCGCGCCTAAACCCGTGCCGGTCGGATGAGAGCAACTGCCTGTTACTGACGGGAGCTTCAACGCCGAGAGCACGAAGGCGAAGGCGCCCGAGGTGGCGAGCAACAGCTTTGCCTGCGGATTCTCCTTAAGGATTCGGGCGATGCTGCGGCTGCCCGCTACCACGAAGGGGACAGCAGCCGCCGTCCAGGCGGCGGCGTGAGCTGGAGGCAAAAAGCCTTCCATGATGTGCATGGTGTCTCTCCCCTGGCAAGCGGCGGACAGACCCCAGGAGAGAGGGTGGCGATGTACGCTCGGCGCACCGCCTTTGCGTGGGTTTCATCATTGCCTCTCACCCCGGACACCCCGCCCGGAACAACTCTCGAAGCACGATTGCGGCAGGTTTCCTGGCTCGCAGGTCACTGTCATATACCCGACCTTCCCAGCTGTTCTCAGCCAGTGGCCACCAGTGGATGCGACTCGCTGCTTACAGTTGCGGGGGCAGCCATGGCATTGGTGACTCGCAGTTGAGTACCGCACCATGTTCCCTTTTGACCCCGGTCGGCGCACGCCTATCGGGGAACCGTTATCGTTACGGCCTGACAATCTACCCGCGATTGCGAGCCGTCGTCAATCCGGTCAAACGCCGAATGCTTTTGTGATCGAGATTGGATCTGGATCGCGTAGCGCGGATAATCCGTTGCACGCGTTCGGTACACTGCGCGTTCTCATGTTTGTTGCCTTCATTGATGTCCCCAACTCTGGGTGCGCGATGGTCTAGAGCTCTACTCATTGTTCATTTTGTCTGTCTTGTTGGGCGTTCGTGCTCAGGACGGCACCCGATATTTTCCTGACGAGAGGAGTTTTACTTGCAGCAAGCCGCCATTGACGGTCTAATCGCGAATAATATATATTCTCATTATGAGAAGCATTACTCAAATACCTTGGCATTGTAACAGCAGCTCGAGAGTGTTGCCGTTCACTTAGCGTGGGATGGTGCACGTCTGAGGATAAGGCGCCGGTGGCAAATCGCTGTCGGTGGTTTCGGGGAAACGCGTTGCTCGGGGTGGGAGGCGATGCCTGTCGAGATGGGAGGCTAGGGGGATCCCTGCTATCTATTCAATTCATTAATAAAAACGAGATCTTGGCTATGCAACTTGCCATAACGAATCCGAAGAAAAACATATGTTGGCCTGGTCTGGTGGTTGTGTCATTGCTCACAGTGCCGCGCTCAGGCTTGGCATTGGAGTTCATTATGGGAAAGCAGGGTGAGCCCACGCTCACGCTTGGCGGCGTGGTCGCTGGCATCTACCAATACCAGTTCCTCGATCGTGACGACGGCGGCAGGGACGAAGGCGGGGGCGCCTTTGCATTCCAGCCCGAGGTTAGCTTACAGCCGACGGTGCGAGACGAGCTGTTCGTGAAGTTCGGCTTTGCCGCGGATAATGGCCTGAACGACAAGACACCGTTTACTGTTGGCGCGTGGGGGGGCGACCTTGAAGACGATGTCAAGAACATCGGCGGTCGGGATCGTGATTACTTGCTCACGGCCTGGTACAAGCACACCTTCAAGTTTTCCGAAAACCACCAGCTTGGCCTAACAGGTGGACTCATAGACGCCACCGATTACCTCGACGAGAACGCTTATTCCAATGATGAATACACCCAGTTCATGAATCCAGCACTGGTGAATGGACCAAATGTGTTCCTGCCCTCCTATGACATCGGCGGTGCCCTAGAGTGGCAATCGGGTGCTGTTGGCGTGAAAGGTGTGGTCATGAATATTGGCGAAAATGATAACGGTAACAGTTTCTGGTACTACGGCCTACAGCTTGGCTACAGATTGGCGACGAGCTTCGGCGAGGGAAATTACCGAATTATTCTCAGCGGAGCGAGCGACGATTTTCTCAACCCGGAGGGAACCAACACCGAGTCTCGCGGGGCGCTGTTGTTGTCCTTCGACCAGGAATTCGGTGACATCCTCGGTGCGTTTGTTCGATTTGGTTGGCAGGATAACAAGGCAGCGATCGATTATGAGGCGATTTACTCGGGGGGGCTGGACATTAGCGGTCGTCTTTGGAGGCGCGCGCAAGACAATATCGGGATTGCCTATGGCTATTTGCAGAGCGGTAATGCAGGCATCGACCGAACTCAAGTATTCGAGGCCTATGTTCGGTTCTTGTTTAACGACTACTTTGCCGTAACCGCCGACCTACAGTATCAGGACGAGCAACTCGAGGGGGGAGGCGGTCCCAAGGGCGTGATTCCCGGGATTCGGCTGACGGCGGAATTTTAAGTCTCTTGGTCTAACCTGGAGAAAGAGGATTGATTTCGAGGAAGGCTTTCGGTCTACCAACAATGCGTTCTTCCACAAAGCTGCTCTGTGATCTCGTCGCAGCCGAGCTAGAAATGGCGACAGCGCCAACCCCATGTGCTGTGAGTGGATACTGGAAGTGTTAGTGAGAATCCATAGGTCGCAAAAGGCTGCTCCTATTTAAACTGCCATTTATAGCGCTCGGATTGCGGGTTCCCCGGTAACCCTAACTGCGGGAAGAGCACGCTGTTTAATGCATTGACGCCTGCCAAGCAGCCGGTCAGCAACTGGCCTGGGGTAACAGCATTTCCTTACACATATAGCTTTCCTAGTTTAGTCATGGAAATCCCTGTATCATGGCAACA